>NZ_BAAAQB010000041.1:0-11254 GCF_039531445.1 Arthrobacter humicola | reverse complement strand
CAAAGGCATATGTGTAGGCAGTGCCGACCGTGGCAGTAGTCGGAGGCGTGGACGCGGTAAACACCGGGGCCGTCTGGGCGGTGTTCACGGTAATCGTGATCGACGGGGTGACCGCATCGGGGCTGACCCCGTTAGTCGCGGTAACCGTGAAGGTTGCCGGACCAGCCGCCGTCGGGGTGCCGGAAAGGACCCCTGTGGTGGTGTTCAGGCTCAACCCGGCCGGCAGGGCACCGGAAGACACCCGGAACGTCGGCGCCGGATTACCCGAAGCGGCAAAGGCATATGTGTAGGCAGTGCCGACCGTGGCAGCAGCCGGAGGCGTGGACGCCGTGAACACAGGCGGTGCCGGTGCTGGGTTCACGTGGATCGCGATGGGTGGGGTGACGGCGTCGGGGCTGACCCCGTTCGTCGCGGTGACCGTGAACGTTGCACTGAACGGGGCAGCGAGTGCCGCTGCCCCTAACGTGTTGGCGTTGCGCGGGAGCCCGTAAGCATCCTGGATCAGGCCAAGAATGCTGTAGTGATTGATCGTCTGCGTGTAGTTGCCGGGGATGACGTTGGCCCCGTTGAAGAATGTGGCGATTTTGTTCGTGCTTACAGATGAATCGTTTTCATCCCAAGTGGTGATCAGCAGTGAGTTGTGCGTTTTGGCCCATTGCAGGTATGTGTCCACGTGGTTCATTGCCCACGTGTCACCGGTGCCGACGGAGCAATCGTGCATGCTGTTGCAACTGTCGGGGACGACAAAGGACACAGTCGGTAGCGTTGTGAAGTCAGTCGGCCATGCGCTGTAATCGAGGCGTTCCGATGACGGGATGGATGCCCAGTTGTTCCATGGTGAGTGATAAGCGAGGTAGTTCGTTCGCGAGGTCTGGCCTTCGGCGAATCCCGTGAATGTTCTGCCTGCTGCTTTTAGCTGGCCCTCAAGCATCGTAGTTGTGAAGCTATGCGGGTAGCTGTCATCTGTGATCCCCTGCGTGGAGCCTGAAAACAACGCGAGATAGTTCGGCTGCGAAGGGTGGCTTTCCGCGAACGTCTGCGTCATGTTCGCGCCCGATGTGGCGAGGGAGTTCAGGTAGGGCGCGCTGGAGTTGCCGATGATGGACGTGTCCTTTTGGTTCTCGTCAATCAGGATGACGATGTGGTCCCATGTTGCGACCGCCGTCGGCGTTCCGGAAAGAACCCCGGTAGTGCTGTTCAGGCTCAACCCGGCCGGCAGGGCACCGGACGACACCCGGAACGTCGGCGCCGGATTACCCGACGCGGCAAAGGTATACGAGTAGGCAGCGCCGACCGTGGCAGTAGTCGGAGGCGTGGACGCGGTGAAGACCGGGGCCGCTTGGGCGGTGCTCGCCGTGATCGTGATCGACGGGGTGACCGCGTCGGGGCTGACCCCGTTCGTGGCGGTGACCGTGAACGTTGCCGGACCAGCCGCCGTCGGGGTCCCGGAAAGAACCCCGGTAGTGCTGTTCAGGCTCAACCCGGCCGGCAGGGCACCGGACGACACCCGGAACGTCGGCGCCGGATTACCCGACGCGGCAAAGGTATACGAGTAGGCAGCGCCGACCGTGGCAGTAGTCGGAGGCGTGGACGCGGTGAAGACCGGGGCCGTCTGGGCGCCGCTCTTGAAGATGACGTCGTCGACGTAGCTGTCGCCCATCTGGCTTGTGTGTTCGGATCCGAGCTGCACGTTCGACAAGGTGGTGAATCCGGTGCTGACCTGGTTACTGGAATAGACGAGGACGCTGTCAAACCACACCTGTATCGTTGTCGCGCTTGTATTGGGGACGATCTGCATGACGACGTGGTGCCAGGAGCTGAGAGGGATGCTGGAGGACAGCAAGCGTGTGTAGACGAAAGCGCCGGTAGGTGAGGTCACACGCAGCCAGAGCTGGCCATTGCTGTTGTAGCGGTATACGTCTGCGATCCGAGTGGTTCCGGAGAAGAACCGGAAATAGGGTACGTCACTGCCGGTCAGGCCGGCCGTGGTGATGTTGAACCAGCCGTCTGCGTAGGCGGAAGGGGTTCCTGCCGGCAAGGGGGCAGTGAGGTATGCGAGCGAGCCGGCGTCGGAGGTTACGTGGAGGTAGGCGGCGCAGCCGCCTGTGTGTGCCAAAGCTGAGGAGACTGTGGCGGTTCCGGTTCCGGCGGTTTGAACGATGAACGGGGCGAGGGTATCTGATTCGAAGTTGTCGGCCACGACGGTGGCACCAGGGTACGGGTCGGTCGGTGCCGGCGTGGTGGGCTGGCAGCTTGGGGTGGCTGCTGCGGCGATATCTGCGGTGGGCATGCCCGTTCCCAGCAGTGGCGCCAGAAGCAGTCCGATAAGGCCCAGCCTTGCTAAGAACCGCATCAAGTCCCCCTGCATTGATAACGCCTGTTACGGCTGGCACCCGCTTGCCGCATTGGCCGAAATGACGGCTAAGTCCGGAGCCTATCGGCCCGGCAACCTGCGGGTCACCAGTGGGCGATACTTGTCTCTCGAGTGAAACTACCGGGGTTCCGTGGGTGGTGTCAGAGTGTTCGCGTCCGCCGAGCCAGACGTCGGGCGTCAGGCGTAGACGCGGACCCAGTCGACCTGCATCTGGCTCGGTTTGGTGGCGGTCCCGTCCGGGAACCAATCGAGCTGGATGGTTTGGTGCATCCCGACCGTCGGCTGGTGCGCCGGGTCCGTGTCGGTGAACCATGGGACTGCGTCGATGTAGCCGGTGATCCCGGACGGGGTCCACTGGACCGCGTAGTTGTGCCACTGGGTTGTGTCGATCGTCTGGGCTGCCTGAGTCTGGAAGTTCGAGCCGCTGCACGCGTAGTGCAGGAAGAACTTGATCTTGCTCGTATCGGACGTTCCTTCGGCGTAATCAATCTCCGCGCAGTTGGGCGACGTGTTGTTGTTCGGCCAGAGAATCAGGACTGGATGGTACTTCGGATCCCGGTCGCTGGTTCGCATCCGGGCCTCCCAGCGGCCGTACTGCTGCTGGGCAAACCTGGCCGACATGCCGCCGGTGGTGCCGGCCGAGTCACCGCTGACGGTGGCGACGCTGCCGTCCACGGCCCAGGCGTTCGGGCTCCGGATCCCGTTCCCCGCATGTCCCGGGCTGTTGTACACATTCCATTTCAAGGGATTCGGCGCGCCTGTATAGGTGAACTCATCCCCGGTTACTACCGGGCCCCAACCGAAGACGACGGCGGCCTGGGTACCGTCGGGCGACTCCGCGGGGTTCACGGTGATGGTCAGCGAGGGCGTGACCGCGTCGGGGCTGACCCCGTTCGTGGCGGTGACCGTGAACGTTGCCGGGCCCGCCGTCGTCGGGGTTCCGGACAGGACCCCGGTGGTGGAGTTCAGGCCCAGCCCCGCGGGCAGGGCACCGGACGAGACCCGGAAGGTCGGGGCCGGGTTCCCTGTCGCGGCGAAGGTGTAGGTGTACGCGGTTCCCACCGTCGCCGTCGCCGGTGGCGTGGCCGCGGTGAACACCGGCGCCGAGGGCGGGGTCGGGGCGGGCAGAATCTCGATCAGAGACATATTCCACTTGTCCGTAGTCGGAGCGGTGTCATTGATTCTCACGGACGACGGCGCTGTCGCCGTACCGGGCACGGTCTGGCGCTGCGTCCAGAACGTGTCACCGTTGCTGGCAAGGAACTCATCTACCTTAGTTTGACCGCTTCCGACTGTACGGGCGATGGCCCTGCTCCAGTCGTTTCCCACGCCCCAGACCCAGGAACCGGTGCGGGTTGTCGTGAGCGAAGCGCTGGGCGCACCCGTGGGCCCGTTGGCTCCCGCGACTGCTCCATCGGTGGCCGTGTCCGCGCCCGTGAACGTCGCAACCGTTATGGACGCCTGGTAAGACCCGTTGTGCGTAGCCGTCACAGTGGCGTTCGTGAGGATGCTGCTCGCCACCGCCTGCCAGATTTCAGCCGTCCCATACTGAACGTTGGTCCGTTTACGCAGGCGCCAGGTGAGCCCTCCACCGGTGACCGAGGTGAATTGCTGGGAACCGGTGACCGCCGGGCCATCAGCGCTCACAAATGCGATCAACAATTCCTTGGATTGGCTGGTTGTGAAAGCTGGCGATACCACAGATCGCGAAATCGAAGACTGGTGTTTACTGACAACCTTGTCTGTCGCCACACCAGTGGCTGCCTTGGCGGGCAGCGGCACCAGACTGAAACACACTATTGCGGCGATGACTATTAAACGTTCCAAAATCGCTCGCCGCATGAATTCCTCGCAAGTCGTCATTGAAGTGAAATATGCTATGCCGGCCAATGCTGAAGGACCCGCGATGACCCAATAACAATGTGGGATAAAAGCCCTGACTGCGGCGCGATTGCGTCATGCCGCCGAATTCATCCGGCCGGAATAACCGGCCACGCAGAGGCCATCTTAACGAGTCAGGAGTCGCCACCTCCTGAGTGGCGGCTACGTGTTAATATCCGGTTCTTACCCGTCAGAGCCTTCGCGTTACTCGCCCCTGGCACTACAAATATGGCTCCACGGGCCTAGTCTGGTTTCTATCTGTTGCGCCCGGCGCACGCGGGCGTTTTGAAGCTCCGAGAGCGAGATGCGCATGAGCAGTTCCGAGACAGTTTTGGCAGGCCTGGAATCCGAGCTCGGCTGGTTGCAGGAGATCTACACCCGGCTTCACCGGCATCCCGAACTGAGCTTCGAGGAGCATGAGACGTCGAAGATTGTCGAGGAGAAACTCACTGCCTTCGGGTATTCGGTGACCCGTATTGGAGGAACGGGCGTGGTCGGCGTCCTCGCGAACGGGGTCGGCCCGGCTGTTCTGGCGCGCGCCGACATGGACGCACTGCCTGTCACGGAGGCCACGGGGCTGTCCTATGCGTCGGCGGTGAACGGGATCATGCATGCGTGCGGTCACGACCTTCACGTCAGTGCGTTGCTCGGAGCCGCCAAGCTCATGGCGGACGGGCGTGGAGCCTGGTCCGGAACCTACATCACCCTTTTTCAGCCGGCCGAAGAAGTCGGGGCAGGTTCCCAAGCAATGATCGACGACGGACTTGTCACCAAAGTGCCACGGCCCGACGTCGCCTTTGCCCAGCACGTGATGCCAATACCGGCGGGGACAGTCGCCACCACCATCGGACCGGTCCTCTCCGCCGGCGATTCGCTCAAGATCACGGTGTACGGGAAAGGCGCGCACGGTTCGATGCCGCACATGTCCGTGGACCCGGTGGTGTTGGCCGCCTCGATCGTGCTCAGGCTTCAGTCGATCGTCTCCCGGGAGACGAAGCCCGGCGACTTCGCCGTCGTCACTGTGGGGGCGCTCAATGCCGGGGCGACATCGAACATCATCCCGGACCGCGCCACGCTCCTGCTGAACATCCGCACGTACGACGCCGGAATCCGGGCCGGCGTGCTTGCCGCGGTTGAGCGGATCGTCAAGGGCGAGTGCTCTGCCGCCGGATCGCCCCGGGAACCTGAGTTCGAGTATTACGACCAGTTCCCGCTCACCAGCAACGACGCAGCTGTGACAGAACGCGTGCGGACGGCGTTTACCGCCCGCTTCGGGGCAGAGGCTGTGCGCACGGCGGAGCGGCAGACGGCGTCCGAGGACTTCAGCCGCATTCCGGACGCGTTCGATGTGCCGTACACCTTTTGGCTCCTCGGCGGCGCGGACCCCGATGCTTACCGCGCTGCAGCCTCGAAGGGAACAGTGGCCCGGGACATCCCGGCGAACCACTCCCCCTCCTTCGCCCCCGTGATTGACCCGACCCTCTCCATGGGCGTCCAAGCCCACGTCGTCGCCGCACTGTCCTATCTCTCCCGGGAGGGGTGACGCCCTGCGGGAAGCCGGGTGCCCTTGAGTGCTGACCCGGTTCGCAAACTTCCTCTTCCCTTGGCGGCGCTGGAGGGGGATGATCGGCTTCAGGTGCGGCAGGTGCGGTACGTGCCCGGCGGGGAGGTTTCAAATGTCCCGGAATCTGGTGGTGTGTCTGGATGGGACCGGTGCGCAGGTGCGCGCCAAAGGCAACACCAACGTCGTCCTTCTGTACGAGCTGCTCGATCATTCCGATCCGACTAGACAGATCGCCTACTACGACCCTGGGGTCGGGACGTTTGCGTCTGCCGGGGCGTGGACTCCTCTCGCCAGGTCGATCTCGCGGGTGGGCGGGCTCGCGTTCGGGTGGGGTCTGCGGCAGAACCTTGGGGAAGCCTATGCGTGGCTGATGCAGAACTGGGCCCCCGGGGATCAGATCTTCATTTTCGGGTTTAGCCGCGGCGCGTATACGGCTCGTGCCCTCGTGGGGATTCTTCGCGCCATCGGCGTGATGCGTCCAGGTTCGGAGAACCTCGTTCCGTATGTGGTCGCCACCTATGCCCGTCGGGGCGGTGAAGGGCGGATTGACTGGGACGAGGTGCACCTCACGTCGGAAGTGTTCGCGCAGCACGTCGACGGCAAATCGACGGTGCCGGTGAGGTACCTGGGCGTGTGGGACACCGTCAAGGCTGCAGGGTTCCTCCGATGGGAGATCCGCTGGCCTTTTACGCGCGAACTCCCCAATGCCGTGCGAATCCGCCATGCAGTGTCGATCAATGAGAAGCGGGCTCCCTTCAAGGAGTACCTGGTCGACGCCCGCACGGACGGGTCCCTGGAAGAGGTTTGGTTCGCCGGTGTGCACAGCGATGTCGGAGGAACCTTCGTCGACAAGACACCGGCCGGCCAGGCAGCGCGCCCGGGGAAGCCGACCCCTGCTCCGCGGCTTTCGAGAATCGCCTTGAAGTGGATTATCGAGGGCGGGATTGCCGAGGGTTTGTTAGTTCGATCCCGCGCCGTCGGGGCCGCCTGCGCGGTCACCCCTGCTGACGCGACCGCGGAGCTGCACCGCCGCGGCCGGGCATGGGTGCTGCTCGGCACACGCAACAGGAAGGTCCCCGCCGGCGCCGCCGTCCACGCCAGCGTGAACACCCGGGCCGTGGCCGATCCAACGTTCAAGGCACCCGCCAATGTGGTCTGGGCCGATCCGGACTGGGCCGGGCAAGAAGCGGCGCCTGCGTCGGCTCGGGCTGAGCAGTGACTCCCGCGAGGAGGGACCGGCCCGAGGCCGTGTTGCCGGCCCGGCGGCTACTTCGTGCGTATGCGTTCGATCCGATGTCGACCCGCCTTTCCGGCAGGTTCCTCACGATCGACATCCCGTTCGAAAGGGACCTCAGGCCCGGCCCGGCCGGCCGGCTCTTGCAGGTCGTCGACTATGACGTGGCCCGTGACCTCTGGTATTTGCCGGTTGACCTGAACGCCGCCGCCATCCTCGCCCAACGGGGTATGCGCCCCTCGGAAAGCGATCCAAGAACCCATCAGCAAGTCGTCTACGCAGTGGCGATGAGCGTGATCGAACGCTTTGAACGATTTGGCGGCTTCCGCTTCCGCTGGCGTGGCGACGACAAACTCCGCCTCGTCCCGCATGCGTTCGAGGGACGTAACGCCTACTTCGACAAGGACCGGCGGGCTGTCCTTTTCGGCTACTTCCGTGCCGACGAGAGGGACCCTGGAGCCAACCTGCCGGGCCAGATGATGTTCACCTGTCTGTCCGTTGACGTGGTCGCCCATGAAGTCACTCATGCCATCGTGCACCGCATGCGCAAGTACTTTTCCGAACCCACTCACCCGGACGTGCTCGCATGGCATGAGGCAATAGCCGACCTCGTTGCACTGTTTAACCACTTCGGCTTCCCCGAAGTGGTCTCCGATGCCGTGGCGAAATCGGAAGGCACCCTCGAGAAGGGGTCGGCGCTGCTGGATCTTGCAACCGAGTTCGGCGCGTCCACCGGACGCGGTGCGGCACTGAGGTCCGCGATCGGATCCCCCCGCACCCCGGACGCGTTCCTGAAAGCCGTTGAACCACACGATCGCGGGGCGTGCTTCGTCGCCGCCGTCTTCGACGCGTTCATTGACACCTACAAGTCGCAGATCGCCGATCTCCGACGTATCGCCAGTGCAGGCACCGGGGTCCTGCCGCCGGGAGCGCTCCCAACAGACCTGGTCAATCGCGTCACCGCCACGGCGGCGATGAATGCCGACCGTTTCCTGGAAATGGTGGTCCGGGCATTCGAATACCTCCCCGTCGTCGACGTGACCTTCGGTGATGTCGTCCGGGCGATCGTCACCGCGGACCAGGGACTCTACCCCGATGACGCCGGACACCTTAGGGCAATTCTTGTCGAGGCCTTCCGTCGGCGCGGTATCTACCCGCCGGGAGTGACCTCCCTCGCTGACGAGGCCCTCGTCTGGTCCAAGCCGCCACTGGACATGAACCTTAGAGACGGGATCAATGCCATCGACCTGGCACCCCTGATCCTGGAAGCAACACTCGACCTCGACACCGGCAGCACCGTCTATTTCGCCGACGATTCTGACACCACTCCGGCCACCGGGCATGCTGTTCCCGGTCGGGCGGTTCCCGGACAGGCGCCACATGGCCAGTTGACGTCACAGCCCGATGCCAGACACCTTCAGGAGCTCATTCGCGGCTGGGGAGTAGAACACGCCTATGAACTTGGCCTGGACAAAGCCGCAGGGAAGATCGAGATGGTCAGTGCCCGGGTCGTCTACCTGTGGGCCTCCGACGGTCAACCCCGACCGATCGTCGCCATCCAGTTCGCCCAGCGTCGCGACGATCTGGAAGATCAGCGGACCGACGAAACCGGCGCCCAGATCCCGCCAAATCAACGCGCAGCGATTCGCGCCGGCACCACCGTCATCGCCCGCGTGGACGGCCAGGTCGAATTTCTCGTCACCAAACCGCTACCGCTTTCGGACCACACAAAACTCGACGACCTGTCTGGGGATATCAGGGGCTGCGCACTGGACTTCCACGAGGCCGGCACCGAACGGCTGCGGTCGATCCGCGACTGGATGGGCGACGTCGAAGACATGGACGCGCTCTCGGCCTGGACCGTCGAACCGGCAACCCTCCGACTCTCCTTCGCGCGCCTGCACGCCGGCCAGGACGGAGCCTGAGCATGCCAGCGTCCTCCGTCACCGTCCGCATGTACGACGTCGGCTTCGGCGATGCCTTCCTGGTCACCGTCAAACGCGACGATCAGGCCTGGCGGATGCTGGTGGACTGCGGCGTCCATAGCCTGGGCAAGGCGCGGCCCCTCCTCGACGTCGTACGTGCGATCATCTCCGACCTCACCGAGGCGGCCGCACCGGGAGGACCCCCCACTCTCGACGTGGTCGTAGCAACGCACCACCATGCCGACCACATCACCGGATTCGCCTACGACGACTGGGAAAAGGTCCAGGTCGGCGAAGTCTGGGTGTCATTCGTCGAAGACGATTCCGACGACGACGCCAAAAGACTCAAGAGCGGTCTCGCCCGCGCAGCAACAAGCTTGAACACCCTGATCGGCCGTGCGCCCGCAGCGCTGAACGACGAAGCACGAACCCTGGCTCTCGGGGTTGCCGGCACTCTGGCTCTGAATTCGCTGGGCAACGAGGACGCCATGGACCGCCTGCTCGGACGCAACGGCAAGCACTTTCTCAACGTCCCGACGGTCCGCTACCTCCCGGACAGGATCGCGCAGCTCAACGTCATCCGCACGCCACTGCCCGATGTCACCATTCATGTCCTCGGACCCTCACGTGACCCTGACCAGCTCAAACTCATGAACCCTCCCGCGTCTGCCCGCTGGCTTGCCATGCAACAGGCTCTGGATGCCGAACCCGCGAGCGACTCCCCCGGCAGCCAGACGCCTGCTGCGCCCCTTTTCGCCGGGATCTACAGTGTCACGCCCGACGAAGTGAGCCACGACATCGGAATCGAACTTCTCAGCACCTTGGCAACCCTCAACCTCGGAGCCCTCCTCGACGACGCGAGCGAACTTCTGGCGGCGGCCTCCATCCTCGAGCGCTCCGTCAACAACACCAGCATCTACTTCGTTCTCGACGTCGAGGGCACCAGACTCGTCTTCGTGGGCGACTCACAAGAAGGCGCCTGGGACCATGTTCTTCAAGACCCCGCGGCCCGCGCTCTCGTCTCAAACCCTGCCTTCTACAAGATCGGCCACCACGGCTCCCACAACGCCACCCCACGCGATTACGTCACCAGCGCCATCGGCAACCAGGGAACTTACGCGATGCTCCCCTACGGGAAAGTCGAGCAGTGGGGCGACATCCCGAACGGGGCACTGCTGGCCGCATTGACCACCATGAACACCCACATCGTCAGGGCTGATGCCCCAGTCGCAGACGCCCGGGTTCACGTCGGACCCGGCAACCTCTGGAGCGAGATCACCTTCCCCGTGACGTGAATGAGGCCAGACCTCGCCAGACGTCCGGCACGGCGGTGTTTTTCAGAGCACCGGCAAATTCATCAATATTGCCGGCGTCCCGTCGGAGCACCATCAAGATTGTCGGTGCCTCTTCATAGACTTGGGGTATGAAAAGCAGGGTGGCTTGGAGCGGGGACAGCGGGGTGGCGGTGGAGGCCATTGCCGCGTCTGTGGCTGTGCTGGCTGCCTTGCTCGGGTCCGGCTCCGAGGGCCCGGACCGCTCTGATCCGGCCGCCGCCGATGCCCAGCGGGATGCGGGTGCCCTGCGGGATGCCGGTGCCCTGCGGGACTCTGATGCCGTGCGGGGTGCTGGTCGGCCCGTCGCCGGTGGTGATCCGTTGCGGGATTTGGCGGATGGGTTGTTGGACGGGTTGGCCGAGGTGGCCCGGTTGGAGGCCCGGACGGCGGCGCTGAAGGTTCAGCTGGCCGCCGACTACGCCCGGGCGGCGAGGTTCCTGGCCCCGCCGGCGGGATCCGTGCGGGACCGTGCCGTCCAGGAGATGGCCCTGGTCGCCGAGGTCGCGTGTGTCCTGACCGTGAGCGAACGCACCGCCGGGGCGTTGTTGTCCGAGGCCCGGGCCTTGACGACGGCACTCCCGCTGACCTGGGCGGCGTTGCGGGCCGGGACGATTTCCTGGCAGCACGCCCGGATCCTTGTCGAGGAAACCAGCGGCCTGGATTCTGCCGGGGCGGCCTCGCTGGAGGGGCATTTCCTGGACCCGGCCGCGCCCGGGGCGGCCCGGGGCTGTGCGGCCGGGGAGCTCGTGCCGTCCCGGTTCCGGGCCAAGGCCCGTCGCTGGCGCGAACGCCACCATCCGGAGAGCATCGAGGCACGCCACACCGTGAGCGTCGCGGACCGGGGGGGTGTCAGATTGTTTGTGTAGGAGGGCTGTAGTCGCTGATTGATTGGAGAATCATTGTGGCTATGACTGAACCCCGTGAAGTGCTCCCGGAGGAGCT
>NZ_BAAAQB010000040.1:9958-30803 GCF_039531445.1 Arthrobacter humicola | reverse complement strand
GGCGCGACCCGCGCTCCGTCACCGACCGCGCCGCGCACGCCGCCACCGACCGGCACGTCAGCCTCCGCCCGGCCCCGGACACCATGACCTGCCTCACCGCCCTGCTCCCCGTCGCCCAGGGCGTGGCCGTCTACAACGCCCTGACCCGGCACGCCGACTCTTGCCGCTCCGCCGGCGACCCCCGCACCCGCGGCCAGGCCATGGCCGACGCCCTCGTCGAACGCATCACCGGCACCCCCGGCGGGATCGCCGGCATCGAACTCCAACTCATCATGACCGACCGCACCCTCCTCCAGGCCGACTCCGAACCCGCCCGCCTCACCGGCTACGGCACCGTCCCCGCCGGCTGGGCCCGCAAAATCCTGACACCGGACGAGAACCCAGCCCCGGACATCCGGCTCCGCCGCCTCTACACCCGCCCCGGCACCGGGGACCTCATCGGGATGGACTCCCGGGCCCGGATCTTCCCCGCCGGGCTCCGCCGCTTCATCCAAACCCGCGACGACACCTGCCGCACCCCCTACTGCGACGCCCCGATCCGGCACCTGGACCACATCATCCCCTGGCACCACGGCGGAGACACCACCGGCACCAACGGCGCCGGGCTCTGCGAAGCCTGCAACCACACCAAAGAAACCCCCGGCTGGAACGCCCAGCCCCGCCCCGGCCCCAGACACACCATCCAGCTCACCACCCCCACCGGCCACACCTACCAGTCCACGGCCCCGCCGCTCCCGGGAACGCCGTATCCCAAGACAGCGACACCGCTCCGCCGTCGCAAGCTCCGGTACCTCGCCAAGGCGCCCAAACCAGCCGGGCCCCGGGCCGCGGCAGCGGCCTGAAACCCTCCTGGGTTTGCAATCACAAGAGGCTGGGAGATCAAGAACAATCCGAGCCCCCGGGCTCGGGCGCAGACCGTGTTTGGCGGCAATCCAAGAACCGCAAAAATCCTCAAGCGGATCAACACACTCATTAAGGACATCGCGCGCAACGCCAATGAGTGATCGGAAGACCGGAGCCGCTCAAACACGGCTTCTACGGCTATCGGTCCCGGCGCAGCACCGACGAGCGTCGGCTGGTCTGCGGGAAACTGAACCTCAGCCAGGGGAACGGACTGTCCCACTGCCTCGTCCAGCTGCAACACGTGAGGCCTGCAGGTACCTTCGCGATCTCGCTATGAGACGGCTCGGACATTTGCATGACCAGAACGACCCGGCTTAATCAAGTGGTTACCTGCAGGCGCTTTAAGCGTACGCCTGCCTCCCGACCGTGGCGAGAGGAAGAAAGCCTCTGGACCCCGCCACAAAAACACGCTCTTCCGCGAAAGCGTAGAGTGGAGGAAGCCGCCTGATTCTGGACGCCGAGTGCTGAGGGAGAAATCGTGACGATTGACTGGGACGAAAAAAAGGCCCTGCTGCAGGAGCCGAACATCGCCGCGGTGACAAAGCTGTGCGACGAGCTCATGGAAAAGAAGCCTGGATCCGTGGTCCCCTACATCGATCCCGTCCATGACGAGGACGAATGCCGGATTGTCAGCCTGCATATCAGCCCCGGCAAGGGCACGGAGTCGGGCTTTGTCTCGCACTTCAACGACGACGAAACGGCCCGCCGTGCCACCTCCATCTACGAGGCCGCAGAGCTGGACCCCCGCTACGTAATGCCGTGGAACGCCTACCCGTGGGTCCGAGATCCGGACGCCGCATCGGCCCTGAATGTCCAGGAGAAGACGGACGGACTCCGGCCCTTCCGCCAGTTCCTGAAGATCAACAAGCGCGTCTCGGCCGTCATTGCCCACGGCGCCGACGCCCACTCCTTCCTGACGCTCTTCGAGAAGACCTACCATTCCTCGTTGAAGAACCACGGCGTCAAGATCTACAAAGCCACCGCGCTCGGCGGCCGCGCCTTCGCCGTTTCCCCCGCCAAGCAGGAAGAGCTCCTGGCCAAGAACGTTGAGGTCTACAGGGACGCCATGCAGCGGGCCGGCATCCAGCACCTCTAGGGCCAGGACTTCACCCCTCCACCAGCCTGCGCCGGTGTTTGAGCTCCTTGACCCAATCGCGGGTGACGGCCGCCGAAAACGGCGAGGCGCCGTCGTCGTTCGTCATGGAACTGAACGCCGTACCCGCCTGGAGGTCCGCCAGCAGCGGCCCCGCGGCCTTCAGCGCCAGCTCCAGCACCTGAACGGCGGCCCGCTCCGTCAGCCCCAACCCCGCGGCCCAGCCCAAAAAGTGCTTCCGGGATATCCCCGTCCGCTTGCCGTCCAGGGTCAGGGCGAGCGTCTTGTCGCCGTAGACCACGGTGGAGGGGATGTCGTACACCGGCGCGATTGACCATTCGCCGCCCGGCTGCTGCACCATGGAAACATTTTTGGCGTGCAGGTCCCCGTTGCCCGTCAGCCACGCGAACGCCGCCTGGAGGGCCAGATTCCGTAGCGCCGGCAGCGGCGCCGCGCAGTACGCCGCGAGCGCATGGCACACCTGCCCGTACCCCACGTTGTACTTGTCGGCCGGGTACAGCCCCAGCACCTGCGCCCCGTCCTCGACGGCGAGCCGCTGCACGGCATTCGACGGCGCGCCCGCCGCAGCCGTTGAGATGGGCACCCGGTCGAAGCGCTCCACGAGAAGTCCCGGGCGGCCGGCGACGTCGCGGATCAGTCGGACCCGGCTCAGCGGGATCCGCAGCCGCGCCGCATAGCGGAACATGACGTATTCGTTTTCGACGACGTGCGGGAACTCGGGCGCGTTGAGCTTGAGGATGTAGCGCCGGCCGGCGCTGGCCACCGGCATGGAGATCATTCCCGCGGACAGCTTGTCCTGCACGCCGGCGAGGGCCACCGGGTCGATCAGGCCGGAATCGCCCAGCAGGGCATCGAAATCCACGGGGGTTCCGGGTTCAAGCTCGACGGCGTGTTCGTCCGGATCCAGCTTCTCCCCGTGGCCCACAATTTGCACGTCACCCACCGGATTGGCTCCGGCCGCGATGAGCAGCGACAGATCATCGTCGACGCTGGTCTTGACGGACCGGCGCAGGGCATTCAGCCGCCGGCCCTCCGGCAGAAGCCCGGTGAAATACGGCGGAGCCGCGCCCGCCGCTGACAGCACAGGGTCCGCCGTCAGCGGCAGGGAGCTCGCGACGGCAGGTGCCCCGGACGCCAGATACGCCGGCAGGTAACTGAACCTGGTGCCGCCGTCGTGCCGTTCCAGCCGGGCCGCCAGCACACCGGCCTTGTAGACGTCGGCGATGCGGTGCCTCATGGCCGGGCGTCCGCACTCTGATCCGGTTCCCCGCGTGCCCGCAGTTCCCCGTTGGCCTGCTGCCCGGCGAGGGCGCGGGCGGCCGCGCTGGTCCGTGTCTGCACCCGGAGTTCCAGCCCCAGCGTGTCCAGGAGCGCGAGCAGGGAATCCAGTTGCACGGTGCGTTTGCCCTGCTCGACGAAACGGACGAAGCGTTCGGAGACTCCGGCCAGTTCGGCCAGTTCACGCTGCCCCAGCCGGAGCGAGGCGCGCCGCGCGCGGACCTCCGCAGCGAGCTGGTCCGGAAAGGACTTCCCCATGACCGCATCCTCCCCTTTGATCACCATGCGTCCGAACGGCCGCCTTCATAGGTACGAACGTGCCGTTTTTCCCGCAATCCCAGTGTAGGGCGGCCGGGCGAGCCCGTACAGAGCCATTTCGGCACGTTCGTACCGGCGGTGCAGGAGGTGTCGGCGCCCCTAGGGTCCAACGGCCCTGCCCGCGCCGGGGGCCCGACGAGATGCTGGACAAGGGCGGGCGGCGTGCCCGTGCCCGAGCGCGGAGCGGCCCGGAAGGACAAGCCATGGGACGGCTGGACGGCAAAGTGGCATTGATCAGCGGAGGCGCCCGCGGCATCGGCGGGGCCATGGCCACCCGGATGCTGCAGGAAGGGGCAAAGGTGGTGGTCGGCGATGTCCTGGACGACGACGGCGCCGCCCTTGCGGCACAGCTTGGCGACGGCGCCCGGTACGTGCATCTGGACGTGACCAAACCTGCCGACTGGGAGCAGGCCGTGGGCGAGGCCGTCGACGCCTTTGGCGGGCTCAGCATCCTGGTCAACAACGCCGGAATAGTGAACTTTGGCCGGATCGACGACTATCCGCACGAGCAGTGGGCCCGGATCATCGAGGTGAACCTCACCGGCGTCTTCAACGGCATCAAAGCTGCCGTGCCGGCCCTGGCCCGCTCCAGTCCCGCCGCCATCATCAACGTCTCATCGATCGCCGGACTGCGCGGATACGAACAGCTCGCGGGGTACACGGCGTCAAAGTTCGGGGTCCGCGGCCTGACCAAGAGCGCGGCCCTGGATCTCGGCGGCCTGGGCATCCGCGTCAATTCCGTGCACCCGGGGGTCATCCAGACACCCATGACGGAGGGCATGACCTTCGACACCGGCCACGTCCCGCTGCACCGGGTCGGCCAGCCGACGGAAGTTGCGGACCTCGCCGTCTACCTCGCCGCGGACGAATCCTCCTTCGTCACCGGGGCCGAATTCGTGATCGACGGCGGCGAAACCGCGGGGTCGGTCGCGGCAAACCCGGCCGACGCGCCGGAGAACTAGCCCGAAAGGGGCACCATGTCCGGGAAGAGTGGTTCAAAACTGGCGGTGGTCGGTGCCGGAAGCGTCGGTACCTCCCTCGCTTATGCGGCGCTGATCCGGGGCTCGGCCAGCCACGTCGCCCTGTACGACGTCAACGCCATCAAGGCCGAGGCCGAGGTGCTGGACCTGGCCCACGGGACGCAGTTTGCCGCCGCGGCGGCCACCGTCACGGGCGGCGGTGACATCTCCGCCACGGAGGGCGCCGACGTCGTGGTCGTGACGGCGGGCGCCAAACAGGCCCCGGGCCAGACGCGCCTTGACCTGGCCGGCACGAATGTCCGGATCCTCGAGGACCTCATGCCCCGGCTGCTGGAGCATGCCCCGGACGCCGTCTATGTGCTCGTCACGAACCCCTGCGACGTCCTGACAGTCGCCGCGCAGAAGATCTCCGGCCTGCCGACGTCGCGCATCTTCTCCTCCGGCACGGTGCTGGATACCTCCCGGCTCCGCTGGCTGCTGGCCGAACGCGCAGGAGTCTCGCTCACCAGCGTCCACGCCAGCATGGTGGGCGAGCACGGTGACACGGAGTTCCCCATCTGGTCCGGCGCCACGATCGGCCCGGTCCCCATCCGCAACTGGACCGTCAACGGCGAACGGATCTTCTCCTCCGAACTCCTGGCCGAGACCGCGCGCGAGGTGACACAGGCCGCGTACAAGGTGATCGCCGGCAAGGGCGCCACCAACTACGCCATCGGGCTGTCCGGTGCACGCATCGTCGAGGCCCTGCTGCGCGCCGAAAACGCGGTCCTTCCAGTTTCCACACTGCTGGACGGGCAGTACGGAATCTCCGGTGTGGCGCTCTCACTGCCCAGTATCGTGGGGCACGGCGGCGTCCTGAAGGTGCTGGACACCCCCATGGACGACGGCGAACTCGCATCCCTCCACCACTCGGCAGAAACGCTGCAGCAGAGCCTGGCGACGCTCGGGATCTGAAGTAGCAGCCTACTGACGGGAACATCGTTCCGCAGCCGGGCGTTGAATCCGGGTACCCTGAAAGTGCCTCCGGGTCACGAGAACGCCGTGAAACGGGATGGCAGCCCAACGACCCAGCTAGGAGGATCTCCATGGCCACTGCCCGCGCAGCCGGTGCCGTGCCGGTCCTCCGCCGCGCAGCACTGCTGGCCGGCATCCTCGCAGTCATTGCCGGCTTCCTTGGCATGCACATCCTTGCCGGCCTCCACGGAACGCACGGCCAAACCGCCCACCCGGCAAGCGCTTCTAGCGTCATGCCCGCCGCCCGGACTCACTCTGGACACTCACCCGCCGCGACAGCTCCTGCGGCCCCTCCGGTGTTCGCTACAACGGTGACAGTCGGCGGCACGCCGATGCCGGCGTCGTGCACCAGTCAAGGTAGCTGCGCCGAGAAGCCGGCCGCCCATGTGGACTGCACCCCCTCCGTGTCCGGCGTCTCGCTGAGCGTGCCGCCACCGGGCACCGCAGTGAAGCGAACCCAGCCCTGGGCGACAGGTGTTGCGGCCCAGTGGGCGCTCTCGGCCCGCATCCCCGGCTCACCCACGCCCAACGATCTGTCCATTAGCCGAACGTAAACCCGGGCCCGCGCCGTTGATTTTCCGGCGCCTCTGCATGCCATCGGGGCGCGCCGCCCTCCTGCGCCGCAGCCCGCCCGACGCCGGCGTTCCCTGCCGGATTTTCAAAGGACAGATCTGACATGAAGAAGACCCTCACGATTTCCGCGACCGCCCTCGCCGCCGTCATCGCCCTGGCCGGTTGCTCCACCGGCTCCGGCTCGAGTTCCGGCAGCACGATGTCCGGAATGGGCAGCGGCAGCATGGCTGCGAGCTCCGCGCCGGGCGCTGCCGGCGCCACCCACAACGGCACCGACACGCTCTTTGCTCAGGGCATGATCCCCCACCATGCACAGGCCGTCGAAATGAGCGAGAAGATGCTGCAGAAGCAGGGCATGGACGCGCGAATCACGGCGCTGGCCGCGAAAATCAAGGCCGCCCAAGGCCCGGAGATCGAGAGAATGACGGGATGGCTCAAGGCCTGGAACGAATCCACGCAGACGGCCGGCGGCCACGCCATGTCCGGCATGATGGGCGAGGATGACCTCAAGGAACTCGACGCCGCCCAGGGTACCGAGGCCGCGAAACTCTTCCTGACCCAGATGATCGCTCACCACGAGGGCGCCGTGGAGATGGCGAACGCGGAGGTCCGCAGCGGCAAGAGCGCCGAGGCCGTCCAGCTGGGCAAGGACATCGCGGCCGCCCAGACCGCAGAAATCGCCGACATGAAGGCACTGCTCGCCGCCCTGTAGGCGCCGCCGGCACCAGAGCACCAACCGTGACGGCGGCCCCGGCCCCTGGCATCCGGCCCTCGGGCTGGCGGTCATCCGGCCCCCGGGCCGTCGTCACAGTTGACACCAGGTGTGACCCCTGCCATATTTTAAAGCGTGAACCTGTCAGACAGCCGGACAGCAGGACAGCCGCTCGCCCGCCTCAGCGCGGCCGAAGCGGTATTCAACGTCCTCCGCTCCGACATCGAATCCGGCAAGCTCGGCGTCGGCGCCAAGCTGAGCTCCGAGGCAACGCTCGCCCAGGAGTACGGGGTGAGCCGCTCGGTGGTGCGCGAGGCCCTGCGCTCCTGCACCGCCTTGGGCCTGACCGTCACCAGGACCGGACGTGGCACGTTCGTCGTCGCCAACCACGTGGCAAAGGACCTGGTGCTGGGCCAGTACTCGGCACGCGACCTCACGGAGGCGCGTCCCCACATCGAGGTTCCTGCCGCCGGACTGGCCGCGGAACGCCGATCGCCCGAGGAACTGGACACTATGCGGGACATCGTCGCTGCGATGACCGCCGAGGACGACCCCGAAGTATGGGTGGGCCTGGACTCCAGCTTCCACGCGTTGATCGCACGGGCCAGCAGCAACAAGGTGTTCGAAAACGTCGTCGCGGACATCCGCGAGGCCCTCGCCTACCAGTCCGAGACACTGAACATGGTGGCGGACCGCAAGCACGCTTCCGACGACGAACACCGGCGCATCCTGGCCGCCATCGAAGCCGGCGACGCGGCGACGGCGCGCATCGCCATGAGCCAACACCTCCACGCCGTTGGCGTCGCCCTCGACTCGATCCTCAACTCCTAACAGAAGGTACGGCAGGCGCCGGCCACCCCCGCCGGCACCCGACCAGACACCAACAACTCCACCGCCAAAGGACGCAATGATTTCTCCTGCCCTCGCGCACTTACCGACCCCGCTGGCCCCGGAACGGCTCCCGCAGCACGCCCCGCTTGCGGTCCAGACCCGCGACGGCCTGGTCGAGAGCGTCCACTACGGCTCCGCGATCGCCGCGGCGGCGGACGGCCGGACCCTCCTGGCCGCCGGCGAGCCCCTCGCCCCGTTCTACCCGCGCTCGGCCCTGAAGCCGCTGCAGGCTGTGGCCATGGTCCGCGCCGGGCTGGACCTCCCGGACGAACTCCTGGCCCTCGCGGCCGCCAGCCATTCCGGAGCCGCCGCCCACCGCGACGGTGCGCGGCGCATCCTGGACCTGCACGGCCTGACCCCGGAGGACCTCGAGAACAGCACAGACCTCCCCTACGGCGCCCGCGAGCGCGAGGAATGGCTCGCCGGCGGCGGAAAGGCCACCCAGCTGGCCCAGAACTGCTCCGGAAAGCACGCAGCGATGGCCGCCACCTGCGTCATCAACGGCTGGCCGGTCCGCGGCTATTTGTCCCCGGAGCACCCGCTGCAGCAGCTCGCGGCCCGGACCGTGGCGGAGCTGACCGGCGAGGAACCGGAGCGCACCTCCACTGACGGCTGCGGCACCCCGCTCTTCGCGCTCACCCTGCGCGGCATGGCCCGCGCGTTCGGGCGGCTGGCCGCGGCAGGCGGCCCCGGCGCATCCGGAGACAGCGCGGAAGCCGCCGTCGCACGCGCCATGCGCCGCCACCCCGAGATGGTTGCGGGCGAGGACCGGGACGTCACCGCGCTGATGCGCCTCGTCCCCGGCCTGCTGGCCAAGGACGGCTTCGAGGGTGTCCAGCTGGTGGGCCTCCCGGACGGCCGCGCCATCGCCGTGAAGATCTCCGACGGCGGGGACCGCGCCCGGATGCCCGTCACCGTGCGGATCCTGGCGGCGCTCGACGTCGACACCTCGTCCCTGGGGCACCTCGCCGCGACCCCTGTGCTGGGCGGCGGGCGGCCCGTCGGACTCCTGCAGGCCGCCGATTTCCTCGCCGCTCCCGAAACCTACCACGCCGCCGACGCCCAGTAAGGACCGCCATGACCTCGATCGACGAACGCCCGGATTTCCGCTCCGAACACGACCTCCTCGGCGACCGGGATGTTCCCGCCGACGCCTACTGGGGTGTCCATACCCTCCGGGCCGTGGAGAACTTCCCCATCACCGGCCAGCCGTTGTCCTCCAACATGTACCTGGTCCGCGGGCTGGCCGCCGTGAAACTGGCTGCCGCCCGCACCAACCACGAGCTCGGGCTGCTCGACGCCGAGTGCGCCCGGGCCATTGAGGATGCCTGCGCCGACGTCATGAACGGCAAGCTCAGCGAGCAGTTCGTCGTGGACGTCATCCAGGGCGGTGCCGGGACGTCGTCGAACATGAACGCCAACGAGGTAATCGCCAACCGGGCCCTGGAAATCCTCGGCCACCCCAAGGGTGACTACGCACGGCTGCACCCCAACGACCACGTCAACCTCAGCCAGTCCACCAACGATGTCTATCCCACAGCGGTCAAGCTCGGCACGATCTTCGCCGCCCGGGAACTGCTGGAAGCGCTCACCGAGCTCGAGGACGCCTTCGCCGCCAAGGCCCTTGAATTCCGCACGGTGGTGAAGATGGGCCGCACCCAGTTGCAGGATGCCGTCCCCATGACACTCGGCCAGGAATTCGGCACCTACGCCGTCACGATCGGGGAGGACCGGCTCCGGCTGGCCGACGCCGACCTGTTGATCCACGAAATCAATCTCGGTGCCACGGCGATCGGCACCGGCCTGAACGCCCCTGCCGGGTACGCCGCGGCCGCCTGCCGGCACCTGGCCGACATCACAGGCCTTCCGCTCGTCACGGCCGTAGACCTGATCGAGGCCACGCAGGACGTCGGCGCCTTTGTGCACCTCTCCGGCGTGCTGAAGCGGGTCGCCGTGAAACTGTCCAAGATCTGCAATGACCTCCGGCTGCTCTCCTCCGGCCCGCGCGCCGGGCTTGGCGAAATCAACCTGCCCGCCGTGCAGTCCGGCTCCTCGATCATGCCCGGCAAGATCAACCCGGTCATCCCGGAAGTGGTCAGCCAGGTGGCCTACGAGGTCATCGGCAACGACGTCACCATCACCATGGCCGCCGAGGCCGGCCAGCTCCAGCTCAACGCCTTCGAACCGATCATTGTCCACAGCCTCCACAAGAGCATCTCCCACCTGGAAGCCGCCTGCCGCACCCTCACGGCCCGCTGCGTCCGGGGCATTACCGCCAACACCGAGCGGCTCCGCCTCACGGTGGAACAGTCAATCGGCCTCGTCACCGCCCTCAACCCGCACCTGGGCTATGCCACAGCCACGGCCATCGCGCAGGAGGCCCTCGCCACCGGCAAGGGCGTCGCGGAGCTCGTCCTCGAACACGGTCTCCTGACCGCGGAGCAGCTTACCGAGCTGCTCAGCCCGCAGCGCCTGGCCAACCTGAGCAAGTAGCGTACTTCCGAACCCCGAAGGACCCCCATGACTCATCCCGACACTGCCCGCGCCCAAAAACAGCAGGACCAACAGCCCGCCCATCAGCGGCCGGCCGTCACCGACCACACCATTCCGGCGCATGCCCACGCCACCGAGGCCGCGCTCCACGCCGAGGACCAGGGCTACCACAAGAGCCTGAAACCCCGACAGGTCCAGATGATCGCGATCGGCGGCGCCATCGGCACCGGCCTCTTCATGGGCGCCGGAGGCCGTCTCGCCACCGCCGGACCGGCCCTGATCATCAGCTACGCCGTCTGCGGCTTCTTCGCCTTCATGATCCTGCGCGCCCTCGGCGAACTCGTGATGCACCGGCCGTCGTCGGGCTCGTTCGTGTCCTACGCACGCGAATTCTTCGGCGAAAAGGCCGCATTCGTCACCGGCTGGCTGTACTGGCTGAACTGGGCCATGACCGCGATCGTGGACATCACCGCCGTCGCGCTCTACATGAACTTCTTCAAGAAGTACTGGGCCCCCATCGCGGACGTGCCGCAGTGGGCCTGGGCCCTGGCCGCCCTGGTCCTGGTCCTGGGCCTGAACCTCATCAGCGTCAAGGTGTTCGGGGAGATGGAATTCTGGTTCGCGCTGATCAAGGTGGTGGCGCTGGTGTCCTTCCTGCTCGTGGGCATCTACTTCGTCATCTTCGGCACGCCCGTCGGCGGCCACGAGGTCGGTTTCAGCCTGATCGCGGACAATGGCGGCCTGTTCCCCAACGGCCTGTTGCCGGCAGTCGTGGTGATGCAGGGCGTCGTGTTCGCCTACGCCTCGATCGAGCTGATCGGCACCGCCGCCGGCGAGACGGAAAACCCGGAGAAGATCATGCCGCGGGCCATCAACACGGTGATCGTGCGCATCGCGGTGTTCTACGTCGGCTCGCTCGTCCTGCTCTCGCTGCTGCTGCCCTACAGCTCCTACAAGGCCGGTGAAAGCCCGTTCGTGACATTCTTCGGTTCCATCGGCGTGGACGGCGTGGACGCCATCATGAACCTCGTGGTCCTTACCGCGGCGCTGTCCTCGCTCAACGCCGGGCTCTACTCCACCGGCCGGATCATGCGCTCCATGTCCGTGTCGGGTTCCGCGCCGAAGTTCGCCGCCCGGATGAACAAGTCCGGTGTCCCCTACGGCGGCATCGCCCTGACCGCCGGTGTGGCCGTCCTGGGCGTCGTCCTGAACGCCGTGGTCCCCGCCGAGGCCTTCGAGATCGTCCTGAACGTCGCGTCGCTGGGCATCATCAGCACGTGGGCCATGATCGTGTTGTGCCAGATGCAGCTGGCCCGGCTCGCGGCCCGCGGGGAACTGCTCCGGCCTTCCTTCCGGATGCCCGGCGCCCCCGTCACAGGCTGGATCACCCTGGCCTTCCTCCTGGCGGTGCTGGTCCTCATGGCGTTCGACTCTCCGGTGGGAACGTGGACCATCGCGTCCCTCGCCGTCATCATCCCGCTCCTGATGCTCGGCTGGCGCCTCTGCCGGCACCGCATCATGGAAATCGCCGCCGTCCGCGACGGCTTCACCGGCCCGTACCCGCTCGTGGCCAACCGGCCTGGCCCGGGGGCGCCGGGCGGCAACTAGCACCTCGCCCGCCTGCCCAACTGGCTCGCAGTTGTGGCCGTTTTGAGCGCTCAAAACGACCACAACTGCGAGCTAGTTGGGCGGGGTGTCGGCGTAATGCAACGCCCCCGCAACCTCTGATCGAGGCGGTTCGCATATGCTCAGCAGACCAGCTCACACTGGCGCCCACCGGCTCAGCGACGAACCATCCGGGAGACACTTCATGACCAACTGGCGGATCAGGGACTTCCACTCGGCAGATCTTGACGGCATCCTGCACCTTTGGGAATCCCTCAAGGAATCGAATGTGGAGCCCGTCTACGCGCTCTCCGAGGTCCTGGCCTCGTGCGAAAAGGACCATGCCGTCGTGGCGGTGCAGGGCGAGCAGGTGGTGGGCGCCGCCGTCGGACGTGCCGCCCATGACCAGGGCTGGATCGTTTTCCTGGCGACGCTGCCCGAGTTCCGGGGCCGCGGGATCGGGACCTCGCTGCTGGCCTCCGTCGAGAACCGGATGGCCCCGCACGGGCTGAACAAGCTCTCCGCGCTGATGCCGGAATCTGAAACCCGGGTGGAGGCGTTCCTGGGCCGCGGCTTCGTGCTGAAGAAGAACCTGCGCTACTTTGAGCGGAAGATCCCGGTCCAGCGCCAGGAGCTGGAACCCCTCAGCCAGCTTGGCGGCCGCATCCTGGCCCGCGACCTGTGGGAGAACGTGGCCGGCATGCGCCGCGAAAAGGAACTGCTGGAACGCCGGCTGGTCCTGCCCCTCGCCGAGGCCGACCTCGCCGACGAATACGGCGTGGTTCCCCCGCGCGCCGTCGTCCTCTTTGGTCCGCCCGGCACCGGCAAGACGACGTTCGCCAAGGCGATCGCGTCCCGGCTCGAGTGGCCCTTCGTGGAGGTCTTCCCCTCCCGGCTGGCCGCCGATCCGCAGGGCCTGGCCGGGGCGCTGCGCGAAACATTCCTGGAGATCGCCGAACTCGAGCACGCCGTGGTCTTCATCGACGAGGTCGAGGAAATCGCCTCGCAGCGCTCGGGCGAGCCGCCCTCTCCCCTGCAGGGCGTGACCAACGAACTCCTCAAGATCATCCCCGCCTTCCGCGAACAGCCCGGCCGCATCCTGGTCTGCGCCACCAACTTCATCCGCGCCCTGGATTCGGCATTCCTGCGGCACGGCCGGTTCGATTACGTCATCCCGATCGGCCTGCCGGACCGGCAGGCCCGCGAGGCGATGTGGCAGCGCTTCATCCCCGCCGCCGTGGTGGACGACGTCGACGTCGAGCTCCTCGTGGACCGCACCGAGGGCTTCTCCCCCGCGGACATTGAGTACGCGGCCCGCAGCGCCTCCCAGCGGGCGCTGGAAAAAGCGGTGTACGACGACGGCGGCGCGGCGTCCGGGGGCGATCCCGCCTCCCGTGCGGCTGTCCGCAAGGGCCCCTCCACCCAGGACTATCTCGATGCCATCCGGGACACCCGGACGACGGTCAGCGACGAGGTGCACCAGGACTTCCTCGAGGACATCGACGCCTTGGGCCGGGTGTAGCCAAAGCAACGGGGGCTGGCCGACCTCGTCATCGTCGTCACCTTCCTGAAGTTCGGCAGGGCGGAACTGCCCGCATGGGTGACGCGCGCGCCGGACTCCGCGGACAGTCCCTGCTGATCGGCACCGCCAAGTGGATCGGCACGCTGGCCCCCACGGTGGCGTTCGGCTGGCTGGGGAATTCGCCGCTGATTCTGGGCCTCGGCGGACTCTGCAGCGTCTTCGATCTGGCGTACATCGCGCTGCTTTGGCGGGCCCGACGCCCTTTGATGCCGGCAGTTTGATGCCCGCAGGGACACAGCTGTCCGGCCGGTGACCTTCGGCCCCTTCCGGTGCGCCCCGGGACCTGCCAGAGTGGCGGTTATGGCCATGGACGCTGTCGTCACCACCCACAACGGCTCGCTGCGGGGCGCGGAGACCGACGGCGTCGCGTCCTTCTTGGGCGTCCCCTACGCGGCGCCGCCGTCCGGGGCGAACCGGCTCCGGCCGCCGCAACCGGTTGAGCCGTGGACCGGCGTGCGGGATGCCACGCACTTCGGGGCGTCGCCTCCCCAGGTTGCTCCGCCCTTGGGTGCGGGTACCGACTGGGACACCGGGCTGACCGGGGAGGACTGCCTGAACCTCAACATCTGGACCCCCGCTAAGAGGGCGGCCGCTGGGACGTCAAGCGCAGGGGCGGCCGGACTCCCGGTGATGGTTTGGATCCAGGGCGGCGCCTTCGAGGTCGGCTCGACGGCGGCGTACGACGGCCGGAACTTCGCCCGGGACGGCGTCGTGTGCGTCGTGATCAACTGGCGGGTGGGCGCCGACGGCTTTCTCTGCCTCGGCGACGGGCACACCAACGTAGGTCTGCTTGATCAGGTCGCGGCCCTGGAGTGGGTCCGGGACAACATCGCTGACTTCGGCGGCGACCCGGGAAACGTCACCGTCTTTGGTGAGTCCGCCGGCGCGATGAGCATCGGCATCCTGCTGTCCATGCCCCGGGCCGATGGTTTGTTCCGGCGGGCCATCCTGCAGAGCGGGGCGGCCCACCACGTGATCCCCGAACCGGCCGCGGAACGGATCGGCCGGTCCCTTGCCGTGAAGCTGGGCGTTTCGCAGACACGCGAGGCCATGGCGGCGGTTCCGGTCGAGCGGTTCCTCGCGGCGCAGGCGGAGCTGAAGGTCGAGCTGCTGGTGCATCCGGATCCGGAGCGCTGGGGCCACGACGTCGTGGCGAGCCTGATGCCCTGGCAGCCGGTGATCGACGGCGAGGTCATTCCGCGCCGTCCGATCGACCGGATCGCCGCCGGGGCCAGCGCGCACGTCGACGTGATCGTCGGCACCAACACCGAGGACTGGAAACTGTTCCTGGCCATCACCGGCGTGCTCGGCAGGGTTACGGAAGAGAGCCTGAGCGGCACGGACAGCATTGAGGGCTTCCCGCCGCCTGCCGCCTACGGCCTCCCGGTCCAGGCTGGGCTCGAATCGTACCGGGCCCACTACCCCGATGCCGGCCCCGGCGACCTTCTTGCCGCCGTGCAGACTGACTGGTGGGTGCGGATCCCGGCCATCCGCCTGGCCGAGGCCCACGCCGAGGCGGCGCAGGGTACCGGCGCGGGCACCTACATGTACGAGTTCGCGTGGGCAGCACCGGGCCTCGGTGCGGTCCACGCGTTGGAAGTGCCGTTCGTCTTTGACAACCTGGACACGACGGCCCGGCTGTTCGGGCCGCTTCTGGGCGACAACCCGCCGCAGGCATTGGCCGATTCCCTGCACGCCGCTTGGGTGTCCTTCGCCGCCACCGGGGACCCCGGCTGGCCGGGGTATGAACCCGCCCGCAGGGCCACCATGCGCTTCGACGTCGCCCCGGGTGTGGTGAACGACCCCCGGTCCTGGGAACGCTCGCTGTGGGAGGGAATCCGCTAGACGACGGCGTCCGGGTTGTCGTAGGCCAGGTTCTCGTAGTCGGTGTCGTCCGCCTCGTCGAGCATGTCGTCCAGTTCCTGGAGCAGCCACGGGTTGATCCGGGCCAGGATCTTGCGGGTCTCCTCCACGGGGACCGCGGCGTAGAGCACCGGGCGGGCCTCGTCGTAGCGGGTGACCGGCGGCTTGTCCGGCCACTTCTCCGCTAGCGCCTTGACGCGTTCGGGCAGCGAATTGTGCGCGTTGTCGGCAATCTTGACCAGGGTGGCGTCGTGGTCTTCGGCGATGTAGCGGATGCCCGCCTGGTAGTCGTCGGGGTTCTCGTGCAAGCGCTTCGTGACGCGTTCAATGATGTCGGCGGCCCGCTCGGAAACCCCCATGTCCAAGAGGGCCTGCCGGGTCATCGGAGTGTCCTCGGCAATGTCGTGGAGGTATCCGGCGATCTGGATGTCGTCGTCGAAGTCCACCAGCGCATCCCCGACGGCGAGCACGTGCTCGCGGTACGGCCGCTTGAGCTTGTCCTTCTGGCGGTTGTGGGCCACCTCGGCCAGGACTTTGGCTGTCTCAACGGTGAAGCGGGGCTGGGAGTGTGCGGGCTCGGTCATGGATCCAGCCTACGCGCCGGGCCACACCCAGGGCTCCCGTGGCAGCGCGGCCGGGTCGAATACGGCCAGGGCATCGGCAAGGGGGCCGGAGGGAAGCCCGAGCGACGCCAGCAGAGTGTCCCGGACCTCGTCGGCGCCCACGCCGGCCCGTGCCAGGTCCGCGAGCGTAACGGCGCCGTCGCGCTTGGCCAGCCGGGCGCCGTCGGAGTTCAGCACCAGCGGAACATGCGCATATTCCGGAACGGGCATATTTAGCAGGGACGCCAGGTAGGCCTGGCGCGGCGTGGAGGGAAGTAGGTCGACCCCGCGGACCACCTGATCGATGCCCTGCACGGCATCATCCACCACCACGGCGAGGTTGTAGGCGGTCACGCCGTCGTTGCGCCGGAGCACGAAGTCGTCGACCACCCCCGTGTAGTCGCCGTGGAGCACGTCCCGCACCGTCGTCTCGGCCACGGCGGCACGGAGCCGGACCGCCGCCGGCCGGGCCGCCCGCCTGGCGTCGCGCTCCGCGTCGTTCAGGTTCCGGCAGGTCCCCGGGTAGGCGCCCAGCGGGGCGTGCGGCGCGGACGGGGCCTCCTGGATTTCGCGGCGCGTGCAGAAGCACTCGTAGGTCAGCCCGGCTGCCGTCAGCTGCGCGATCGCCTCGGCATACAGGTGCTCACGGTCCGTCTGGCGCACGATGCCGCCGTCCCAGGTCACGCCGATCGCCGCAAGATCGCGGAGCTGCTCCGCCTCGGCACCGGCCCGGGCCCGGTCCAGGTCCTCCACCCGCATCAGGAAGCGCCGCCCCGTGGACCGGGCAAAGAGCCACGCCAGGATGGCCGTCCGGAGGTTGCCGACGTGAAGTTCTCCGGAGGGACTGGGGGCGAAGCGGCCGGCAGAGGTCATGGGTCCAGCCTATGCCGGGCAGAACAAGAGCCCCTCAGCTACCGATGACTTCGGGACGTCCGACGTCGGTAGCTCAGGGGCTCTTGCCGTGTTGTGGTGCTGTGCGGAATGACGATGCGTGAACAAGAGTCAGTCAGCGGCAGGTTCCTTGCGGGATCCTCATCCAGGGTCCGGGTGGTGTGCCGGGGTTCCTGTAGCCTTCGGGACCGTGGCGGTGGCCGCGTCCCTTTGTTGTCACCATTTGAGCAGAAGACCTACAGTTGGTGCAACGGACCGGGCTCGGAGTAGTCAGTCTGATCAACTACAGCCGGAAGAGTGAACAGGAAGTGGTCATTTTGCAGGAGCTCGACGCGACCGACCGGCGGATCCTCGCCGCGCTGGACGACGATCCCCGCGTGCCGGTCATGCTGCTGGCGCAAAAGCTGGGCCTGGCCCGGGGCACTGTGCAGTCCCGCCTGGAGCGGATGTCGGCGTCGGGCGCGCTCCGGCCGAACAGCAGCCGGGTCCTGCCGTCCGCCTTGGGTCGCGGCGTGGCGGCTGCGGTGAGCGCGGAACTGGACCAGAGCCACCTCAACGAGGCGATCGCAGCCCTGCGCAACATCCCCGAGGTGCTCGAATGCCATGCCCCGGCCGGGGACACCGACCTCCTGATCCGGGTGGTGGCCAAGAGCCCGGACGACCTCTACCGCGTGTCCGAGGAAATCCGGCTGTGTCCCGGCATCGTCCGGACCTCGACGAGCATGTTCCTTCGCGAGGTCATCCCCTACCGGACGACGGGACTCCTGGGCGCCTGAGCCCGGCAGCCCCGAAGTCGCCGTTCAGACCGGCGGCCCGGCGTTCGACTTCAGGTTCTTCATGACCAGCGTGGACGTCAGGCGTTCGACGCCGGGAAGGGAGGTCAGCTCGCTGTCGTAGAAGCGCTGGTAGGACGGAAGATCCTCTGCGATGACCTTGAGCAGATAGTCCGGCGAGCCGAAGAGCCGCTGGGCTTCGACGATGTTGGGGTTGTCCGCTACCCGGTTCTCGAAGATCTCCATCGTCGATCGGTCCACCTGGCGCAACGTCACGAAAACGATCGCCTCGAAGCCGAGCCCGACGGCGGCCGGATCGATGTCCGCCCGGTAGCCCCGGATGATCCCCGCGGCCTCCAGGTCCCGCAGCCGGCGGTGACACGGGGCCACGGTCAGCCCGACCTTCGAGGCCAGCGCCGTGGCAGTCATTCGTCCGTCCGTTTGGAGGTGACGCAAAATACTTCTGTCAATATTGTCAATCACGCAAGAATCTTACCGTGATGGGGCGATTCGTCGGTAGATAGGCGAACACTTCCGGGCCGGATTTGCCTAGAGTTTTCCTTGTACCTGCTACGAGGTACTGCATCCCCTGGAGTCTGCCGTGAACCCCCAGCTTTTCCTCGCCTTCCTGGTTGTCGCCGTCGCCCTGGCCTGCACCCCCGGTGTCGACTGGGCGTACTCGATTGCCGCGGGGCTGAGGCAGCGCAGCTTCGCTCCCGCCGTCGCCGGACTGTGCGGCGGCTACGCCCTGCACACCGTGCTCCTGGTGCTGGGACTGGCGGCACTGCTGGCCGGAATGCCCGGCGTGCTCGGCTGGCTGACGGCGGCGGGCGCCCTCTACCTGCTGTGGCTGGGCTACAGCACCCTGCGGTCCTGGCGCGGCGCCACCTTCAGCACGGGCGCTCGCCCGGCGGCGCCCCCTGCGAGCCAGTTCCGGATCTTCCTCCAGGGCATCGGCATCAGCGGGATCAACCCCAAGGGCCTGCTGTTCTTTGTTGCTTTGGTGCCGCAATTCGTCAGCCCGGACGCCTCGCTGCCGGTTCCCGTCCAGTCGGGGCTGCTCGGCCTCACGTTCGTGCTGCTCGTGGGCGTCATCTACAGCTGCGTGGCCCTTCTGGCCCGGAAACTGCTGCACGCTCGGCCGGGCGCCGCCCGTCAGGTGACGCTGGCCAGCGGGATCATCATGCTGATCCTGGGCGCCATGCTGCTCGCTGAACAAATCGTGCCCGCCGTCAGCGCGGCGATGACCCGCGCCTGAGCCGGCGAATCCATGGCAGAGGCTATTTGCGCTGCATGTACCACTCGGTGAAGGACGACGCGCGGCCGTCCGCGGTGAGCTGGATGATCCACAGGTTGTCATAACTTCGGCTGTTGCCGCGGTAGGTGGTCAGGCCCTGTACGAATGCCCGGCCGCCGTCGACCCCAAGCAGCTTCCACTCGAACGTCCAGTCATCCGGCTCGTCGCGCCCGGCGAGCCAGTGCTCCACGATATCTTCGCGGCCCCGCCACGGTTCTGGCTCCTGGGGGCTTGTGGCATAGATGGCGTCCTCGGTGAACAGCGCCCGGATGTCCTCCGGGTCGTTCGTTGTCCACGCCGTGATGTAGTGCTGCATCCAGCGCGCCACGGCATCTCTCATGCCTCGTTTGTACTACCCGCCACGGAGGCCCGCAAGGGTAGTGGCTACGTGGATTTGGCCACCAGGTGGGCACGGTGACCTGTCAGCCGTCGCTAGCGCTGCCGTATTCGCGGTCCCAGAGTTCGTGCAGTTCCGCGTCCTTGCGGACGACCTCCACATGTTCCACCTCTGTCGATTTCCGGCGTTGCCATTCGCGGCCGCCGAACGTCTTGCGGCCCGCCTCGAGGATAAGCAAGGCCTGGTCCGTCAGCGCGTCGCTGCGCAGGGCCAGGTGCGTCTTCCGGCGCCGCAGGACCTCCTGAAGGGCGGAACGGGACGCGCCGTAGGCTCCGAGCCTGCGAAGGCACCGGGCACGGACCAGCAACAGGGCGGCGGCCAGATCGTCCGCGTTCAGCAGCCCCTCGGTGTCTGCCACCACGTCGACGTCGTGTCCCAGCTCTGCCGCAAGGGAACACCGGGCCAGAGCCAGAGGCAACGACGGCGGCAGACCGGCCAGCGCCGCCAGGGCCTCCTCCGTCTGGCCGGTCTCGCGCAGGGAATGCGACAGGGCCAGAACCACGGCCTCCTCGCTGAAGAGCACGGGAACTTCGATCCGCTCGGCCACCTCTACCCTGGTGACCACACCCGCCAGGTACACGGCGGCGTAGCGGTTGGCGTCGGCGTCGTTCCGGAGGCTCAGTCCATGCCTTAAGAGCTCGGAGGCGCGAAGATGCCCGCCGTGTGAGTACGCCAGCAGCCCGGCCATGAGATAGCAAAGTCCGGACCAACCGGGATAGGTGCGGGCCAGGGCAATCAGCCCGTCCGGCTCGGTGCTGCCGAAGACGGCGGCGTGTACTGCTTTCGTCGTCTTGCCCGGCATCCGGCCGGACATTCTGCCCAGGCGGGGCACCCCGCCCTCGGCGGCCAGCGTCCCCGGGACCCGGCCCGCCATGAGTCCGGTCACCACACCGCCCACGTTGCCGGCCAGGCCGCGGACGGGCGTCCGGACCACGGCTTTGCGGAAGGGGGTCAGATCGCGGGTTTCGGTATACGGCCTGCCCTGCCCCCGGGACCCGCCGGCGGGGATGGGACCCGTGCGGATCGGGCCCGTGGGGCTGGGAACACTGGGCTTCAGGTGGGCGGATTCGCCAGATGTGGCGCTCATTCCCTCATGGTAGTAGGACCGGCCGGCCCCTGCTAGGCGGCCGCGGCCACCCAGAGGCCGATCACCCAGGTGCTCGCGGAAAGGCACGCGAGGCCGAACTCGACGATCATGCCAAGGCCAGTGGCCTTCAGCGCCGCCCAGCTCGAGGCCACTGCGGTGCTGAACACCCGCGTACGCTGCAGCTCGCTGAGCAGAAGCCCGGCGGCGAAGCCCACGAACAGCCCGACGACGGGAATGATGAACATGCCGGCGACGCCCAGCACCAGCCCCACCACCACGGAACGGCTCGGGATGCTGTGCTGCTTGAGTTTCCGGCCGGTCAGCACCGTGCTGGCGGCCATGCCGGCCAGGACGAAGGCCAGGCCGATCCCGAAAACCACCCAGCCCGTGGTTCCGGCGCCGCCCCACAACGCCCAGGCGAACAGGCTCAGCCCGATCAGGATGCTGCCGGGCAGCACGGGGATGATGGTTC
>NZ_BAAAQB010000040.1:0-9825 GCF_039531445.1 Arthrobacter humicola | reverse complement strand
AAGGAGGCCCCCCCGTCGTCGTTTGGTCAGCTGTGGCTACTCGGCTTCGACCGCCGCGGCGACTGCTGCGGAGACCGCCGGGGCAACCCTGGGGTCAAGCGGGCTGGGCACGATGTAGTCGGCGGACAGGTCGTCCTCGGCGAGTTCGGCGATGGCGCGGGCCGCGGCGAGCTTCATGGCCGGGGTGATCCGGCGGGCGCCGGCGTCCAGGGCTCCGCGGAAGATGCCGGGGAAGGCCAGGACGTTGTTGATCTGGTTCGGGAAGTCGCTGCGTCCGGTAGCCACGACGGCCGCGTACTTGCTAGCGACCTCCGGCAGAACTTCCGGGTCCGGGTTGGACAGGGCGAACACGATCGAGCTGTGGTTCATCAGCTTCAGGTGCTCCTCGTCCAGCTTCGAGGAAGAGACGCCGACGAACACGTCGGCGCCAAGCAGCGCCTCGCCGGGGCCGCCGGTCACGCCGCGCGGGTTGCTGCGGGCGGCGAGCTCGGCCTTTTTGCTGGCCGGATCCGCGGCGATGTCCGCGCGGTCCTTGCTGATCGCACCGCGGGAGTCCAGGAGGACGACGTCGCCGACCCCGGCCGTCAGCAGGATTTCGGCGACGGCGATGCCGGCGGCTCCGGCGCCGGAGACCACCACGCGCAGGCTCTCGAGCGTCCGGCCGGTCACCTTGGCGGCGTTGGTCAGGGCGGCGAGGACCACGACGGCGGTGCCGTGCTGGTCATCGTGCATGACCGGGCAGTCCAGCGCCTCGATGAGCTTTTCTTCCAGTTCGAAGCAGCGGGGCGCGGCGACGTCCTCGAGGTTGACGGCGCCGAAGCTCGGGCGCAGCCGGACGAGCGTCTCGACAATTTCGTCGACGTCGGTGGTGTTCAGGACCAGCGGGATGGAGTCGAGCTCTCCGAAGGCCTTGAAGAGCGCGGACTTGCCCTCCATCACGGGCAGCGAGGCGCTGGCCCCGATGTTGCCCAGGCCCAGCACGGCCGTGCCGTCGCTGACGACGACCACGAGGCGCTGGGCCCACGTGAGCGTCTTGGCGAGCTCCGGGTTGGCGTGGATGGCGCGGCTGACCTGGGCGACGCCGGGCGTGTAGGCGATGGAGAGGTCGCGCTTGCTGGCAAGCGGGACAGTGCTGGAAATCGACAGCTTGCCGCCCTGGTGGGATGCGAAGATTTCCTCGTCGCTGAGCGCGGCAACTGTCTCGGCCGGGGAAGCGGAATCGGCGGGAATGATCGTTTCAGTGGACACGTCGTTGTCTCCTGGGAATCACCGTGGGCGCACGGCACATGGAAGCTTGAGCACGTCAGATGCTCAAGTTGGTCTGTCGGGGGCGTCGGCGGCAACCAGAGGTGGCGGTCGCCGGTGGAACCCCCGGAGTTGCTGGCGTCAGCGTTCTCCGGTCTAGCCATGGTAAACAACGCGCCCTGGCGATGAGGCGGCACTGCAGTCATTCCGCGCAACAGTGAAACGTTTGACCATCGCCTTATGTGACTTAGATCACACTCACGGTGCAGTTTGTAGCTCTACCGGTCTAGACCAGTTACGCGGCCTGTCGTGCCCCCTGCAGAAGCGAACAGGCCTTCTTGAGGTCCTCTTCGGCTTCGAAGAGGGACAGCCGGCGGCAGCGGACGGCCTGGACCAGCCCGGTGACCGTCAGCAACAGGACCCTGGCGACAGCGGCGTCGCCGCACGCGGCCGTCACGGCCTTCTCGGCTGTCGCATCGATCTCACGGAGCAGCCGCGTGGTGTCCGTGTCCTTGACGTATACCGCCCGGTTGAGGCACTGCTCCACGGCAGGCTGCATGAGGCGCATGTGGAAGATCTCCATCACTACCCCCACAAGCGCCTGGGCCGCAGCTTTTCCCGCCGCCGGCGAGCTCCCCGCGAGGAGTTCGCCCAGCTGCTTGCGGTACAGCGCCAGGACCAGCTGGGTGGCCGAGGGGAAGTAGCGGTACAGCGTCCCCAGGGGAACATCCGCCTTGGCCGCCACCTCGGAAAGGACTACGGAGTCCAGGCCCTTGCGGGCAAACCCTGCGGCAACGTCCAGGATCCGCACGTAGCGGAGCCGTTGCCGGGGCAGAGTGGGGGGAGGGGCCATCGGTGGAAGATCTGAGTGAAAGTCAGGCATCAGCAGCGTTCCGGGGGTCGTTTTTCTCGGCAGCCGGGAGCTATCCCCCACAGCGCTGCCGCGGCAATTGCCGTCCACTATACGCCACGAAACCGGGCGTCCGGCGAGTCAGCCGGGGCCGCAGGAGCCCCGGAAGGGGACGAGCCCGGCTCAGTCCACGCCCTTGATCTTCACCACGAACACGGCGCCCAGAAGTCCGATTGCGGCGGCCGCGACATACAGCGAGACATAGCCGCCCCAGAGAGCCACAAACGGAAATGCGATGAGCGGGGCGATCACTTGGGGCAGCGAGTTGGCGATGTTAATGACGCCGAGATCCTTGCCCCGGTCCAGTGCCGTGGGAAGCACCTGGGTGATGAGCGCGAAGTCCACCGCCAAGTAGCAGCCGAAGCCGATGCCCAGCACCGAGGCGCCGATCAGCGCGCCCGGCCATGTGGGCGCGAACGCAAGGATGAGGGAGGCAGCTGCGATCACGGCTGACGAGATGATGACCAGCGGTTTCCGGCGCCCCAGGCGATCGCTCAGCCGGCCGCCCACCACGCTGGTGGCGATCACCATGACCGCGTAAAGGCCGGTCAGGATCAAGACACCAAACTCGGGCTCGATGCCCTGGGTTTCACGGACGCGGACGGCGTCATTGAGGAAGAACAACAGATAGAGGGTGACCATGTGGTTGCCGATGTTCACCAGCAGCCGCGTCAGCCAGGCCCAGGCGAAATCCGGGTGGCGGGCCGGGGAAATCCAAAAGCCCCGCACAAACCCGGCCAGGCTGAACGGCGGCTGGGCCTGCGCAGGCAGCGGGACGTCGTCGTTCTTGAAGTAATACAGCACGACGCCGGCAAGCAGCGCCAGCGCGCAGACGAGGTACCCCGCGGCGAAGTTTCCGGTGACGGCGGCGGCGATCACTGCCCCGGCCAGTATCCCGACTGTCTGCCCCATGGCAGCCAGTCCGCCCACCGTGCCGCGCTGCGGGACGGGCACCCGGTCCGGGATGGCCGCGGTGATGGCCGCGTAGGCGCCGTTGCAGCCGGCCTGGACGAGGCACCAGAGCAGCGTCATGACGGCGACATTAGGGGCGCCCGCCAGCGCGATCAGTGCCGCGGCGCCCAGGATGGCGCCAAAAATCACCCACGGCACCCGGCGGCCCCGGCGCGCGGTGGTGCGGTCGCTGAAGGCGCCCACGAGAGGGTTGGCGACGAGCGAGACGGCGGCCCCTGCGCCTGTTACGAGGGCGAGGATGGCTTCCTTGTCCGGTTCGCTGAAGGCTGCCGCCTGCTGGCCGAGGAGCACCTGGATCGGGCCGAAGAATGCCGCGTTGATGCCGACGTTGACCAGCACCACGCCTGCGGTCCAGACCGGCCGGACGCGGTGCTCTGGCTCGGCGAGCGCCGGCGCGGTGGTATCGGACATGCTCATGGCTCCCCCTGGAACTGATGATCAGGCATATGTATCAGTGCGGAGCCAGACTATCGCGGCAGCGTTGCGCGGCGGAGTTGCGCGGCGGAACCGCGCAGCAGAGTTGCCCGGCGGACTGTCCGCGGTGGCACGGGAACCGGGCATGTGCGAGTCTCGGGGATGACACCCGCAGCCAACACGTGCTGCCGACACCGAAGGAGTGACCGTGAACGCTTCCGCCGTCAATACCGCAGACCTTTACGATGAGCGCGGCGAGGAGCTCGACTCCGTGTCCGCGCAGTTCCAGTCCCTGGGCGGCCACACGCACTTCAGCGGACCGGTCCGGACCATCCGGTGCTTCGAGGACAACGCGCTGGTCAAGTCCCTGCTGGCCACTCCCGGAAGCGGCTCCGTCCTGGTGGTCGACGGCGCCGGGTCTCTCCGCACCGCACTGATGGGGGACATGATCGCGGCGAGCGCCGTCGCTAACGGCTGGGCCGGCGTCGTCATCAATGGGGCCATCCGGGACCGGCTCGCCATCGCCGGGCTGCCGCTCGGTGTGAAGGCGCTCGGCAGCAACCCGCGCAAGAGCGCCAAAGAAGGCGCCGGGGAAGTGGATGTTCCGCTGGAGATCGGCGGCGTGACCATCCGGCCCGGCGCGATGATCTGGTGCGATCCGGACGGAATTCTGGTGGAACGCTAAGGACTTTCTTCTTCGGACGGTAGTAGCGGGAACAAATCTGCCAGTAACATAGTTACTGAAAGCAACTATCAGCTTGATCCCCACACTTCCCCTTGGAGCAGTCATGTCCAAAACCACCTCCGTGCGCGCCGCAGGAGAGGTCCTGACCCACCGTCAGACCATCACCGTCATGGTGGGACTCATGCTCGGCATGTTCCTGTCCTCGCTGGACCAGACGATCGTGTCCACCTCGATCTACACGATCGCAAACGACCTCGACGGCCTGTCCCTGCAGGCCTGGGCCACTACCGCCTACCTCATCACCTCCACGGTGAGCACGCCGCTCTACGGCAAGCTCAGCGACATCTTCGGACGCCGCCCGCTCTACCTCATCGCCATCCTGATCTTCCTCGCCGGCTCGCTCTATGCCGGATCGGTCCACTCCATGACCGAACTCGCGATCGCCCGCGGCATCCAGGGCATGGGCGCCGGCGGCCTTCTGGCCCTCGCCCTGACCATCATCGGCGACATCGTGGCGCTCAAGGACCGCGCCAAATACCAGGGCTACTTCATGTCCGTCTTCGGCGTCTCCTCCGTCCTGGGCCCGGTGATCGGCGGCGCCTTCGCAGGCACCGAGACCATCCTTGGAATCGACGGCTGGCGCTGGGTGTTCCTCATCAACCTGCCGATCGGCATCGCCGCGCTCACGGTGGTGTTCATGTACCTGCACCTCCCCGCCAAGCATGTGAAGCAGAAGATCGATTACTGGGGCGCCGCCGCCATCACCCTGGCGATCGTCCCGCTCCTCCTCGTCGCCGAGCAGGGCCGCACGTGGGGCTGGAGCTCCACCAACTCCTTCCTCTGCTACGGACTGGGCGTTGTGGGCATCATTGCGTTCCTGCTGGCCGAAAAGCACGCCGCTGACTACGCGCTCATCCCGCTGCGGCTGTTCCAGAACATCACCTTCGGCCTGTCCTCGCTGCTGAACTTCATCATCGGCATCGGTATGTTCGGTGCCATCGCGATGCTTCCGATGTACCTGCAGCTGGTCAAGGGCCTGACTCCCACCGAGGCCGGCCTCATGATGATCACCTTCACCGTGGGCATCCTCACCGGCTCCATCACGGCCGGCCGGACCATCTCGGCATCGGGCACCTACCGGATCTTCCCGATCCTGGGCACCGCCGTCCTGACCGGCGCCGCCGTCGTCATGGGCCTCTCCCTCGGCGTCGACACGCCGCTGTGGGTCCCGGGCTTCATCGCCGTGTTCTTCGGCCTGGGCCTGGGCTTCTGCATGCAGCCCCTGACGCTGGCCATGCAGGTCTCCGTTCCGTCGAAGGACATGGGTGTGGGCACCTCCGCCGCCGCGTTCTTCCGGTCCATGGGCGGCGCGGTCGGAACGGCCGTGTTCATCTCCATGCTCTTCAGCCTCGCCGCCGACAAGATCGCCACCGGCATGAAGGACGCCGTGCAGGACCCTGAATACCTCAAGGTGCTGAAGGATCCGGCCGTGGCTGCGGACCCCGCCAACGCGAAGCTGTACGACTTCTTCAAGAACGGCGCCAGCAATGACTCGCTGAATGACACCAGCTGGCTGCACACGGCCAATTCGACGTTGACCCGGCCCATCACGGAGGGCTTCGCGCAGTCGATCGACGCCGTCATGCTCACGGCCGCTGTCCTCACCGGCGTCGCCTTCCTGATCACCTTCGCCCTGCCGAACAAGAAACTCACGGACCCGAAGACGGTATCCAGGGAGAGCGCCGCCGCCGCCGCCCACTAGGGCTTCAATGCAGCAATGCGTCACGGCAGGCAGTCGTTTGGACTGCCTGCCGTCGCTGTTTCCCTGGAATGTAAGCTTGCTCTCATTTTCCGGCCTTGTGACAGGCACCGCACCGGGTCCGGTGTAAGACTTGGTAGCTGCGGCGCAGGCCGTGGACCGCGAGTTGCCGAGGGAGCCTTATGACCATCACCCAGGACCAGACCACCGCCAAGATCCCCAAACGGGTCATTTGGCTGGCCCTGGCGGGCGCAGTCGGCGGCTTCCTCTTCGGCTTCGACTCGTCCGTGGTCAACGGCGCCGTCGATGCCATCAAGGAGGAGTTCGCGCTCAGCGAGGCCGTGACCGGCTTCGCCGTCGCCGTAGCCCTGCTTGGCTGCGCGGCCGGCGCCTACCTCGCGGGCAAGGTGGCCGACCGCTACGGCCGGATCCCGGCCATGAAGTTGGGCGCCGCGCTGTTCCTGGCCAGTGCCATCGGCACCGGCTTCTGCTTCGGCGTCTGGGACCTGATCTTCTGGCGCCTGATAGGCGGCCTGGGCATCGGGCTGGCATCGGTGATCGCACCGGCCTACATCTCCGAAATCTCGCCGCGGCACGTCCGCGGCCGCCTGGCCTCGCTCCAGCAGCTCGCCATCACCACCGGCATCTTCGCCGCCCTGCTCTCCGACGCCGTCTTCGCCAACACTGCCGGCGGAGCGGACCAGAACCTGTGGGTCGGCATCGAGGCCTGGCGCTGGATGTTCCTGGCCGGAGCCGTCCCCGCCGTCATCTACGGCTGGATCGCCTTCACCCTGCCGGAGTCCCCGCGCTTCCTGGTCTTCAAGGGCAAGGACGACGAGGCCCTCAAGGTCTTCCAGTCGATTGCCCCCAGCGAGGACACCGACCGCCACCTGCGCGAGATCAAGGAGGCCATCGAGGAGGACAAGCTCGCCGGCAAGAAGGGGTCCCTGCGCGGCAACGTCCTGGGCCTGAAGCCGGTTGTCTGGGTCGGCATCGTGCTGTCCGTGCTGCAGCAGTTCGTCGGCATCAACGTGATCTTCTACTACTCCACCACGCTGTGGAAGGCCGTGGGCTTCCAGGAAAAGGATTCCCTGACGATCTCCGTGGCCACCGCCGTCACGAACATCCTGGTGACGCTGGTCGCGATCGCCCTCGTGGACCGGATCGGCCGCCGCCCCATCCTGCTCGCGGGTTCCATCGGTATGGCCGTCTCGCTGGGCACCATGGCCCTGGCCTTCGGCTCGGCCACCGGCTCCGGTGACGCCATCACGCTGCCCGGCGCGTGGGGTCCCGCGGCCCTGGTGGCCGCCAACGTCTTCGTGATCAGCTTCGGCGCCTCGTGGGGCCCGCTGGTATGGGTGCTGCTGGGCGAAATCTTCCCGTCCCGGATCCGGGCCCGCGCCCTCGGCCTGGCCGCTGCCGCGCAGTGGATCGCCAACTTCGCCATCACGCTGAGCTTCCCCGTCATGGCCGCGGCCTCGCTGCCCCTGACGTACGCCATGTACGCCCTGTTCGCCGCGGCGTCGTTCTTTTTCGTCGCGTTCAAGGTGCCCGAGACCAACGGGATGTCCCTGGAACAGGCCGAGACACTGTTCGTGCCCAAGGGATCCGCCAAGGCCTGAGGCCTTCCCTGCGAGCGCAGGGGGTAACAGAAACGCCCATGTTCCGCGGAACATGGGCGTTTCTGTTACCTCGGCTCGCTAGACCACGTGCGGCTCGTGCGCTGCCAGGTAGCGGCGTCCGCCGAAGACCACGGCAATAGCCACCACCATGGCCGCTGCACCGGCGTAGAACGGCACTTGCGGGCCGAAGTGCTCGCCCAACTGCGCGGCAGCGAACGGTGCCAGGGCGCCGCCCATCCAGCGCACGAAGTTGTAGCCGGCGGAGGCGACAGGCCGGGGCGAATCGGAAACACCCATGGCCAGCTCGGTGTAGATCGTGTTGTTGACGCCCAGGAGCGCCCCCGAAATGACCACGAGGACCACCACGGCGGGCACCGAGTGCCCGGCGGACAGGCCCAGTCCCACAAGGTCCAGCATCAGCAGGAACAGGGTGCCAGTGAGGACCCGGACAGCTCCGAAGCGGTTCTGCAGCACGGGAGCAACAAACACTGAGAAGACGGCGACGGCGACGCCCCAGCCGAAGAACACCCCGCCGATTCCGTAGGCGTCCATGCCCAGGATGAAGGGCGTGAAGGCGAGGACGGTGAAGAAGCCATAGTTGTAGAAGAGGCCACTGGCCGCCGTCGTCCTGAGCCCCTTGTGTCCCAGGGCCAGCAACGGATCCCGGAGACGGACCTTGCGCTCGGGCAGCGGGGTCTTGGGCAGCAGGGCAATGAGAGCGATGAACGCCGAGGCCATGAGCACGGCGGTGCCGAAGAACGGTGCGCGCCACTGCCAGCCGCCGAGCAATGCGCCCAAGAGCGGGCCGAGGGAAATACCCAGGCCCAGGGCGGCTTCGTACAGGATGATTGCCGTGCCGGCGCCGCCACTTGCGACGCCGACGATCACGGCCAGCGCCGTGGCCACGAACAGTGCGTTGCCCAGTCCCCAGCCGGCGCGGAAGCCGATGAGTTCAGCCACGCTGACCGAGGTGCCCGACAGTGAGGCGAAGACGACGATCACCGCCAGTCCGATCAGCAGCGTCCGCTTCCCGCCGATCCGGGACGAGACGTAGCCGGTGATCAGCATGGCGACGGCGGTCACCAGGAAATAGCTCGTGAAGAGCAGCGACACCTGGCTCGGCGTGGCGTCCAGGTTCTTGGCGATCGCGGGCAGGATGGGGTCCACCAGGCCGATTCCCATGAAGGCGAACACGGCTGCGAGGGCCGTCGCCCATACCGCCTTGGGCTGTTTGAGTAGTGAGGCTTTCTCGGCCTCGAGGGTAACTTCCGCTGCCGGCAGTATGTCGGCGGACTGGCCGTGCATGGGGGCACTCCTAAGTGATTGGAATTTGTGGGTGAGTATCCGGATTGCGGATGAGTATCAGGCCTGGAGGGTTGCGTTGATCTTCCCGATGACCGGCAGCGCGGCCGCAAGCGCGGCGCGGTCATCGTCCGAAAGGGACGAGAGGATGCCGGCCATGACGGTGTTGCGACGCTCATTGGCGGACTCGACGGCGGCGCGGCCTTCTCGGGTGAGGGTGACGCGGACAGCGCGGGAGTCGTTGGGGTCCGGTTCCCGGCGGGCGAGGCCGGCGCGCTCGAGCTTGATGATCTGTTCGGTGGCGCTGGGCACTTTGACGCCAAGGTTCCGGGCGATCTCCCCCACGCGCACTCCGGACCCGGAGGCGCCGGCCCCGGCGGACGCGGGGCCGGAGTCCATCAGCATCTTGAGGGTGCTGAGCTGCGCGGCACTCAGTTCGCCGTCGGCGTCCAGGCGGCGGACGAGGTAGATGCTGTGGCGAAGGGCCTCGCGGAAGTCCTGGGCGAGGGCGAGGAGGCCGGGGTCGGCCGGTTCAGCGTTCATAGTTAGGTAGCCTAACAGTTAGGCGCCCTAATGGTCAATGGGGGTGGGTTGCCCTATCACTTATGGCCGCTAAAACCGCGGCAAAGTCAACTGGTTGGAGCAACGCCGGGGTTTAGGCTGCGTGCAGCAGCTGGTTCAGCCGGTTGGCTGGGGTCTCCAGGTTCAGGGTGGGTCGGGGGCGGCGGTTGAGTTTCGCGGCGACCTGGCGGAGGTCCTCCGGGGTATGGACGGAAAGGTCTGAGCCTTTCTCGAACCAGAATCTCAGGAGCCGGCTGGTGTTCTCATTGGACCCGCGCTGCCAGGGCGAGTGCGGGTCGCAGAAGTAGAGCGTGGTGTCCAGTGCGGTCTGGATCCGGGCGTACGCGGCGAGTTC
>NZ_BAAAQB010000039.1:92354-122087 GCF_039531445.1 Arthrobacter humicola | reverse complement strand
TCAGGGCCCGGCCGAGACCCGGACCCTGGCCCAGCTGCGCGCCGACATCGCCGCGACCTGGCTCCTCACCAACGCCACCGGCCCCACCCCAGGGACCACAGCCCGAACAGCCGGCGACGGCACCACCAACGGACTTGCCGGCGGGGGCACCAACGGCACCAACGGCGGACGTGCCGGCGGCAGCAACGGCGGACTTGCCGGCGGCGGGACGGGCGGGTGTGTGGGCGGGGGGTGTTCCGGTGCCGCGGGCGCAGGTCCTGGTCACCGTGCCGGTCCTGTCGCTGCTGGGCCTCACGGACGAACCGGCCGTCCTGGACGGGTACGGGCCGATCCCGCCGTCGATGGCCCGCCGCCTCGTCGCCGGCGGCGCGGGTTCCTTCTACCGGGTCCTGACCGATCCCCGGGACGGGGCGCCGCTGGAGATCGGGCGGAGCAGTTACCGTTTGACGGCGGCGCAGCGGCACTGGCTCCGGCTCCGTGACGGCAGGTGCCCGTTCCCCGGCTGTAACAACCATTCCCTGGACAACGAGGCGGACCACCTCCTGGCCTGGGCCGACGGGGGCACCACCGGCATCTCCAACCTGGGCCAGCCCTGCCCGAAACACCACCGCCTCAAACACTCCTCGGCCTGGACACCGAGCGGGGCCAGCACAACGAGCCCGCCGGGCTGGATTTCACCCTCAAAACGCTATTACCCGAGCGAGCGCCAGGACTGGGAACCGCCCCGCTGGCCGGCCCACCTCCCGATCACGCCTACAGCCACAGACCCATGGGCGGAGCGAGGCGTGCCCGCGGATCCCGAGCCGGAACTGCCCCCGGATCCCTTCCCCGACTGGCATCACTTCACGGCCGGGCACCCATTCCCCGCCGCAAACACCGACGACCCCGGCTGGCCGGCCCCCCTCGACGACCCCATCTCCGAATGGGGCCTATACCAATCCGCCTGAACGACCAGTTGCGGGTCAATTTAGTGCGGTAATCGAGCCCGGGGGTGACACACTTCCTGCCACTGACAATCGGCTCCGGTTTCACCGTCACGCTCGCCTGCGCACAAGAGCCGCCGGGCGACTTTCACAACCGATGAACGGAAGCCCTATGGGGCCGACGCGTGGCCGGTGGGCACTCTTGATTGAGACGTGGATCACGTCGACTCGCACGGGGAATTCACCCACGTGAGTCACCCACGACAGTCACGCACGAAAGAAGGACAATGATGTCTGCCGCCACCACAGAACTAACGCCCGTGGACGAGTCACTCTCCGGGCCGGCCGCACTGCCGCCTTACTCCCATGAGCTCGCCTGGCCGGATGGCATGGCGCCGTTCAAGGTCGTCGACGACGGAACCCAGGGTGACCCGTACGCGCACTACGCATGGATGCGGGACAACGCTCCGGTTCTCCGCGCCGCCTCGCCGGTCTCGGACGTCTGGTTCATCTCCCGCTATGACGATGTCCGCAAGGCCATGCGCGCCCCGAAGGTCTTTTCCTCCCAAGTGGTGGACCCGGTGCCGCTGACCTTCCTGACCCTGTTCGATGCCCCGAACCACACGCGGCTGCGCCAGGTCGTTGCGCAGGCCTTCACTCCAAAGGCGATCGCCCGCTTTGAAGACCGGGTCCGCGAGAACGCCCACAAATATCTGGACCCGATGATCGCAGCCGGCGGCGGCGACGCCGTCGATGACTACGCGATCCCGCTGAGCATGTCCACCATCAGCGCCCTGCTGGATGTCCCGGCGTCGGACTTCGAGAAGATGAAGTTCTGGTCGGATGAGACCTTCAGCTACTTCGGCAGGCTGGCCCGCAATGCGCAGGGCACGGGAACCGACGAACAGAGCACCTTCGAGTTCTTCGCGTACCTGAAGGGCACCATGGAACGGCTCTACCGCGAGGAAAGCGAGTCCGTGGGCGGCCATATCGCCCGGATGTGGAAGGAAGGCCTCCTCAGCGAGAAGGAAGCCAAGGAACTCTGCGCTTTCGTCTTCGTTGCCGGCCATGACACCACCACCATCCTGCTGGCCAACGCCTTCCGGGTCTTCAGCGAGCAACCCGGGCTGCTGGACCGGATCCGGCAGAACCCCGCCGACGCGAACCTCTTCGTCGAGGAACTGGCCCGCTTCCGCGGAACGGTGCAGCGCGCCAGCCGGATCACCACCGAAGACGTCGAGGTTGCCGGCGTGCGCATCCCTGCCGGCGCCATCGTCCGGTTGCTGCCGGCAGCGGCGAACCGCGACAGCGCCAAGTACCCCGACGGCGAGACCTTCAACATCGACCGCAACACCGACGGCCACCTCGGCTTCGGCCACGGTGTGCATAGCTGTCTCGGCGCCCCGCTGGCCAGGCTGGAAACGGTCGTAACGGTGGAACTCCTCGCCGCAAAGCTCGGCTCCCTGACCCTCAACAAAGACAAGCCGATCGAATACGTCCGGGGCAACAACCTGACCAACTCAGGTCCGGAACACCTTTACGTCGAGCTGGAGAAGTTCAATGCCTAGTCAGCAGCCCACTGAGTCCGTCCTGAATCCAATCGTCATCGTCGGCGCCGGCCACTCCGGAGTCGCGGTGGCCGCAGGACTGCGATCCCGCGGCTGGGAGGGGGACATCCTGCTGCTCGAAGCGGAAAAGGAGACGCCCTACGAACGCCCTCCACTGTCCAAGGAACTCCTGAAGGCCGGCGCTCCGGATGAGTCCGCCGTGCTGCGCAAAGAAAAGTTCTACCACGACAAGCGCATTAACCGGCGGGCAGGGCTCACCGTCGACGCCATCGACCCGGGCGGCAGGACCGTCCAGCTGTCCGACGGCAGCCGCCACGGCTACCACCGCCTCGTCATCGCCACCGGCTCCCGCGCCAGGTCCCTGACAGTCCCCGGGGCGGAACTCCCCGGGGTGCAGGCCCTGCGGACCCGGGACGACGCCCTTGAACTCAAACGCGCCCTCGTCCCCGGCGCCCGGGTCGCCATCATCGGCGCGGGATACATCGGCCTGGAAGTCGCCGCCGCCGCAGCCGCGAAAGGCTGCGACGTCACGGTGCTCGAATTCCAGGACCGCGTGATGAGCCGCGTGACCTCCGAGCCGGTATCCCGCTTCTTTGAGCGGCTCCATGAACAGAACGGTGTCCGGTTCGTCTTCGGCGCCGCGGTGACCGCCGTCGAGGGGTCTGACCGGGCCGAGCGCGTCGTCACCGCCGACGGCGCGGCCTACCCGGCCGACGTCGTCCTCGCCGGAATCGGCGTGGTGCCCAACCAGGAACTTGCCGCCGAGGCCGGCCTCCAGTGCCAGGACGGGATCCTCGTGGACGACGACGGGCGGACCTCGGTCCCCGGCATCTACGCCACGGGCGATGTCACGCGCTTCACCAGCACCATCGACGGCGCCAGCCAGCGCCTCGAATGCGTCCAGAACGCCATGGCGCAGGCCGACAGGGTGGCAGCTGACATCACGGGCCAGGCCCCCGCGGATCCGGAGATCCCTTGGTTCTGGACCGTCCAACACGGCGTCCGGCTCCAGACGGCCGGCGTCCGGCACCCCGACGACGACGTGATCGTGCGCGGCACCCCGGCGGAGGGCAAGTTCTCGGTGGTCTACCTCCGCGACGGGCGCCTCGCCGCCGTCGACACCATCGCAGGCCTTACCGACTTCCGTCCGGCCAAGAAGCTGATCGCACAGAAAACACGGATTGATCCGCTGCTCGCCGCCGATCCCGGCACCCCACTGACCGACGCCGCGTTCGCAGCGTCCTGAAACCGAAGGAACCACCATGAGCAACAACAAACTCACCGTGATCGACCGCGAGGGCTCCACCCACGACCTGCAGTGGGAGCCGGACCAGACCCTGATGGAGGCCCTCCGGGACAACGACCTCCCGGTCCTGGCATCCTGCGGCGGCACCGCCTCCTGCGCCACCTGCCACGTCTTCCTGGAAAAGGAGGTCTTCGACACCCTTGCCGAGCGCAGCGAGGACGAACTCGAGTTGCTGGTCGATGCCGAGGGCTACCAGGAATGCGGCTCCAGGCTCTCCTGCCAGCTTGCCTTCAGCCAGGACCTCAACGGAGTCACCGTCACTCTGGCGCCCGAAGAATAGCCGCGGCGTCCGGCCGCCGGATAGCGACGAGGCCGTCGTTCCATCTGCATATATTGGGGGATGGAACGGCCGCCGGTTCCTACGACGCCGGTTCCTACGACGCCGGATCCGTCACCAGGATCCGCACCGAGCACAGCTCCGCCGCAGCCTTCTTGAGGACCGCGGCACGCGGATCCGGAACGTCCAGGAACGCCAGCCGGGCCACGCCGGCGTAGCGCTTCAGCACAGGCTCGGCGAGGACCTGGTCGACCAGCGTCCGGTCGCCGCCCGGCGCCAGGTACTCGATCCGGTGCTCCGCGAAGATCCTCGCGGCGTGCTCGGCCACGGCCTCCACGAGGGCATCAGCCTGGTTGGCGCGCCGCCGGGCGAAGCGCTGCTGGGACCAGCCGCCGGCAGCGGTCCGCGACTGGACGTGGCGGGTGCCGGTCTTGGACGCGACCACGGCGCCGCCGCTGACGACCGCCACCGAATAGCCGCCGCGGCGGACCAGCACGGTGCCAAGGCTGCGGGGCTGCCCGGCCAGGGACGCCAGCCGCGACACCGCGTCGCCGCCGCGCCCGGGCCGGCCATCCACGGGCCACGGCGCCTGCAGCAGCGCCACGGCGCCGTCCGCGGCTCGCACCTGCAGACCGGCGTCGAGCTCTTCCTCCACCAGGGCGCCATGGCTTGAGGCAAAGCGCTCCACCCAGCCGGGCAGCCGGGCAGCGGAAACGAAGGCCACACGGGATTCGGGGCTGGGCATTGGCGGGCTCTTCCGTTGCGGGGATAAGGGGGACGGCTTAGGGGTGGCAGGGCGGACCTGAACTAGAAGTAGCCTATCTATGTGGATGATCTCTTTGGCGCAGGGCGGGACGACGCCGACGGAAGCGACGACGACGGCGGCAACAACGGCGGCGCCGACGATTCCGGCCGCGCCCGCTCCGGTGCCCGCACGGCCGGGGCCGGCTCGCCGCGGAGTCCGCTCGCCGTCCGGATGCGGCCCCGCACCCTGGATGACGTGGTGGGCCAGCAGCACCTGCTCGGCCAGGGCTCCCCGCTGCGCCAGCTCGCCGCCGGCTCCGACGCGACCGGCCCCGCCGGGCCAAGTTCGGTGATCCTCTGGGGTCCCCCCGGCACCGGAAAGACGACGCTTGCGCACGTGATCGCCAAGGGTCCCGGCCGGAAGTTCGTCGAACTCTCCGCCATCACCGCCGGCGTCAAGGACGTCCGCCGCGTGATGGACGAGGCCCTGACCGCGCGCGATCTGTTCAAGACCACCACAGTCCTGTTCCTCGACGAGATCCACCGCTTCAACAAGGCCCAGCAGGACGCGCTGCTACCGGGCGTCGAGAATCGCTGGGTGGTGCTTGTGGCCGCCACCACCGAAAACCCCTCGTTCTCCGTGGTGTCCCCGCTGCTGTCCCGCTCGCTGCTGCTGACGCTCAAGCCGCTGACCGACGCCGACGTCGAGGGCCTCCTCCAGCGGGCCGTCACGGATGTCCGTGGCCTGAATGGCAAAGCCGAGCTCAGCGCCGACGCGCTGGCACACCTTGTCCGGCTCTCCGGCGGGGACGCCCGCCGTGCACTGACGGCGCTCGAGGCCGCCGCCGGCGTCGCCTTCGGGGACGCGGACGACGTTGACGCAACCGACGTTGACGCAACCGACATTGACGCAACCGACATTGACACCGCGGACGCCGCCGGCGCTGTTGCGCCGAAGCCCGTGACCATCCAGTTGCGGCACACGGAACGGGCGCTGGATGTTGCCTCGGTTCGCTACGACCGCGCCGGCGACCAGCACTACGACGTCGCCAGCGCGTTCATCAAGTCGATCCGGGGTTCGGACGTCGACGCGTCGCTGCACTACCTCGCCCGGATGCTCGAGGCGGGGGAGGACCCGCGCTTCGTGGCCCGGCGGATCGTGATCTCCGCCGCCGAGGACGTCGGGATGGCAGACCCGACGGCGCTCCAGACCGCCGTCGCGGCGGCCCAGGCCGTCCAGCTGATCGGCATGCCGGAAGGCCGCATCATCCTGGCCGAAGCCGTGGTGCACCTGGCCACCGCGCCGAAGTCCAACGCCGCGTACATGGGCATCAACCAGGCAATCGCCGACGTCCGCGCGGGGCTCGGGAACGGGATCCCCGCCCACCTGCGCGACGCCCACTACCCGGGCTCAAAGCAGCTGGGCCACGGCAAGGGCTACAAATACTCCCACGACGCGCCGCATGGCGTGGCCACCCAGCAGTATCCGCCGGACGATCTCGTGGGCCGCAATTACTATGAACCCACCGCCAACGGGGCTGAACGGGACATCGGCACCCGGCTGGAGCGGCTCCGGAAGATCATCCGCGGCACGTGATCTGTCGCTGACCAGCGGCTGCTCTGGCGCCGCCCTTCAGCGCCGGAATCCGCCGTTGACATAGGGGCCAAGAGGTCTAACGTGGAAATACGCCAGCATTGACCTGCTGACCATCCGTGCGGCGCAGGGGACAGCGCGGCTCACACCGCCGGCAATCGATTACCCGGACCCCCGAACGACGGCCGGCTTCGCTCCATCCAAGGTCTTCCAATGCGAGCGTCCCCGCTCAGTCCCCAGGTAGTGTCCCATGAGCATTAATTTCGTTACAGCCATGGCAGTCAAATCCTTTGATGTGCCCGACCGGAAGCGGTGCCCGGACAAGGCCGAATTCGACCTCTGCACCGTGGACGACTACTCGGTGGCCAAGTTGATCCTCGGCCCGGGCTGGCGGTGGTCGGAGAGCACCAAACCCTACGAGCAGACCGACGCCTGCCAGCACCACCATCTGGGCTTCTGCATTTCCGGTGTGCTGGAGGTCGAAACGGCCGAAGGGCTGCGCTCCACGATCCACGCCAACGACACCTACGCGATCCCGCCGGGTCATGACGAGTGGGTGGTGGGCCCGGAACCGTTCGTGGCCGTGGAATTCCTGGGGGCCGCGTCATTCGGGCGGCGGGGCAGCCGGGGCGTGCACGCCAGGGTCTGACTTCGGTACTGGCTTCGGGCTGTGGGCCCCTTCATGGTAGGCTGGTTCGTTGTCTGGCAAGGCACGGACGCACAATCCATTGAAAACTTCGGTTTAGTGAGGGTTGCCCTGTGCCCAGTAGCAAAAGGCAGCGGTTGGCCGATGCTCTCCATCGTGGAGGCCAGTAACACTGACACACCGCAGATATTGGAAGGACACTAGTGGCTAACAACACTCGTGCTCGCCGTACCGCACGCCTTTCGCGCGCACTCGGCATCGCTCTGACCCCCAAGGCCGCCAAGTACATGGAGCGCCGCCCGTACGGCCCCGGTGAGCATGGCCGTGCCCGCAAGAAGCAGGACTCCGACTACGCCGTACGTCTGCGCGAAAAGCAGCGTCTGCGCGCCCAGTACGGCATCCGCGAAGCCCAGATGACGCGTGCCTTCGAAGAAGCACGCCGCACCAAGGGCCTGACCGGTGAAAACCTGATCGAACTGCTCGAAATGCGTCTCGACGCCCTCGTGCTGCGTGCCGGCTTCGCCCGCACCATCGCCCAGGCCCGCCAGCTGGTTGTGCACCGCCACATCCTGGTTGACGGCATCCGCGTTGACCGCCCGTCTTTCCGCGTCGGCGAGGGCCAGCTGGTCCACGTCCACAGCCGCAGCGAGACCATGCCTCCGTTCCAGGTTGCAGCAGCCGGCGCTCACCGCGACGTCCTGCCGATGGTTCCGGCCTACCTGGACGTCAAGCTTGACGCCCTGCAGGCCCGCCTGGTGCGCCGCCCCAAGCGTTCCGAGATCCCCGTGACCTGCGAAGAGCAGCTCGTCGTGGAATTCTACGCACGCTAAATAAACGCAACACCTCCAAAGAAGCCCGTGGCAAGCGCCGCGGGCTTCTTTGTATGTAAGGTACTTGGGGGAGTTCCCCGGGAGCCAGCCCTGCTTGCCGGTTCAAACCGCCGGCTGAAACCGTCGGGGCCCGACGCAACGAGCAGGTATCCACTGCAGTTCAAGGAGATGATTGTCTATGTCTGGTGGCGATATTGCCGGCCTGATCGCGGCTGGAGTGTTTTTACTGCTGGTCCTGCTGCTCGCCGTGCCGATCCTGAAACTCGGGGGAGTGTTTGACGAAGTCCGGACCTCCATCCGCTCGATCAGCGACGGAGCCACCCCGCTCATGGACGAAGTCACCGCCACGGTGTCCACCACCAACGAGCAGTTGAAGAAGGTGGACGGCATCGCCTCGAACGTCTCCGACGCTTCCGCCAACATTTCGGCGCTGTCCTCGCTCATGGCCGCCACCGTCGGCTCGCCGCTGATCAAGGTGGCGTCCTTCAGCTACGGCGTCCGCTCCGCGTTCACCGCCCGCAAAAAGCCCGCCACCGGCCGCCGTAGCCGCTAAGCCCACCTGGAGAACCTGACATGAACAGAATCATCTGGATGGGAATCGGCGTCGCGATCGGCGTCATCGCCTTCCGAAAGATCACCGAAGCCCGGTCCGCCGTCGGGCCCGAGGGACTCAACCGGGCCGTCGGGCGTCTGGCCGACGGCCTGTACGACTTCGCCGACGCCGTCCGCGAAGGCATGGGCGAGCGGGAAGCCGAACTCCGCGCCGCGCTCGGCGTGGACACGGCCCTGGCCACGGGCACCGATGGCATCGTTGCCCGCCGGGATGCAGTCCGGCGCTAGTCGGGAGAGAATTAGGAAGTACGGTGCCCGTCACGGGCACGCCGGCACCTCGGCACCTCCTCGAAAGGTCTTGGAAGATCAGGGCCCGGACCGGGGCCGGACCCCAACTTGTCCCGCGCAGCACAGCCGCGGGCCACACACCGCAGTGAATATTGAAGGGTAAGAAATCAGCTCATGAAGTCGCAGGAGATCACCAAGCGCTGGATCGACTTTTTTGTCAGCAAGGGACACACCGCCGTGCCCTCCGCCTCCCTGGTCTCCAGCGACCCCTCCCTGCTGTTCACGGTGGCGGGCATGGTGCCGTTCATCCCGTACCTGACCGCCCGTGAAGAGGCACCCTACCAGCGGGCCACCAGCGTGCAGAAGTGCATCCGTACCGGCGACATCGAGGAAGTCGGCAAGACCGCCCGCCACGGCACGTTCTTCCAGATGTGCGGCAACTTCTCCTTCGGCGACTACTTCAAGGAAGACGCGATCAAGTTCGCGTGGGAACTGCTCACCACCAGCGTGGCCGATGGCGGCTACGGCCTGCCGCCGGAGCGGCTCTGGGTCACCGTCTACGAAGAAGACGACGAGGCCAAGGAGCTGTGGCTGAAGAACACCGGCGTGCCCGCCGAACGCATCCAGCGGATGGGCAAGGCCGACAACTACTGGTCCACCGGCCAGCCCGGGCCGGCCGGTCCCTGCTCGGAGATCTACTACGACCGGGGCCCCGCGTACGGCGTCGACGGCGGCCCGATCGCTGACGAGACCCGGTACATTGAGATCTGGAACCTCGTCTTCATGCAGTACCAGATCGACAACGTCCGCTCGAAGGTGGACTTCGACATCACCGGAGAGCTGCCCAAGAAGAACATCGACACCGGCCTCGGCATGGAGCGCCTCGCGATGATCCTGCAGGGCGTCGAGAACATGTACGAGACCGACCAGGTCCGTCCCGTGATCGACAAGGCTGCAGCGCTCTCCGGCAAGGAATACACCTCAGCCGAGACGCCGGAGGACCCGCACCACACCGATGACGTGCGCATGCGCGTCGTCGCCGACCACATCCGCTCGGCCCTCATGCTGATCGCCGACGGCGTCACCCCCTCCAACGAGGGCCGCGGCTACGTCCTGCGCCGCCTGATCCGCCGCGCCGTGCGTTCCATGCGCCTGCTCGGCGTCGAAAAGGCATGCCTGCCGGAACTGCTCCCGGCCTCCCGGGATGCCATGAAGGGCGTCTACCCGATCGTGGAGACCGACTTCGATCGCATCAGCAGGATCGCCTACGCCGAAGAGAAGGCGTTCCTGCGCACCATCGCCTCCGGCACGGCCCGGCTCGAGGACGCCGTCAAGGAGTCCAAGTCCGCCGGCCGGCCGCTCTCCGGCGCCGACGCCTTCGCCCTGCACGACACCTACGGGTTCCCGATCGACCTCACCCTCGAGATGGCCGAGGAAGCCGGGCTCAAGGTCGACGAGCCCGAGTTCCGCAAACTCATGCTCGAACAGCGCCAGCGCGCCCAGGCCGACGCGAAAGGCAAGAAGGGCGCCCACGCCGACCTCAGCGCGTTCCAGGAGCTCCTCGCCCAGGGCGAGACCGTCTTCACCGGCTACACCGAACTCCAGGGCGAATCCAAGGTCCGCGGCATCCTGGCCGGCGGGCAGAAGGTCTCGCAGGCCTCCACGGGCGATGAAATCGAACTGGTCCTGGCCGAGACGCCGTTCTACGCCGAGGCCGGCGGCCAGGCCGCCGACACCGGGCTCATCACCGGCGACGGCTTCGTCGTCGAGGTCCTGGACGTCCAGCGTCCCATCAAGGGCCTGAGCGTGCACAAGGCCATTGTCCGCGAAGGCGAAATCGGCTCGGACGCCCTCGTCCAGGCCGCCGTCGACCGGGAACGCCGCCACGCCGCCGAACAGGCCCACACGGGCACGCACATTGTCCACGCGGCCCTGCACCAGATCCTCGGCCCGGAGGCCCTGCAGCGCGGCTCCTTCAACAAGGCCGGCTACCTGCGCTTCGACTTCGCCTGGGGCGAGGGCCTCAGCGCCGCCACCCGGTCCGAGATCGAAGAAGTCTCCAACATCGCCATCCGCAACAACTTCCGGGTGGAAACGAAAGTCATGGGGCTCGCCGAGGCCAAGGCCCTCGGCGCCATGGCGCTGTTCGGCGAGAACTACGGCAACGAGGTCCGGGTCGTGGAGATCGACGGCGCCTGGTCCCGCGAGCTCTGCGGCGGAACCCACGTAGAGAACACCTCGCTGATCGGCAGCCTGTCCCTGCTCGGCGAACAGTCCGTCGGCTCGGGAAACCGCCGTGTGGAAGCCTTCGTGGGCATGGACGCCTTCCGGCACCTCGCCGCCGAGCGCGCCCTTGTCACCGAGCTCACGGAAATGCTGAAGGTCCCCTCCGGGCTCCTCGCGGACCGGATCGCCACCACCCTGACCAAGCTCAAGGCCGCCGAAAAGGAACTCGAGCGCCTCCGCAAGGAGCAGCTCACGGCTGCCGCGGCCCAGCTGGTGGGCACTGCCAAAGACGCCGCCGGCATCAAGGTCATTGCGCACGACGCCGGCCAGGTCAGCGGCGCGGATGACCTGCGCGGCCTGGCCCTGGACCTGCGGACCCGCCTCGGCTCCGAGGCCGCGGCCGTCGCCGTCGCGGGCGTCAGCAACGACCGCCCGGTGATCCTCATCGCCACCAACGAAGCGGCCCGGACCGCCGGAGTGAAGGCCGGTGCCCTCGTGCGCCTGGCCGCCGGAGTCCTTGGCGGCGGCGGTGGCGGCAAGGACGACGTCGCCCAGGGCGGCGGCACGGACGCCGCCAAGGTCGGTGCTGCCCTCAGCGCCGTCGTGGATGCCATTTCCCGGCGATAAGCGGATCCCTACATGACTGAAGGTGCTGTAGCCGGCGTCTATCCCCGGGGCGTAAAGCTCGGGGTCGACGTCGGCACCGTCCGCGTGGGCGTCGCGGTCTGTGACCGCGACGGAATCCTGGCGACTCCGCTGCGCACCCTGCAGCGGAACGTGAAAAAGAACACTGACGTGCGCATCCTGGCCGGCCTGGCAGGGGAGCTGGACGCGGTGGAGATTTTCGTAGGACTCCCGCGGACCATGAAGGGCGAAGAGCACGCCTCTGCCCGCATGGCCACAGAGTATGCGCGGCTGCTGGCCGGTGCCCTGCAGGACGCCGGATCCGCTATTCCGGTGCGCCTGATCGACGAGCGGCTCAGCACCGTGTCCGCCCACCGCGCCCTGCACGAAGCTGGCATGAGCAGCCGCGATCACCGTACAGTAGTTGATCAGGTTGCGGCGGCAGGTATTCTGCAACATGCGATTGATATGCAAAAGGCCAGGGGAACGGAGGTCGGAAACCGCGTGTACGCGGAGTCTGCGCCGGGGCCGACCGGAGGCGGCGCACAGACCGGCCCGGCAGTACAGACGCACTCTTCAGAACATGGAAGGCTACAGTGAGCCCGGTCAACAGTGATGACTCCTCCGGTGACGCCCTGAGTGGTGCCGGCCGACCGCTGACGCGCAAAGAGATCAGGGCCCGGGAAAAGCTCCTGGCGACGCAGGGACACAGCGTGATCCCGCCTCAGGCTTTTGAGACGGGACAGGACGACCCGACGCCGGATCCCGCGCCGCCGGCCCGGATCCGGCCCCAAGACCCAGAAGCCCCGACGCCGGCGAGCGTCCCGCCGCAGGCCGGCCCCGAACTTCCCGAAACGGCCCCGGAACTCCCCGAATCCGCCCCGACAGTGCACGAGGAAACCGTGCCTGACATCGCTGCCGACGACGTGCCGGCCCGCGAGCACCTCAGCCGCGAAGAGCCCGCCCGCGAGCACCTCAGCCGCGAAGAGCCCGCCCGCGAAGACTTCACGCAGATCATCCCCATCCGCGATCTGCCCGCCCGCGAGGACGTGGGCCATGACGAGCCCGCCCACGATGACGCCGTCTATGCGGCGGCAGGCCAGCACGGCTACGCAGGCCACCACGATGCGGCTGCCCAGTATGCCGGCCCTCATGACGGCTACGCGCTGCACCCCCACGATGAGGCCCACCATGTTTACGACGACGCCCACGCCCAGGCGCACCCGGAAGCCGGAGACCACAGCGACGCCGGCCACGACCTGATGGCCGGAGCCATCCGCTATGACAAGGTTCCGTCCAAAAAGATCCGCCGCCGGCGCCGCTTCCTGGCCCTGGTGCTGACGCTGACCGTGTTCGTTATTGCCATCGCCGTCGGCGCCCAGTTCCTCAAACCGCTGCTGGGCGCCGACACCGCGGCAGACTACCCCGGACCGGGAACCGGCGACGTCACCGTCACGGTCGAACCCGGCGCCGGGCCGAAGTCCGTGGCCACCGATCTGCAATCGAAGAAGGTCGTGGCCAACGCGGACACGTTCCTCAAGGAGTTCAACGCCGCCGGCGGGTCCCTGAGCCCGGGCACCTTCACGATGCGCCAGGAAATGAAGAACTCCGATGCCGTGGCCATCCTGCTCAACAAGGGCCAGGGCAAGGTGATGTACTTTGCACTCAATGCCGGCTTGCGGATCAGCGAATCCCTCCAGGCCATATCTGAGGGCACGGGGATTTCGGTCCCCGACCTGAAGGCGCTCAGCGACGCGCCCGCGCAGTTCGGCGTCCCGGCCAAGGCCAAAAACCTTGAGGGCTTCCTGGCCCCGGGGGAGTACCGCTTCCCCCTGGGGACCTCCGCCAAGGACATCCTGCAGAAGCTCGTCGGCACCACCCTGGATGAGCTCAAGGCCCAGGGCATCACCGATCCCGCCAAACAGTACGACGTCGTGACGGTCGCCAGCATCGTCCAGGCTGAAGGCGGCCAGGCCGAATACGGCGACGTCGCCGGTGCCATCTATAACCGCCTCAAGCCCAACAACACCGAGACCAACGGACTCATCCAGTCCGATGCCACGGTCACGTACGGTCTGGGCATCCGGAGCTTCCACATCGATGAAGCCCAGAAGGCGGACAAGTCGAACCCGTACAACACCTATGCCAACCCGGGCCTGCCCGCCGGGCCCATCGGCTCTCCCGGCAAGACGGCGATCGACGCCGCCGCCAAGCCCAAGACCAATGACTACCTCTACTGGGTCACCATCAACCTGGACACCAAGGAGACCAAGTTCTCCAAGACACTGGCCGAGCACCTCGGCTACGTGGAGCAGTACAACGCGTGGTGCTCGGCCAACCCGGGACGCTGCGTATGATGCTGCGGGCGGCCGTGCTCGGGCATCCCATCAGCCATTCGAAGTCGCCTGCGCTGCACCGGGCTGCCTACGCCCACCTGGGCGTGGAATTCGCGTACTCCGCCATCGACGTGACGGAGGCCGCGCTGCCGGAATTCATGCGGCAGGTCAGGGATGAAGCGCGAGCGGACGGCGGCTGGCGGGGGCTCTCGGTCACCATGCCGCTGAAAACCGCGATGGTGGCCGAAGTGGACGAGGTCCGGGGCGTGGCACGCGCCCTCGGCGTCGTCAACACCGTCGCCTTCGAATCCGGCGGCGGTAGTGCTGACCATACCCGGCTGGTCGCGTACAACACCGACGTTGCCGGCATCGTCAACGCGCTCCGGCACGCGGGTGCGGCCACGGCGCCCACCGCTGCCGTGCTCGGCGGCGGCGGCACCTCGGCGGCGGCCATTGCCGCGCTCAAAGAACTCGGGGCTGCATCGGCCGATGTCTTCGTGCGGGACGTCAGCCGCGCCGCCGAGGCCCGGGCCGCCTCCGCGGCAGTGAAACTCCCCGTCCGGGTGCTTCCGCTCGCCGGCGCGGCCGCCGCGGTGGCCGCGGCCGACGTCGTCATCTCCACGCTGCCGCCCCGCGCAGCGGACGCGCTGGCCGGCGAACTGGCGGCCGAGCCGCCCCGGCACGCCGAGGCGGGACGCCGCGGCGTGCTCCTGGACGTCGCCTACGATCCCTGGCCCAGCAGGATTGCCGCCGTCTGGCAGGACACGGGCGGGGCCGTGGTCCCCGGCCTTGAAATGCTCATCTACCAGGCAGTGGAGCAGGTGCGGCTCTTCACCGGGCTGGGCGAGGCCATGCCGGCCGGAGTCATAGATGTGATGTGTGACGCAGTCGGGGCGCCCCGACGGGTGTTCTAAGCTCCCGACATGGCAGGATGGAATTTATGTTGCGTTGGTTGACTGCCGGAGAATCCCATGGCCCGGCACTGGTCGGAATAATTGAAGGCGTGCCCGCCGGTGTGGAACTCACCAGCGCCCAGATCAGCGAGGCGCTGGCCCGCCGCCGGCTCGGCTACGGCCGCGGCGCCCGGATGAAATTCGAACAGGACGTCGTCACGATCCTCGGCGGCGTCCGGCACGGCCTGACCCAGGGCGGTCCCGTCGCCATCCAGGTGGGCAACACCGAGTGGCCCAAGTGGGAACAGATCATGTCCTCCGATCCCGTGGCCCCGGAAGTCCTGGCCGACCAGGCCCGGAACGCCCCGCTCACCCGGCCCCGGCCCGGCCACGCCGACTTCACCGGCATGCAGAAATACGGCTTCGACGAGGCCCGCCCGGTCCTGGAGCGTGCCAGCGCCCGCGAGACCGCCACGAGGGTCGCGCTCGGCACGGTCGCCTCCGCCTTCCTTAAGCAGCTCGGGATCGAACTCGTCTCCCACACTGTGTCGATCGCCAGCGTTGCGGTGCCGGAAGGCCGGCCCCTGCCGGTCCCGGCCAACGTGCTGGCCCTTGACGCCGATCCTCTGCGCTGCTTCGACCGCGAAACCTCCGACGCCATGGTGGCCGAAGTCGACGTCGCGCACAAGGAAGGCGAAACGTTGGGCGGTGTCGTCGAGGTGCTCGCCTACGGCCTCCCGCCCGGACTCGGCAGCTACGTCCACTGGGACCGGCGCCTCGACTCGCGCCTGGCCGCGGCCCTCATGGGAATCCAGGCCATCAAGGGCGTCGAGGTCGGCGACGGCTTCCTCACGGCGGCCCGCCGCGGTTCGGCCGCCCACGACGAGATCGTCAAGGACGCGAACGGCAAGATCATCCGCACGTCCAACCGCGCCGGCGGGATCGAGGGCGGCATGAGCATCGGCGACGTCCTGCGCGTCCGCGCCGCCATGAAGCCGATCGCCACCGTGCCCCGCGCGCTCAAGACCGTGGACGTCAGCACGGGAGAAGCCGCCAAGGCCCACCACCAGCGTTCCGACGTCTGTGCCGTTCCGGCCGCCGGCGTGGTGGCCGAGGCCATGGTGGCCCTCGTGCTCGCCGAAGCGGTCGCAGAAAAATTCGGCGGCGACTCCGTTCAGGAGACCGCCCGCAACATCAAGGGTTACCTGGACAACATTCCGGCGTCCCTGGACTCGATCGGCCACTAGTGCCGGCCTGGAACACCGACGGGCGCTCCGCCGCGGCGAAGCCCGCGGCAAAACACCTCGGACCGGTCGTCCTGATCGGTCCGATGGCCGTGGGCAAATCGGCGATCGGACAGCAGCTCGCGCAGCACCTGGGATCCGCCTTCGTGGACACCGACGCCGTGGTGGTGGCCCAGCACGGGACGATCGCCGAGATCTTCGCCAGCCGGGGGGAGCATGCCTTCCGTGAGCTGGAGGCCCGGGCCGTGGCCCATGCTATCGAAGAGGCACAGGGCAGCAACGCCGTGATTTCGCTTGGCGGCGGTGCAGTCCTTGACTCCGGCACGCAGCAGCTCCTGGGCCGCTGTACCGTGGTCTACCTCGAATGCGACGCCGAGACCGTGGCGGAACGCATCGCCAGGAATTCGGGCAGGCCGCTGCTGGCAGGCGACGCCATGGGCCGGTGGCGGACCCTCTTCGCCACCCGGCAGCCGGTCTACGAACGGCTGGCCGACCTGGTGCTGGATGTCCGGAGCGGCAGCGTTCCGGAACTGGCTCACCGGCTGGAAGATGCGCTGGGGGAGTATGCCGCGGCGAAGACCGCTGCCGTGCCCGCCCCGGCGGCGACAAAGGAAGTTGAATAGTGAGTACCGAATCAACCGTCATCAAAGTCACCGGACAGACGCCCGGTGAGAACTACGACGTCGTGGTGGGCCGCGGCCTCCTGGCAAGCCTTCCGGGGCTCCTGGGCGAGCGCGTCAAGCGCGTCCTCGTCATCCACCCCCGCGCGCTCCGGCTCACCGGCGACACCGTCCGGGAAGAGCTGGCCGCCGCCGGTTTCACCGCGCTGACCGCCGAGATCCCGGACGCCGAAGAAGGCAAGCACATCGAAGTGGCGTCCTTCTGCTGGCAGGTGCTGGGGCAGAACGACTTCACCCGGTCCGACGCCGTCGTCGCGGTCGGCGGCGGCGCCGTGACCGACCTCGCCGGCTTCGTCGCCGCAACCTGGCTCCGCGGCGTCAAGGTCATCCACATGCCCACGAGCCTGCTGGGCATGGTGGACGCCTCCGTCGGCGGCAAGACCGGCATCAACACCGCCGAGGGCAAGAACCTGGTGGGCGCGTTCCACCCGCCCGCCGGTGTCCTCGCGGACCTCGACACGCTCGAGACCCTGCCGAAGAACGAGATCATCTCCGGCATGGCCGAGGTCATCAAGTGCGGATTCATCGCCGATCCCGCCATCCTTGAACTGATCGAAAAGGACCCGTCCGCGGTCTCCGATCCGCGCTCGGACATCCTGCGGGAACTGATCGAACGCGCCATCACCGTCAAGGCCCGGGTGGTCTCCGCCGATCTGAAGGAAACCGGCCAGCGCGAGATCCTGAACTACGGCCACACCCTGGGCCACGCGATCGAACTCGCCGAACGCTACTCCTGGCGCCACGGCGCCGCCGTCTCCGTGGGCATGATGTTCGCCGCCGAACTCGCCCGCAGCGTCGGACGGCTCAGCGACGCCGACGCCGACAGGCACCGCAGCATCCTGGAAAGCCTCGGGCTTCCCATCACCTACCGCCGCGACCGCTGGCAGGCCCTCCTGGACGGCATGCGGCGGGACAAGAAATCCCGCGGCGACCTGCTGCGGTTCGTGGTCCTTGACGGCATCGGCCGGCCCGGCATCCTCGACGTCCCGGACACGTCGCTGCTGTTCGCCGCCTACCAGGAGATTGCCTCCTGATGATGATGGTCAAGGGCGGCACGAGCGAGTGGCCGGATGCCGGGTTTCCCGGCATCCGGATCAATCCGCAAAGCCTGATGCCCCAGATCGTCAACGAAGACGCCATGGCCGAGGCGTTGGCGGACTCGACCGACCCCGGGGACCTGGTCTTTGTCCGGATCGTTGAAGGGCATGCCGCCGAGGCCGCCGAACTCCTCGCCGAGGCCCGGTACAAGGACCCGGCCTCGCTCCGGCTGCGGATCTTCGAGGCGGATGTGCTCCGCGTTTCGAACCGGTTCGACCGGGCCGTGGAGGTGTTCCGCCAGCTCCTCGCCGAGACCAAGGGCACCCTGGAAGAGGCGGCCGTCCGCCAGCACCTGGGCCGGGCCTACTTCGCCGGCGGCAACGTCGGCGCCGCCGTCGAATCCTTCGCCAAGGCCCTCGATTTGCGGGTGGCCGGCTCGGCAGACGCGGCCCTCATCTACGCCTCCACGGTCGCGCTGCAGCGTGCCCGGGAAGTGCTGGAACAGCAGTCCTGAGCCTCCGTCGGGCAGCTGTCCACGGGAACCGGTAGAATAGAACTTGGATTTTTGACAAACACGCGCTGGCGGCCGCTTGGCATGCCGGCCCGGCATACGACGTCCGGCCGATCGCACCGGCCGACAAGAACCAGATAGAAACTAAGAGGATACAGTGGCAACCACTAACGACATCAAGAACGGAACCGTCCTTAAGCTTGAGGGCCAGCTTTGGAACATCATCGAGTTCCAGCATGTCAAGCCCGGCAAGGGTGGCGCGTTCGTACGCACCAAGATGCGCAACGTGATGTCCGGCAAGGTCGTCGACAAGACCTTCAACGCCGGGCTCAAGATCGAGACCGCCACGGTTGACCGCCGCGATTACCAGTACCTGTACCAGGACGGCGCGGACTTCGTCTTCATGGACACTTCTGACTTCGACCAGCTCACCGTCCCGGCCGCCACCGTCGGCGACGCCACCAACTTCATGCTCGAAAACCAGATGGTCAACATCGCCATCCACGAGGGCAACCCGCTCTACATCGAGCTGCCCCCGAGCGTCGTTCTCGAGATCACCTACACGGAGCCGGGCCTGCAGGGCGACCGCTCCTCGGCCGGCACCAAGCCCGCCACGCTCGAAACCGGCTACGAGATCCAGGTGCCGCTGTTCGTCGAGAACAACACCAAGGTCAAGGTCGATACCCGTGACGGCAGCTACCTCGGCCGGGTCAACGACTAGTGAGTGCCCGCGGTAAGGCCCGGAACCGGGCCCTCGATGTCCTCTTTGAGGCCGAGCAGCGCTCCGCCTCTGCGTTCGACGTACTGAAGTCGCGCCGCGAGCAGACAGACCAGATCGTCAACCCGTACACCCTCGAAATCGTCGAAGGCGTGGTCTCGCACCAGGCCGCCATCGACGAGTTCCTGGAAACCTACTCGCAGGGCTGGACCCTGGAGCGGATGCCCTCGGTGGACCGCATCATCCTGCGGATTGGCACGTGGGAACTGCTCTACAACGACGACGTCCCGGACGGCGTAGCCGTCAGCGAGGCCGTGGCCCTGGCCAAGACGCTCTCGACCGACGAATCGCCGTCGTTCATCAACGGCCTGCTCGGCCGGCTCCAGCAGCTGAAGCCTTCCCTGCTGGCCTAAGCTCCCGTCGCAGCGAAGAACCCCGTCCAGGACCGCCTGGGCGGGGTTCTGTCGTTCTCCGGAAAGACTTAGCCGACGACGGCGGCCCGGAGGGCGGCGATGTCGGCGAGCTGGTGCTGCTCGTCGCGCTGGCGGGCCGGCACGTCCCGGCCGCTGAGGATCCGCTGCCGGGTGAAAGCCAGCCGGGTGGCGGCATCGAACAGCGCCTTCATCTGTGCGCCCCGGCCCACGGACTTGGCCCAGCGCAGTGCGGCACGGCGGCCGCTGCCGGTGGCCAGCATGTCCACCTCGGCCGCGGTGAACCAGCCCGCTGCCGCGTATTCCCTGAGCCGCTGCCGGGTGAGCCTGCGCTCCGCCACCCGCAGCAGCACGATGACCAGTGCCGCCAGGAGGAAGATCGGCACCTGCACGAACACGTACTGGGCGAGGAAATCCTGGCCCATGCTGTTCCAGCCGCTGTGCAGCAGCATCGCAGGGACAAGGCCGGCGATAAACGCCAGGGCGGCGAGCCCGTTGTTCCCGCGCCGCGCGGCGAATCCCATGATGATCCCGGTGGTACCCGTGAAGACGGCGTGGGCGAACGGCGACATCACCCCGCGGAGGAAGAAGACCACCGCCAGGTCTGTGCCGGGATCGCTGGATTCGGCGATGGCGCGGCCGAAGTAGAGGATGTTCTCCGTGAACGCGAAGCCTGCGGCAATGGTGAAGGCGAACACCACGCCGTCGACCGGCCCGTCGATGTCCTTCCGGGCGAACAGCAGGAGCAGCAGCAGCCCGAGGGACTTCGCGAATTCCTCCACGACCGGGGCCTGGACGGTCACGGCGAACGTCGTATAGTCCAGCCCTGAGGCGGGCCCGGCCACCAAAGAAAAATAGGGTTGGATCAGCATCGTCACCGCTATGGAGACAAGCGCTCCCCAGGCAAAGGCGAAAAGCAGCAGCGGTTTCGGCTCCGGCTCCCAGCGGTCGATGAAGCGCACTGTCAGCAGCACGGTCCCCAGGGGAACCAGCGAGGCCATGAAACCGACGACGAACCCGGAGACTCCGGTGCTGGCCAGAAGGAAGGGCAGCACCAGGAAGAGGCTGGCGAAGGCGAGGAGTCCGCCGGCCAGCACGAGCCCCAGCGCGCCGGCGGTACTCCGGCGGTCCCGGACCGGCGCAGGGCCGGGCGGGAGCGCCGGCTGGAACCGGCCGCCGACGTTGGCCGGGGCTTGCCGGTAATCCTCCGGCCGGATCTGCCCCAACCACGTCGGGTTGGTCCGTTGGCCCGGCCCCGGCCCCGGCCCCGGCTGCGGCTCGTTCGTCGTCATGGCATCGAGCCTATGGCCGTGTGAGGTTAAACGCACTCCGGCGGCGGCAGGGGCAACTCCGGCTGTGGTAATTTGAAAGAGCAAATAATCCTTTTTTAATTCCGTCCCGTGAGGCGGGGAAAGGGGAGACGAGCTTTGACTTCCGTGCCATCAGCACCGGGTCCGGCGAACGTTGTGCTCACCCGGGTTGTCCTCAACCAGGCTGACATTGACCGCGCGCTTACTCGTATCGCCCATGAAATTCTTGAGGCCAACAAGGGCTCCCAGGACCTCGTCCTGCTGGGCATCCCGCGCCGGGGCTACCCCCTCGCCGTGCGCCTCGCCGCCAAGATCGCCGCCGCTGATCCCGCTGTCGACGCCGCCGCGATTGTCGGCCAGCTCGACGTCACGATGTTCCGCGACGACCTCTCGCACCAGCCGACGCGGCCCCCGTACCCCACCCAGCTCCCGCGCACCGGGATCGACAACAAAGTCGTTGTCCTCGTGGACGACGTCCTCTACTCCGGACGGACCATCCGCGCCGCCCTGGACGCCATGATCGACCTCGGCCGGCCCCGGATCGTCCGGCTCGCCGTCCTCATCGACCGAGGCCACCGGGAACTGCCGATCCGCGCCGACCACGTGGGCAAGAACCTCCCCACTTCATCCGCCGAGAAGGTTCGTGTCCGGCTCGAGGAAACCGATTCCGCCGCCGGCGGGGAAAATAGCGGCGCCCCCGTCAACGAAGTGGTCATCGAGGCCACCGCATGAGGCACCTGCTCTCCACTGAGGACCTCAGCCTGGCCAACGCCGTCCGCATCCTCGACACCGCCGAGGAAATGGCGGCCGTGGGGGAGCGCGAGGTCAAGAAGCTGCCCGCGCTGCGCGGCCGCACCGTGGTCAACCTCTTCTTCGAAGACTCCACCCGGACCCGAATTTCCTTCGAGGCCGCCGCCAAACGCCTCTCCGCGGACGTCATCAACTTCGCCGCGAAGGGTTCCTCCGTTTCCAAGGGCGAGTCGCTCAAGGACACGGCCCAGACGCTCGCCGCGATGGGTGCCGACGCCGTCGTCATCCGGCACTGGGCCTCCGGCGCCCCGCACCGGCTCGCCGCGACCGACTGGATCGACGCCGCCGTCATCAACGCCGGCGACGGCACCCACGAACACCCCACCCAGGCCCTGCTGGACGCCTTCACGATGCGCCGGCACTGGTCGCAACTGGCCGGCACGCCGTCCGCAGGGGCGGACCTCAAAGGCATGCGCGTCGCCATCGCCGGCGACGTCCTGCACTCACGGGTGGCCCGCTCCAACGTCTGGCTGCTGCGCACCCTGGGCGCCGAGGTCACGCTCGTCGCGCCGCCCACCTTGCTGCCCATCGGCGTCGAAAAATGGCCCTGCGCGGTCAGCTTCGACCTCGACGAGACCCTGGCGCAGGGCGTGGACGCGATGATGATGCTCCGCGTCCAGGGCGAGCGGATGAACGCGTCCTTCTTCCCGACCACCCGCGAGTACTCGCGCCGGTGGGGGTTCGATGACAACCGGCTGCGCGCCCTCGACACCCTTGGACTCAAGGACACCATCATCATGCACCCCGGTCCCATGAACCGGGGCCTGGAAATTTCCTCGGCCGCGGCGGACTCGCCCCGCTCCACCGTGCTGGCGCAGGTCCGCAACGGCGTCTCCATCCGGATGGCGGCACTGTACCTGCTGCTTTCCGGGGAGACCCGCGAACAAGCAACCTCCACCGCCGCCTACTCCAAGGAGAGCCACTGATGGCCGAACAGCAACAGCATGCAAGCGCCAGCGGCGCCTACCTCATCCGCGGCGCCGCGATCCTGGGCGGAGCAGCCGAGGACCTCCTGATCCGCGACGGCGTCATCGCCGCACGCGGCCCGCAACTTGACGCCGACTCCGCCGCAGCGGCCGGCGCCACGGTGATTGACGCCGCTGGCCTCGTCGCACTCCCCGGCATGGTCGACATCCACACCCACCTGCGCGAACCCGGCCGCGAAGACGCCGAAACCGTGGAAACCGGCACCCGCGCCGCCGCCCTGGGCGGCTACACGGCCGTGCACGCAATGGCCAACAGCACCCCGGTGGCGGATACCGCCGGCGTCGTCGAACAGGTACTCACCCTGGGCCGGACCGCCGGCTGGGTGGACGTGCGCCCGGTGGGCGCCGTCACCGTGGGCCTAGCGGGGGAGCAGCTCGCCGAACTCGGTGCCATGGCCGACTCCCGCGCCCGGGTGCGCGTCTTCTCCGACGACGGCATCTGCGTCCACGACCCCGTGCTGATGCGCCGCGCCCTGGAATACGTCAAGGCGTTCGACGGCGTCGTCGCCCAGCACGCGCAGGAACCCCGCCTCACCGCCGGCGCCCAGATGAACGAAGGCGAGGTCTCCGCCGTCCTGGGCCTGACAGGCTGGCCCGCGGTCGCCGAAGAGAGCATCATCGCCCGCGACGTGCTGCTCGCCCAGCACGTCGGGTCCCGCCTGCATGTCTGCCACGTCTCCACGGCCGGCTCCGTGGAGATCATCCGCTGGGCCAAATCCCGCGGCGTGAACGTCACCGCCGAGGTCACCCCGCACCACCTCTGGCTCACCGACGAGCTCGCCCGCAGCTACGACCCCGTCTACAAGGTCAACCCGCCGCTGCGCACCGACGCCGACGTCCAGGCGCTCCGCGCCGCGCTGGCCGACGGCACGATCGACGTCATCGGCACCGACCACGCCCCGCACCCGAGCGAGCACAAGGAATGCGAGTGGGCCCAGGCGGCCATGGGCATGACCGGCCTCGAAACGGCGCTCTCGGTCGTGCAGCACACCATGATCGAAACCGGGCTCATGGGCTGGGAAGACTTCGCCCGCGTCACCTCCACGGCCCCGGCCGCCATCGGCCGGCTCCAGGACCAGGGCCGACCGCTCGAAGCCGGAGAACCCGCCAACGTCATACTCGTCGACCCGGCTGCGCGCTGGACCGTGGACCCTTCTAAGATGGCAACCATGGGCCGTAACTCTCCGTTCGCGGGCCGGGAGCTTCCCGGCCGGGTGGTGGCGACGTTCTTCAAGGGCCACCCCACCGTCCTGGACGGCAAACTCAACACCCCGTACCGGTGGCCGGCGGATGCTGTCGACGCCGCACCGGCGGGCCGGCCCTGATGGACCGGCTGCTCGTCCTCGGCATTGCCACCGCGGTGCTCCTCGTTGCGGCGTTTGTGCTGCTGGCGCTCGGCTGGCGGAACCGCCTGCGCCGCCAGGCCGACGTCGAGCCCCTTCCCGAGGTCCCCGCCGACCTCGGTGCCCCGCTGGCCGCCGCCGACGGCCAGTACGTCGCCTCCACCACCGCCGGGGACTGGCTGGACCGGATCGCGGCCCACCACCTGGGCATCCGCACCAACGCCGACCTCAGCGTGCACCCCGAAGGCGCGCTGTTCGAGCGCGCCGGTGCCGGCCCGGTGTTCATCCCGGCCGGACGACTCACCGGCGTGCGCCTGGAAAGCGGCATGGCCGGAAAGTTCGTGGAAAAGGACGGCCTGCTGGTGCTCAGCTGGATGCTGGGCTCCCGCGAACTGGACACCGGCTTCCGGACCCGGCATGCCGACGACAAAACGACCCTGCTCAACGCGCTGCAAGAATTGATCTCCGCAGCCCCCCAGGCCAACGCCGATAGTGGAAAGTAACGACGTGACGGACCCCAACGAAGTGATTGAGAAAACAGTGACAGAAGCTGCAGAGCCAGCAACCGCTGCCGCGGCAGCATCCACCCCCGCAGTCCTCGTGCTCGAAGACGGCCGGATATTCCGCGGCACCAGCTACGGCGCCACCGGAACCGCCCTTGGCGAGGCGGTCTTCGCAACCGGAATGACCGGCTACCAGGAGACCATCACGGACCCCTCCTACGCGCGCCAGCTCGTGGTCCAGACCGCGCCGCACATCGGCAACACCGGCGTCAACTCCGACGACGCCGAATCCCGCCGCATCTGGGTGGCCGGTTACATCGTCCGCGACGCCGCCCGCCGGCCCTCCAACTGGCGCTCCGAGCGGTCCCTGGACGACGAGCTCGTCGAGCAGGGGATCGTCGGCATCCAGGGCGTGGACACCCGCGCCATCACCCGCCACCTGCGCGAACACAAGACCATGCGCGCCGGCATCTTCTCCGGAGACGCCGCCCGCGCCACGGACAAGGAACTCGTCGACGCCGTCCTGGCCAGCGCCCCGATGGAAGGCTCACGGCTCGCCGAGGAAGTCAGCGTTGACGCCGCGTACACGGTGGAACCCAAGGACTTCGGCTGGGACGGCGAACCCCGCTTCAGCATTGCCGCGATCGACCTCGGCATCAAGCGGATGACCCCTGTCCGGTTCGCCGAACGCGGCGTCCGGGTGCACGTGCTGCCCGCCACTGCAACCCTCGCCGACGTCCAGGCCGTCAACCCCGACGGCTTCTTCATGTCCAACGGCCCCGGCGACCCCGCCACCGCGGACAACCAGGTCAAACTGCTGCGCTCGGTGCTCGATGAGAAGATCCCGTACTTCGGCATCTGCTTCGGCAACCAGATCCTGGGCCGCGCTCTCGGCTTCGGCACCTACAAGCTGCGCTACGGCCACCGCGGCCTGAACCAGCCGGTCATGGACCGCCGCACCGGCAAGGTGGAAATCACCTCGCAGAACCACGGCTTCGCCGTCGACGCCCCGCTCGACGGCGCCACGCAGGCACCCGAGGAGCGCTACGGCCGCGTCGAGGTCAGCCACGTGAGCCTCAACGACGACGTCGTCGAGGGACTCTCCTGCCTCGACATCCCCGCGTTCTCGGTGCAGTACCACCCCGAAGCGGCCGCCGGCCCGCACGACGCCGCCTACCTCTTCGACCGCTTCATCGATCTGATGGCGGACGCTTCTGCAAAGACAGAGACAGACACAAAGACTGCCACCGAACCCAAGACTGAGGACAAGAAGTAATGCCCAAGAGAACTGACCTCAAGAGCGTCATGGTCATCGGGTCCGGCCCGATCGTGATCGGCCAGGCGGCCGAATTCGACTACTCCGGCACCCAGGCACTGCGCGTCCTCAAGGAGGAAGGCCTGCGGGTCATCCTCGTCAACTCCAACCCGGCCACCATCATGACGGACCCCGAGTTCGCCGACGCCACCTACGTGGAGCCGATCACCCCCGAGGTGGTCGAGAAGATCATCGCCAAGGAGCGCCCCGACGCGCTCCTGCCCACCCTCGGCGGGCAGACGGCCCTCAACACGGCCATCGCGCTGGACAAGAACGGCGTCCTGGAGAAGTACAACGTCGAGCTGATCGGTGCCAACATCGCCGCGATCGAGCTGGGCGAGGACCGTGAGAAGTTCAAGGGCGTCGTGGAGCGCTGCGGCGCCGAGTCGGCGCGCAGCCACATCATCCACACCATGGACGAGGCACTCGCCGCGGCCGAGGACCTCGGCTACCCGATGGTCGTCCGGCCCTCCTTCACCATGGGCGGCCTCGGCTCCGGCCTGGCCTACGACGAGAACGACCTCCGCCGCATCGTCGGCCAGGGCCTGCAGTACAGCCCCACCAGCGAGGTGCTGCTCGAAGAGAGCATCCTCGGCTGGAAGGAATACGAACTCGAGATGATGCGGGACAAGAACGACAACGTCGTGGTGGTCTGCTCCATCGAGAACTTCGACCCCGTCGGCGTCCACACCGGTGACTCCATCACGGTCGCTCCCGCCCTGACCCTCACCGACCGCGAATACCAGCGGCTGCGCGATATCTCCATCGCCGTCATCCGCGAAGTCGGCGTCGACACCGGCGGCTGCAACATCCAGTTCGCGGTCGAACCGCACACCGGGCGGGTCGTCGTCATTGAAATGAACCCGCGCGTCTCGCGCTCCTCGGCCCTTGCCTCGAAGGCCACTGGCTTCGCGATCGCCAAGATCGCCACCAAGCTCTCCCTCGGCTACACCCTGGACGAGATCCCCAACGACATCACCCAGAAGACCCCGGCGTCCTTCGAACCGACCCTGGACTACGTCGTCGTGAAGGTTCCGCGCTTCGCGTTCGAGAAGTTCCCGGCAGCCGACCCCACCCTGACCACCACCATGAAGTCGGTGGGCGAAGCCATGGCCATGGGCCGGAACTTCACCGAGGCCCTGCAGAAGGCCCTGCGCTCCCTGGAGCAGAAGGGCTCCCAGCTGGACTTCAGCCACGTCCCGGAATGGGAAGTCGCGGAGCTGATCGAGAAGTCCAAGCGGCCCACCACCGAACGCCTGCACCAGGTCCAGCGCGCCCTCCTCGGCGGCGCCACCGTGGAGCAGCTCTTCGAGGCCACCAAGATCGATCCCTGGTACTTGGACCAGCTCCAGCTGCTCAACGAGATCTCCCGGGAGATCCGCAAGGCCCCCGCACTGACCCACGAGATGCTGCAGCGCGCCAAGCGCCACGGCTTCTCCGACGAACAGATCGGTGCCCTGACGCACAACTCCGAGGCCGTCGTCCGCGGCGTCCGGCAGGCCCTGGGCATCCGCCCGGTCTACAAGACCGTGGACACCTGCGCCGCCGAGTTCGCCGCCTACACCCCGTACCACTACTCGTCCTATGACGAGGAGGACGAGGTGGCGCTGCACGCCAAACCGTCGATCATTATCCTCGGCTCCGGGCCGAACCGGATCGGCCAGGGAATCGAGTTCGACTACTCCTGCGTCCACGCCTCCATGGCGCTGCGCAAGGCCGGCTACGAGACCGTCATGGTCAACTGCAACCCCGAAACTGTCTCCACCGACTACGACGTCTCCACCCGCCTGTACTTCGAACCGCTCACCCTCGAGGACGTCCTCGAGGTCATCGCGGCCGAGGAACGCACCGGCGGCGTCATGGGCGTCTTCGTCCAGCTCGGCGGCCAGACCCCGCTCAAGCTCGCCCAGCAGCTGGCCGACGCCGGCGTGCCGATCCTCGGCACCTCCCCGGAGGCGATCGACCTCGCCGAGCACCGCGGCGCCTTCTCCCAGGTCCTTGACAAGGCCGGGCTCATCTCGCCCAAGAACGGCACCGCCGTGTCCTTCGAGGACGCCAAGAAGATCGCCGACGAGATCGGCTACCCGGTCCTGGTCCGCCCGTCCTACGTCCTGGGCGGCCGCGGCATGGAGATCGTCTACGACGAGCCCAACCTCTCCCGCTACATCGCGAACGCCACCGAGATCACCCCGGAGCACCCGGTGCTGATCGACCGGTTCCTGGAAGACGCCGTCGAAATCGACGTCGACGCCCTGTACGACGGCACGGAGATGTACCTCGGCGGCATCATGGAACACATCGAGGAAGCCGGCATCCACTCCGGCGACTCCGCGTGTGTCCTGCCGCCGATCACGCTCGGGAACAACGTCCTGGAGCGGGTCCGCACCGCCACCCTCGCCATCGCCGAAGGCGTCGGCGTCCGCGGCCTGATCAACATCCAGTTCGCCCTGGCTTCCGACGTCCTCTACGTCCTGGAAGCCAACCCGCGCGCCTCACGCACCGTGCCGTTCGTCTCCAAGGCCACCGGCGTCCAGATGGCGAAGGCCGCGGCCCTGATCGGCACCGGCGTCACCATCAACCAGCTCCGCAGCGCATACAAGATGCTGCCGGAGACCGGCGACGGCTCCACCCTCCCGCTGGAAGCGCCCGTCTCGGTCAAGGAAGCCGTGCTGCCCTTCAGCCGCTTCCGCACCCCCGAGGGCAAGGTGGTGGACTCCCTGCTCGGCCCCGAAATGCGGTCCACCGGCGAGGTCATGGGCATTGACAAGCACTTCGACACGGCCTTCGCCAAGAGCCAGGCCGCCGCGAACAACGCCCTGCCCACCGAGGGCAAGATCTTCGTCTCCGTGGCGAACCGGGACAAGCGCTCGGTGATCATGGGAGTCAAGCGGCTCTCCGACCTCGGCTTCGAGATCGTCTCCACCGGCGGCACGGCGGACGTCCTGCGCCGCAACGGCATCCAGGCCACCCCCGTCCGGAAGGTCGCCGAGGGCTCCAGCGCCGAGGGCGAAGGCACCATCGCGGACCTGATCGTCGCCGGCGAAATCGACATGGTCTTCAACACGCCCTCCGGCGGCGAAGCCCGCAGCGACGGCTACGAACTGCGTGCGGCGGCAACGTCGATCGGCATCCCGTGCATCACCACCGTGGCGGAATTCAACGCCGCGGTCCAGGCCATCGAGGCGCTGCGCACCTACGAATGGTCCGTCACGAGCCTGCAGGAGCACGCCGCCTACCTCAAGGCCCTCCAGGATGCCTGAGGCAGGCACCGCAGCACCGTCCGGCCGGGAGTCCTTCGGCTCCCGGCTGGGGCGGGCCATGGCGGCCCGCGGCCCGCTGTGCGTCGGCATTGATCCGCACCCGGCCCTCCTGCAGCAGTGGGGCCTGACGGACGACGCCGCCGGGCTGGAACGCTTCTCGCTGACCGTTCTGGAGGCCGTGGGCTCGCTCGCTGCCGCGGTCAAGCCGCAAGTGGCCTTGTACGAACGTCACGGCTCGGCCGGGATTGCCGTGCTCGAACGCACCTTGGCCGCGGCGGCGGAAGCCTCCGTGCTGACCATCGCGGACGCCAAACGCGGCGACATCGGCTCCACGATGGCCGCCTACGCCGACGCTTGGCTGAAGGACGGCTCTGCGCTGGCCGCGGATTCGGTCACGCTGAGCCCGTACCTGGGCTTCGAGTCGCTCCGGCCCGCCCTGGACCTGGCTGCCGGGACCGGGCGGGGCGTGTTCGTGCTCGCGCTGACCTCCAACCCGGAAGGCGCGTCCGTGCAGCATGTCGGCGGGGCGGACTCCGTTGCCCGGCGGATCACGGAGGCCGCCGCGGCGGAAAACCGGCGCTACGAAGGATCCCTCGGTTCGGTGGGACTCGTGGTCGGAGCCACGGTGGGCTCGGCCCTCACCGAACTCGGTCTCGACCTCGCGGCGGTCCGCGGGCCCATCCTTGCCCCCGGACTGGGCGCGCAGGGGGCCACGGCCGCGGACCTGCGGCGCACCTTCGGTGCGGCGTATCCCCAGGTCCTGGGCACCTCCAGCCG
>NZ_BAAAQB010000039.1:0-92272 GCF_039531445.1 Arthrobacter humicola | reverse complement strand
GTCGGTGTCGGCCCTTCAGGACGCCGCGCGGCGTACCCTCGAGGAGCTCCTCGCGGCCTGACACCGCCGCCGGGACCGTCCCGGGCCCGGCGCCGCCGGTCCCGGGACGCGGGCTTTCCCCTTCGAGAGCTGTCCCGTCCCGGGGCGGCCAGAGTTTTCCATTGATTTCTGCGGTCACCAGACGGTAGGTTCAGGACAGGACTGCGGCATGGGCAACGGTGCCCGTCCGGCTATGCAGTCCGGCCATGCAGGGAGGACTTCAATGAGTTTGAAACCCCTCACTCCGCAGGAGCGTTCCGACGCCCTTCGCAAGGCCGCTGCAGCCAGGGCCACCAGGGCCGCGGCCAAGGAGCGGCTCAAGACGGGGGAGCTGAGCATTGCCGACGTCATCAGTTCCGCCGAAACCGACGACGCCATTGCCCGCATGAGGATCGTCGAGCTGCTGGAGGCCCTCCCCGGGATCGGCCGGGTCCGCGCGGCGGCCATCATGGAGCAGCTCGGCATCGCCCAGTCCAGACGGGTCCGCGGCCTGGGAATCCACCAGCGCCGGGCGCTGGTAGATTTTATTGACGACAAATAGTTCGCTCCGCCGAGCTGCCCCACCACCGCCCAAAGGAATATGTGAGCAAGAAACCGGGACTGACAGTCCTCGCCGGACCGACGGCTGTTGGCAAAGGCACCGTGTCCACCTACATCCGGGACAACTATCCCGGCGTCTGGCTCTCCGTATCGGCCACGACGCGCCCGCCGCGGCCGGGGGAGCACGACGGCATCCACTACTTCTTCAAGTCGGCCGAGGAATTCGATTCCCTGATCGAGAACGGCGAGCTGCTCGAATGGGCCGTGGTCCACGGCCGCAACCGCTACGGTACGCTGCGCAGCACGGTGGAAGCCGCCATCGCGGAGGGCCGCTCCGTGCTGCTGGAGATCGACCTGCAGGGCGCGCGGCAGGTCAAGGAGGCCGTCCCGGACGCCCAGTTTGTCTTCCTGGCGCCTCCGAGCTGGGACGAAATGGTCCGCCGGCTGGTCGGCCGCGGCACCGAAAGCGCCGAAGAACAGCGGCAGAGGCTGGAAACCGCTAAACTAGAACTTGCCGCTGAACCGGAGTTCGACCACACCGTCATCAATGATGACGTTCGTCGGGCAGCGGACGAGCTTGTTTCACTCATGGGGCTGACCCCGAACCCGTAGCTCAGGCGCCGGGACGTACCGGCCCGTTAGAATTTGGAGAATTCGTGTCCACGAACCTTGAAGGCATCATCAACCCGCCGATCGACGAGCTGCTGAAGGCCGCCGACTCGAAGTACGGACTGGTGATTTTCGGTGCCAAGCGCGCGCGTCAGATCAACGCGTACTACGCCCAGCTGCACGAGGGCCTGTTTGAGTACGTCGGTCCGCTGGTCGACACCAAGCTCAACGAGAAGTCACTCTCGATCGCCCTGCGCGAAATCAACGAAGGCAAGCTCGTTTCCACGCCGATCCAGCCTGCAGAGTAGTTCCGCAGACGCAGACGGAGTCTTACGTGCGAATAGTCCTCGGAGTCGGGGGAGGGATTGCCGCCTATAAGGCGGCGTCGCTCCTCCGGCTTTTTACTGAAGCCGGCCACGACGTCACCGTCATCCCCACGGAGGCGGCCACCCGCTTCGTCGGCGTTGCCACCTGGGAGGCCCTTTCCGGGCGCCCGGTGAGCAACAGCGTGTTCGACGCCGTCCACACCGTCAACCATGTCCGGCTCGGCCACGAGGCCGAGCTGATCGTGGTGGCTCCTGCCACGGCCGATCTCCTGGCCCGTGCGGCCACCGGCCAGGCCGATGACCTCCTCACCAACACCCTGCTCATGGCCGGCGACTGCCCCGTGCTCATGGCCCCGGCCATGCACACCGAAATGTGGCAGCACCCGGCCACCCAGGCCAATGTCGAAACCCTGCGCAGCCGCGGCGTCACCGTCCTGGAACCCGCGAGCGGCCGGCTGACCGGCGCCGACTCCGGCCCCGGCCGGCTGCCCGAGCCCGAGGCGATCTTCACCGCGGCCATGGCCCTCGCCGGTGCGGCCGCCGCTCCGGCAGCACCTCCGGCCACCCCGGACATGGAGCCGCGCACTCCTTCGGATCCGGCCGACGCCGTGCCGTCGGCCATCCGGCCCCTGGCCGGGCTCACCGTGACCATCAGTGCCGGCGGCACCCGGGAACCGCTGGACCCCGTGCGGTTCCTCGGCAACCGCTCCTCCGGCAAACAGGGCGTGGCCCTGGCCGCCGCCGCCCTCGATGCCGGCGCCCGGGTCCGCCTGCTGGCCGCCCACATGGAGGTCCCGGCGCCCGCCGGCGTCGAACTCGTCCAGGTGGAGACGGCCCTGGAACTGCGGAAGGCGGCGCTGCACGCGGCCGCGGACTCCGACGTCGTCATCATGGCCGCCGCCGTCGCGGACTTCCGCCCCGCGGACGTCTCCGGAACCAAGATCAAGAAGCGCGACGACGTCGCGGACCCCGTGATCAACCTGGTGCGCAACCCCGACATCCTGCGGGAGCTCGTCGAGGTCCGCGACGCCGCCTCCCGGAACCAGCTGATCGTCGGCTTCGCCGCCGAGACCGGCGACGCCGGCGGTGATGTGCTCGAGTACGCCCTGGCCAAGCTGCACCGGAAGGCCTGTGACCTGCTGGTGGTCAACCAGGTGGGACGGGACAAGGTCTTTGGCGAAGACACGAACTCCGTAGTCATCCTTTCCCGCGCCGGCTCCGAACCCCAAGAGGCGTCGGGTTCCAAATCCGACGTTGCGGCTGCCGTGATCGACCGGGTCAGCGCCGAGCTGAGCCGGGTTGTACCGCCGGCCTAGGCCCGGCGTAACCAAGGTCTCCTTAGCATGGAGACACACGCCGCCGGACGTCCGTTTTCCAACCAGTAAGGTAGTTGAGTGACTTTACCGCTGCACATCCCTGACTTCCACGGGTCTACGCCCGCCGCGCTCCGGCTCTTCACGTCCGAGTCCGTGACAGAAGGCCACCCCGACAAAATCTGTGACCAGATCAGCGATGCGATCCTCGACGCCCTCCTCGCCAAGGACCCGGAGTCCCGGGTGGCCGTGGAGACGCTGGCCACCACCGGGCTGGTCCACGTGGCCGGCGAGGTCACCACCGACGCCTACGTCGAGATCCCGCAGATCGTCCGGGAGACCATCCTGGGCATCGGGTACGACTCCTCGGCCAACGGCTTCGACGGCGCCCGGTGCGGCGTCTCGGTCTCCATCGGCCAGCAGTCCAACGACATCGCCGGCGGCGTGTTCAACTCGCTCGAAGCGCGCGAGGGACGCCAGGAGGACGACTACGACCTCCAGGGCGCCGGCGACCAGGGACTCATGTTCGGCTACGCCAGCGACGAGACCCCGTCCTACATGCCCGTGCCGATCTGGCTCGCGCACCGGCTCTCTGAGCGGCTGACCGAGGTCCGCAAGAACGGCGAGCTCGCGTACCTGCGCCCCGACGGCAAGACCCAGGTCACCGTGGGCTACGACGGCGACCGCCCGGTCTCGGTCGAGACCGTCGTCATCTCCAGCCAGCACGCCGAGGGCGCCAGCCTGGACCAGCTCCGTGCCGACCTCGCCGAGCACGTGGTGGATCCGGTCATGGCACTGTCCAACCTGGACACCTCGCGGACGCACAACATCCTGAACCCCGCCGGCGCCTTCGTCATTGGCGGCCCGGTGGGCGACGCCGGCCTGACCGGCCGCAAGATCATCGTCGACACCTACGGCGGCATGGCCCGTCACGGCGGCGGCGCGTTCTCCGGCAAGGATCCGTCGAAGGTGGACCGCTCGGCCGCGTACGCCATGCGCTGGGTCGCCAAGAACGTGGTAGCGGCCGGCCTCGCCAAGCGCGCCGAAATCCAGATCGCGTACGCGATCGGCCAGGCCCGCCCGGTGGGAACCTACGTTGAGACGTTCGGCACCGAAACCGTCGACCCGGCCCGGATCAGCGCCGCGATCGCGGAGATCTTCGACCTCCGCCCGCGCGCCATCATCGACGCCCTGGACCTCAAGCGCCCGATCTACGCCAAGACCGCCGCCCACGGGCACTTCGGCCGCGAAGACCCGGACTTCACCTGGGAACGGCTGGACCGGGTGGACGAGCTGAAGGCCTTCTTCAACGCCTAAGACCCGAGACCGCACTGGTGATGGAAACGTTATTGCTGCTCCCATAAATGTCAGTGCCTTAAATGTCAGTGCCTTGTGATCTGCTGTAGCCAGGCCGCCGTCAGGTGGCCTGGCTACATGCAATTTAGCCGTTGTCGAAACGATCCGGAGGGGAGGTGTGGGCGGTGAGTCCTCAGCCTGCCGGCAGCGCGCCCGGCGAACCCCAGCAGCTGTCCCTGCTCCACGGCTTTCCCGCCTCGGCCGCGCAAGTAACCGGACCCGCGCTGGCCGCCGACCTGCCGGTGGCACGGGTACTGATCGAATCCTCCCTGCCGCACCTGGACCGGCCCTTTGATTACAGCGTGCCCGCCGCCCTCGACGCCGAAGCCCGCCCGGGCGTCCGGGTCAAGGTCAAGTTCAATGGCCAGGAACTGGCGGGATACTTGCTGGACCGCACGGCGACGTCCGACGCCGGGCACCCCCTCGTGCCGTTGTACAAGGTCGTCTCACCCGTCCCGGTCCTGACCCCCGCCGTCGCCGGGCTCGCCGGCCGGATCGCCGCGCGGTACGCCGGAACCGTCAGCGATGTCCTGCGCGTCGCCGTGCCCCCACGCATGGCTAAACTCGAAAAGGAATACGCCCCGGAGGGCCGGCTCGATCCTGAGCTATTCGGTCCTGACCCGTCAGGTCCTGAGCTGTCCGGGTCTGCGACCGGCGTGTCGCTGTCCTCACCCGGCGCGGGCAGCGTCTGGGCCTCCTACCGGAACGGTCCAGCGTTCCTTGCCCACCTCGGCGCAGGGGAGTCGCCCCGGGCCGTGCTGACCGCCCTGCAGGGGTATGGACCCGGCGGCTGGCCTCGGCTGGTTGCCGAAGCCGTGGCCGCGGTCCGGCTCTCCGGCCGCGGGGCCGTCGTGGTGGTTCCCGACTACCGGGACCTGGACCGGGTCGAGTCCGCCCTCCTGGAACTCCTCCCGGCCGGCGACGTCGCCCGGCTCACCGCGGATGACGGCCAGACACCGCGCTACCGCAGTTTCCTGCGCGTGCTCAGCGGTGCCGCCGGGGTAGCCGTGGGAACCCGCTCCGCGGCCTACGCACCGGTGCACAACCTCGGGCTCGTGGTCTGCTGGGACGACGGCGACGACCTCCACATCGAGCAACGCTCCCCGTACGCGCACTCCCGCGAAGTCCTCCTCCTCCGCGCAGGCCAGGAAGGCGCCGCATGCCTGCTCGCGGCCCATTCACGCAGCACCGAAACGGAGCGGCTGGTCGAATCCGGCTGGGCGCGGCCCGTGGAAGCGGAGCGGACGGTCATCCGGCGGACGGCGCCGCGCGTGCTGAACACGGCCGACAGCTATGAACTCGAGCACGATCCGCTGGCCCGCATCGCCCGCCTGCCGGGCGCGGCCTGGCGCGCCGCCAAGGAGGGACTGGAACGCGGCCCGGTCCTGGTCCAGGTGGCCCGTGCCGGCTACGCGCCGTCGCTGGTGTGCGAAACCTGCCGCGAACCGGCGCGCTGCACCGCCTGCAGCGGGCCCCTGGCGATCGCCGGTCCGAGCGGAAGCACCGCCGTGCCGCAGTGCCGCTGGTGCTCCTCGCCGGCCCCGGCCTGGCGGTGCGGCACGTGCAACGGGGTCCGGCTCCGGCGCGGCGCCACGGGCGCCCTCCGCACGGCAGAGGAACTGGGCCGGGCATTTCCGGGCAAACCGGTCATCACCTCGTCCGGGGACCAGGTCAAGGCCACAGTCCCGGACACGAAGGCCCTCGTGGTGGCCACCGTCGGTGCCGAGCCGGTGGCCCCGGGCGGCTACGCCGCGGCGCTGCTGCTAGACGGCGACTCGCTGCTGCGCCGGGAAAACCTGAGGGCGGGAGAGGACGCTGTCCGCCGCTGGTTCAACGCCGCGGCCCTGGTGCGGCCGGCACCGGAGGGCGGCCTCGTGGTCATTACCGCCGACGACGCCGCCGGGGTCGGTGCCCTGCTGCGCTGGGATCCTGCCGGGTACGCCGGCCGGGAACTGGCGCTGCGGCAGGAACTGCAGCTGCCGCCCGCCGTGCGGGTCGCTTCGATCACCGGGGTCCGGACCGCCGTCGGACATTTCACCGAGGCCGTGCAGCAGCGCCTCGCGGCGCACGGAACCGTCCTCCGGACGGCCGGACCCGCGCCGCTCATGCTGCCGGCCGCCTCCCGCCCGACGCCACGCGATTCCGGCGAAGAGGTCCGGACATTGCTGTTCATCCCCTACGCCCAGGCCGCCGACGTCACGGCCGTGCTGCGGGCCGTCAAGGCCGCCGCCGCGGCAAAGCGCAGCGATGATCCCGTGCAGCTGCGCCTCGACGGAGTCGACGTCCTCTAGTTGCAGTTCGCGGGCTAGCCCTTGTGCCCGTTCCGGAGTGCGACGGCCTCGGCCGCGACGGCCACAAGCCGCCGCGCGGACTCGTCCCAGCTGAAGTCCGCGGCACGCTCCACGGACCGGCGTGACCGGGCCTTCCAGAGGTCAGCGTCCTCGAGTTGGCGGACCGCCTCGGCAAACTCGGCCGGCGAGTCAGGATGCACGTAGCTGACGGCGTCATCGCCGACTTCCCGGAAGATCGGGATGTCGCTGGCGATCACCGGGGTGCCGTGCGACATCGCCTCGACCAGGGGCAGTCCGTAGCCTTCGGCCCGGGAGAGGCTGATCAGGGCCGTGGTGCGCGCCAGGAGGGCCTCATATTCGGCATCGGTCACGCCGTTGTGGAAGACGATGTTTGCACCCGCCGGGGCGAGCGCCTCAAGTTCGGCCCGCCGCTCCGGGGCGATGCGGCTGAGCAGGTGGAGGGTCATCTCCGGCAGTTCCGCCATGCCGCGGATCATGGTTTCGACGTTCTTGTAGGGCATGAACGAACCCATGTAGAGCAGCGTCTTGTCGGCCCCGGCCCCGGGATCCCGCGGCGTGTGGCCGTGCTGCGGGGCGTTGCCCACAATCCTGATCGGCCGCCGGGTGAGCCGGTACTTCGCCATCAGGGCCGCGGTGGTGGAGCTGATGGTGGCCACGATATCCGCCCGGTTCAGCAGGAGCCGCTGGGGCCAGAACGCCTTGTGGTACAGCCGCCACAGGACCCGGACCGGGGCCGGCAGGAACCCCGGAGGCGTGGGGTGCTCGTAGTAGATGAGGTCGTGCAGGGTCAGCACCAGGGCATACTTGCGGCCCCAGCTGCCCATGGTCTGCATAGGGCACACCACCACGTCAGCGCCCAGCTTGTTGACCCGTGCCGCCACGAAGAGCTCGGCCGGGGACAGCGGGCTGTTGATGACGGTGTACGGAACGTCCGGCAGGAGCGCGAGCTGGCGGTGGTCGCTGATCAGCATCGAGACGTCTGCGATCTTGGCGGCCGCAGCGATCAGGCTGGCGCCGTAGCGGCTGATGCCGTCGTGGTGGTCCAGCCGGGTGAAGCGGGCATCGATGAGAATCTTCACGCGGCGTGGTCCTTCAGGAAGAGTCGGATGTAGCGGGCGGCGGGTTCGGGGGTCTCGTAGTGGATCAGGTGCCCGACGCCGGGAATGACTTCCAGCGTCACGTCCGGAAGCCGTGCGGCGAGTTTGTGCTGGTCCGGCAACATGGCGATCTCGTCCTTTTCTCCCGCGATCAGCAGCACGGGCAGCGTCAAGTGGCCGGCCACCTCCGAGACATTGCTGCCGACGGAGGCTTTGAAGGCCTGCAGCAGGCTGTCGCGGTCCGCGAAGGAGGAGAAGTAGGCGCTGTGCTGGGCGTGCACGAACCGGCGGACGTCCTTGTCCCCGGTCTTGGCCATGGTCACGCTCATCACCCGCACGATCGCCTGGCTGCGCAGGAGCGCCAGCCCCAGCCGCCGGGGAAGCCGTGCCGCGGCCTCGTAGTAGAACACCGCGAGCTTGGTCATGACGCCCTTGGGGCCTTCAAGGGCGGGCGCTGCGATGGGGTTGATCAGGATCAGCTCGGATACCGCACCGGGGTTGGCCGCCACGAAGTGGCTGGCGATGATCGACCCGAACGAATGGCCGAGCAGGACCGTGTCCGGGCCCAGGCCCAGCGCCGCCATGAAGCCGCTGAGGAACCGGCCGTAGGCGTCAACGCTGTGCTCGGTGTCCTCGAAGGCCGCCGAACCGCCGAAGCCCGGCAGGTCCGGCATGATCAGGCGCATGTCCGTCAGCTGGTCGGCGATCCGGAGCAGGCCGTGGTGGTCGCCACGGAACCCGTGCACCACCAGGATCGTGCGGGTCCCGGGCGTGACCTGGGCGGGTTCGTAGACCCAATAGGCAATGGAGGCGCCGTCAACCTCGACGGTCGCGGCACGGGTGCGCGCGGCGAGTCCGTTGCTGAGAAGGGGCGTGCGTGAGGACCCGGTGTCCACTTGTTCCATGGGGTCGAATCCTAGGTGACGTTGTCGGGGTGGGAGCCGGTCCGGAAGCCGCGTTCGAGCGCGGCGATCTCCGTCATGTCCAGCGGGGAGAGCTCAAAGTCGAAGACCTCGTGGTTTTCACGGATCCGCCCGGACGAGCTGGCCTTGGGAATGGCAATGTTGCCCAGCTGCAGGTGCCAGCGGAGGATGACCTGCGCCGGCGTGCGGTCGTGTTCGGCGGCGAGGGCCAGGATCACCGGGTCCTTCAGGACCTGGCCGCGGCCCAGCGGGCTCCACGCCTCGGTGCGGATGCCCAGGAGCTCGTGCTTTTCGCGCAGTTCATTTTGCTGCAGCCAGGGATGCAGCTCAATCTGGTTGACGGCCGGGACCACCTCCGCGGTGTCCAGGAGCCGGTCCAGATGCTGCGGCTGGAAGTTGGAGACGCCGATTGCCCGGACTTTGCCCTCCCGGTACAGCGTCTCCATGGCCCGGTACGTTTCCGGGAAGAGGCCCCGCCGGGCGCACGGCCAATGGATCAGGTACAGGTCGATGTATTCCAGGCCGAGGTTGGAAATCGAGGTGTCGAACGCCCGCATCGTCGCGTCGTAGCCGTGGTCGTCATTCCAGACCTTGGTTGTGACGAACAGGTCCTCGCGGGACACGTACGGCGCGGTTTCCCCGGGACCGCCGCCGGTGCCCTCAAATCCGGACAGGGCACCGATGCCGCGGCCCACACCGGTTTCGTTGCCGTACATCGCGGCCGTGTCGAAGTGGCGGTAACCGGCTTCGATCGCCATGGTCACCAGATTGGCGGCGTCGGCCGGAGGGACCTTATAGAGCCCGAATCCCAGCCGGTCGATCATCACGCCGTTATTCAGGGTCAGCCGGGGGGAGATTCTCATGACACTGACTTTACCCACTGGCGCTCCCGAGTGGCGGACCGAAGGTGCCGGCCGCAGCTTCGGGTCGCCGCGCCCCGCACCCGTTCCGTGCCTGCCCCGAACCCGCTCAGGCGGGCCCGTCGAACCGGACCAGCCTGCGGGCGCTGGCCTCGTCCAGGATCAGGTCGGTGGCCAGTCCTGCTGCGAGGGCGCCCCGCAGCCCGTTGATCTTGGAGGCGCCGGACACCACGCAGATGCGCCGCCGCACTTGCCGCAGCTGGGCGAGGTCCGGGCCGGTGGAGCGCTCGTTGAGCGTGATGCCGTCCGAGGACCCGTCGGCGCGGAAGAACACCGTCGCGACGTCGCCCACCACATCGGAATTCGCGAGGACGTCCAGGTCGTCCTCATCGAGGTAGCCGCCGGCATAGACGTGGCTGGGGTAGTCGGCGTCGACCGATCCCACACCAAAGATCGCGATGCTCATCCGGGACTGCAGCTCCAGGATGCGTTGAACACTGCGCTCATTCCACATGGCCGTTTTGGTCGCCGCGTGGTCGAAGAAGGCCGGGACCGGGAACTGTTCAACCCGTGCACCGTAGGCGCTGCCGAACCGGCGCATGATGTCCGAGGCGTAGGTGATGCCGGTGGTCTGCATGTTTCCGGCGCCGTTGAGCTGGACGATCACGCTGTCGTGCGTGATCTTGCGGGTCAGGTGCCGGCTCACGGCGCTGAGCGTCGACCCCCAGGCGACGCCGATGATGGCGTTCGAGTCCACCAGGGGCCCGATCGTCCTGGCGGCCTGCATGGCCACACGGTCCAGTGTTTCCGCCTCATTGAGCGTGTCCACCACGGGAACAACGTGCACATCCACCTTGTATTCGGCGCGGATCATGCTTTCAAGCTCAGGTCCGGTGTCCAGCGGGCTGCGGATCTGGATCTGCACCAGTCCCGAATCGCGGGCCGCCGAGAGAAGCCGCGACACCGTGGACCGGGACGTCCGGAGCTCCCGGGCAATCGCGTCCATGGTCAGGTCCTGCAGGTAATACAGCTGGGCCGCGCGGAGGGCGTCGGACTGGCGTGGAGGTGTCATGAAATTTCCCGTCTGCACGTTTGTGCATAGTGCTTGACTCCATTTTCCATTACTCCAAAGAATAGTGTTGAACGGCGCCGCGCCATGGGGCGCGCCGCACAGAACCAAACCCAAGGGAGCAGTTTTGGGACAGAAGGACTCAGCCCGCACACCGGCCAACGATCGCGCCTCGGTGCAGAAGCTGCGGACGCGGCGGCACGCGCAGGTTCTGATCATCGGAGGCGGCATCAACGGGGTGGGCACGTTCCGGGACCTGGCCCTCCAGGGCGTCGACGTCGCGCTCGTGGAGCGCGGCGACTACTGCCAGGGCGCCAGCGGCGCTTCCTCCCACATGATCCACGGGGGCATCCGCTACCTCGAAAACGGCGAGTTCCGCCTCGTGCAGGAGTCCGTCGTCGAACGCAACAGGCTCCTGCGGATCGCACCGCACTACGTCAAGCCGCTGCAGACCACCATCCCCATCTTCAGCACCTTCTCCGGTGTCCTGGCCGCCCCGATGCGCTTCCTGACCCACAAGCAGGGCAAGCACACGGAACGCGGCGCATTCCTGATCAAGCTCGGCCTGAGCATGTATGACTTCTTCTCCCGCGACGGCGGCACGGTGCCGCGCCACCAGTTCCGCGGCCGCAAGCGCGCGCTGGCCGAACTGCCCCGCCTGCACCCGGGCATCAAATACGCGGCCACCTACTTCGACGCCTCGGTCCACAACCCCGAGCGCCTCACCCTCGATGTGCTCCAGGACGGCGAGAAAGCCGGCGGCGCGGACGGCCACCTGGCCCGGGCCAGCAACTACGTTTCGCTCGTCTCCATGGGCGGCAGCACCGGAAGCGCCGCCGGAACCGGTACCGGAACGACCGTTCAGCTGCGCGACGAGCTCAGCGGCGAGGTGTTTGACTTCACCGCCGACGTCATCGTGAACACCACGGGCGCCTGGGTCGACCTGACCAACGAGGCCATGGGGGCGGCGTCGTCCTTCATGGGCGGAACGAAGGGTTCGCACATCGTGCTGGACCACCCGGAGCTGCTGGCGGCGTGCAACGGGCGCGAAATCTTCTTCGAACACACCGACGGCCGGATCGTGCTGATCTACCCGATGGGGGACCGCGTCCTGGTCGGCACCACGGACGTCGACGCCGACATGGCCGAGGACGCCGTCTGCACCGAGGCGGAAATCGACTACTTCTTTGACCTGATCGGCCACGTCTTCCCGGACATCACGGTGGACCGGGGACAAATCGTCTACACGTTCTCCGGAGTGCGGCCGCTTCCCAAGCACGACGCCACCCAGCCGGGCTTCGTCAGCCGGGACTACCGGATCGAACGCCGTGCGGGCGCCGGCGGGGCCGTGCTGAGCCTGGTGGGCGGCAAATGGACCACGTTCCGTGCCCTCGCCGAGCACCTGAGCAACGACGTCCTGGCCGAACTCGGCATGGAACGCAAGCTCTCGACGGCGAAGCTCGCCATCGGCGGCGGCGCGGGCTTCCCGGACAGCGAGGACGGCGTCCAACGCTGGATCAAGGCCCACATGTCCGCCGGCCGCGACGCCGCCCGCGTCACCGGACTCCTGACCCGCTACGGGACCCGCGCCGAAGAGGTCATCCGGTTCCTGGATGATGCCAACGCCGGCGAGGCGGACAGGCTGCTGCACTCCACGCGCGAGCTCAGCACCCGCGAACTGGAGTTCATGGCGGCACACGAGCAGATCGGGCACCTCGTGGACGTCCTCATCCGCCGCACGTCCCTGGCCTTCCGGGGCCTCGTGACCGGCGAACTGCTGAACGAAATTGCCGACATCCTCTCCGGCCCGCTCGGCTGGGATGCGGCACGCCGGGCCACGGAAATCACCCACGCACAGGAGGTGCTTCAGCGGTTCCACGGCGTCCGGGTCCACAGCCTGGTCGCCTGATTCGACTTGCGTGCCCGGGCAGGGAAGCCCGGGTGCAAGCACTGCGCGGTCCGCCCCGGCGGCCGGCGCAGTGGCTGGCCGGCAGCACCAACATGCTGCCGGCCCCACGGCCTCCAAACTCGCGGAGGCCGACAACAGAAAATAGAGGAGTCAAAGATGTCTCTTGGAATAGTTTTCCTGTCCGAAGTATTCGGCACCGCAATGCTGACCCTGCTGGGTTGCGGCGTGGTGGCCAACGTTGCGCTCAAAGGCACCAAGGGCAACAACGGCGGGTTCCTGATGGTCACCTGGGGATGGGGCATTGCCGTCTTCTCCGGTGTCTACGTTGCCGCCCAGTCAGGGGCGCACCTGAACCCTGCGGTGACCTTTGGTCTGCTGCTCAACGGCAAGAAGTTGTACGCTCCCGGCGTTCCAGTCGACTTCGCCTCGACACTGACCTACTTCGGCGGTGAACTGCTCGGTGCCTTCCTGGGTGCCATCGTGATGTGGCTGGCCCACAAGCAGCACTTCGACGTCGAGCCCGAGCCCGCCAGCAAGCTGGCCGTCTTCTCCACCGGCCCGGCGATCCGCTCCAACCAGTGGAACCTGATTACCGAGATCATCGGCACCTTTGTCCTCGTGTTCGTCATCCTGACCTTCGGCGGAACGCCCTCCGGACTCGGCCCGCTGTCGGTGGCACTGCTCGTTGTCGGCATCGGTGTCTCGCTCGGCGGGCCCACGGGCTACGCCATCAACCCCGCACGTGACCTCGGCCCCCGCATCGCCCACGCCCTGCTCCCGATCAAGGGCAAGGGTTCCAGTGACTGGAGCTACTCCTGGATCCCCGTCGTCGGACCCCTCATCGGCGGCGGACTGGCCGGCATCGTAGCCGCAGTCGTGCCGATCATCGCCCCGGTAATCCCTCACTAATCGCCAATTCACCTGCTACGCCAAACAGACAAGGACGTCAATATGAACCAGTACGTAGTCGCCATTGACCAGGGCACCACGAGCACCCGCGCCATCGTGTTCGACCACAGCGGCAGCATTGTCTCCTCGGGCCAGATGGAGCACGAGCAGATCTTCCCGCAGGCCGGCTGGGTGGAGCACAACCCCGCGGAAATCTGGAACAACACCCGCGAGGTGATCGCCTCGGCACTGTCCAAGGCGAACCTGACCCGCCACGACATCGCCGCCGTCGGCATCACCAACCAGCGCGAAACGGCCGTTGTGTGGGACAAGACCACCGGCGAGGCGGTCTACAACGCGATCGTCTGGCAGGACACCCGCACGCAGCCGATCGTCGACGAACTCGCCAAGGACGGCGGTCCGGAACGCTTCAAGCAGAAGGTCGGCCTGCCCCTGGCGACCTACTTCTCCGGCACCAAGATCAAGTGGATCCTGGACAATGTCGAAGGCGCCCGGGCCAAGGCCGAGGCCGGCGACCTCGTCTTCGGCAACACGGACTGCTGGGTGCTGTGGAACCTCACCGGCGGGACCGACGGCGGCGTCCACGTCACCGACGTGACCAACGCCTCGCGGACCATGTTCATGGACCTGGAGACGCTGTCCTGGGACCAGGAGATCCTGGACGCGTTCGGCGTCCCGGCCTCCATGATGCCGACCATCAAGTCCTCTTCCGAGGTCTACGGCACTGTGCACACGTCCCAGCTGCTGCGTGAGGTTCCCGTGGCCGGGATCCTCGGCGACCAGCAGGCGGCCACGTTCGGCCAGGCCGCCTTCGACGCCGGTGAAGCCAAGAACACGTACGGCACGGGCTGCTTCCTGATCTTCAACACCGGCGAGGAAATCGTCCACTCGAAGAACGGGCTGCTGACCACGGTTGGCTACAAGTTGGGCGACGCCGCACCGCACTACGCGCTGGAGGGCTCCATTGCCGTCACCGGTTCGCTGATCCAGTGGCTGCGGGACAACCTCGGCATGATCAGCAGCGCCCCGGAGGTCGAGACCCTGGCCGCCTCGGTGGAGGACAACGGCGGCGTCTACATTGTGCCGGCGTTCTCGGGCCTCTTCGCGCCGTACTGGCGTTCGGACGCCCGCGGCGCCATTGTGGGCCTCACACGCTATGTGAACAGGGCCCATATTGCCCGCGCGGCACTGGAGGCCACGGCTTTCCAGACCCGTGAGGTGCTGGACGCGGTCAACGCCGACTCCGGCGTTCCGCTGACGGAGCTGAAGGTCGACGGCGGCATGGTCGCCAACGATGCCCTCATGCAGTTCCAGGCGGACATCCTCGGGGTGCCGGTCATCCGGCCCAAGGTGGTCGAGACGACGGCGCTGGGCGCAGCCTACGCGGCCGGCCTGGCCGTCGGATTCTGGAAGGACCTGGGCGAGTGCTCGGCCAACTGGGCCGAGGACAAGCGCTGGGAGCCGCAAATGGACCAGTCCGAGCGCGAACGCCAGATGCGCCTCTGGAAGAAGGCCGTCACCAAGTCCATGGACTGGGTTGACGCGGACGTGAAGTAGCACCACGTCCCAACCCGCCAGCCGGTAGTTCCGGCGGACACGGAAGAGCTCCGGCCAGGATTCCCCGGCCGGAGCTCTTTTGTGGCCGGTGACAGGACGTTAGGGCGTCGAGACGACTGCGCGCGGTGTCTTGGCGTAGACGTCCTTGCTGACCGTGTAGCCCCGGCGGTCGATCGCCAGCGCACGCGCGTTGACGCTTGCAAGCTCGGCGCTGGAGAGTTTCTTGATGTTGACCAGATCCAGGAACTCCTGGTCTTCCCCGCCGACAGCTGTCACCTTGATGAGCCCGGTCCCGGCCGAGTAGTACTTGCGCTGGTGGCCGGCGCTGGGCGGATCCAGTGGATTGAACTCATCGATCACCATCACGTCGTCGTAGCACCCTGTAGGGACACAGACGCACAGGTGCTTGTACTTGACGCCGCCGCAGTCCAGGAAGTCCACGGTGGGGGCGTAGGCCTGGACGTAGGCAGGCGTGTTCCGATGCGGCTCGGCCTGCATCGCGATGCCGGCCCGGGCTTTGTCTATGCCGCTGATGAAGGTGCTGGGCGCGCCGGCAAGCTTGCCGTTCTCGTACTCCTCCGGATACTCGCCGAAGAGCCACACCGCCCCCTTCGTCGTCTGGGCGAAGAAGGCGAGCTCGGACTCCACGAGTTCACCGTCGGAGTAGTCGCGGTCCCAAATCGCGATCGTCGTGACGCCGTCGATCACCTTGGTCAGTCCCGTGACGGTGCTGACAACCTTGCGTACGGTGGTCCCGTCCGCGGAGACGACTTTGCCGGTGGTGGTGTACTGCATGCCGGGCTTGAGCGTGAGCCACTGGTTGTTGATCAGGGGCTTTGCCGGGAAGGCGGAACGGTTGAATGACAGTGCCGAACCGGGGCCGCACAGTTCCTGGGAACTGGTGGCCGCCGGCGCGGCGGCAGCCGCAGTTGCCGCCGTCGCCGCCGTCAGCGACCCCACCACCAACAGGAACGCCGTGCCGTAAGCGGTGAATCTCTTACCTCGTGGAGTCATCTGTCTGCCCTCTCAGTGTTGGTGGTTGCTGCTATGCGGCGGGTACGGGCTCCGGCTGGCGGGGCTCGCGGTCACGTGCCGGACCCTTCTTGGCGAACCGCAAGTAGAGCGATGGAACGATGAACAAGTTGACCAGTGTCGAGGTCACCAGTCCGCCGAGGATCACTACGGCCATCGGGTGCTCGATCTCATGACCCGGCCTGGTACCCATCACCACCAGCGGCACGAGGGCCAGTGCGGTGGCCAGGGTGGTCATCAGGATCGGTGACAACCGCTCGGCGGCACCCCTCAGGACCAGGTCCCGGCCGAACGGCACGCCCTCGAACTGCTCCAGGTGCTGGCAATGGTTGATGAGCAGGATGCCGTTGCGCGCGGCGATGCCCATCACGGTCAGGAACCCGACCAGCGAGCCAAGGGACAGGATTCCGCCGCTCATGTGCGCGGCGATTACCCCGCCCACCAGTGCGACCGGCAGAGTCAGGATGGCGAGCGTGGCCAGCCGCCAGCTGCGGAATGCTGCCTGGAGCAGGAGGAACACCACAATGACGGCACCGATCGCGAAGAGGAGCAGCCGTTGGGAGGCGGCCTGCCGCTCTGCGTATTCGCCCAGGATGTCCGCGCTGTAGCCGGTGGGGAACTCCACCGATTTGAGTTCGGATTCCAGTTTCTCGACGACCCTCGCGAGGTCGCCTTCCTTGACGTTGGCGCTGACGTCCAGCCGCCGGGACCCTTCCGAACGCTCAATGACGTTGGGGGTGGGCTTCACCGAGATCCTGGCGACGTCGGCCACCCGGATCCGCTGTCCGCTCGGGGTGTCCAGGGGGAGGTTTTCGATGCTGGTGACGCTGGTCCGGATTTCGGGAGGACTCCAGACCTGGACGTCGTAGGCTTTGCCGTCGCGGTAGACGTCGCCGACCTCCTCCCCGGAAACCAGGGTGGCCGCGGCACGGCGGACGTCACCGGGCTTGAGCCCGTAGCGGTTGGCGGCGTCCAGGTCCACCTCGACATTGACCTGCGGCACGTTGACCTGCAGGGCAACCTTGGCCCCGAGTGCCCCGTCGATGCCGGCGAGGACCGTCTTGACCTTGTCCGCCTGCTTCTTCAGCGTGTCCAGGTCATCGCCGTAGACGCGGACGACGATCGAGTAGCCCGTGCCGGTCAGCACCTCGCGGACACGTTCCTTGAGGTACGTCTGGACGTCCCGGTGGATGCCGGGATAGCCGTCCACGATCTGCTGGATGGAGGCCAGGGTCTTGTCGTAGTCGACCGAGGGGTCGACGCTGATCCAGTTCTCACCGAAGTTGACGCCCACCACCTCATCGGCCGCGAATGCCTGACCGATGTGGGACCCGCAGTTGTTGACGCCCGGAACGGTCATCAGCTCCTTGCAGGCCAGTTGACTCACGCGCACTTCTTCGGCGTTGGAGGTGCCGGGCTGCGTGACCCAGTGCATGAGGAAGTCGCGTTCCTTGAATGACGGCAGCAGCGACTGGCCCAGTAGCGGGGCCGCGATGATGCCTACGACGCCGAACGCTGCCACGGCGAGGTAGCCGGGGAGCGGCCGCCGCACAATGGGCCGGAGTGCGGCGCCGTACCAGCGTTTGAGGACCCGGACCACCGGCGGATCCCGGTCTTCCAGCGTGGCATTCCGCAGGAAGATGTACGCCATGGCGGGCGTGACCGTGAGGGCCACCAGCATGGACGCCATCACGGCCAGGGTGTAGGAGATGGCCAGGGGCCGGAAGAAGGCGCCTGTCAGTCCGTCCAGGAAGAAGATCGGCACAGTGGCTGCGACGATGATCAGCGTGGCGTAGACGATGGGGCCGCGAACCTCCAGGGAGGCATTGACCACCACGCGGGCGGTGCTTTCGGTTCCTCCGCTGGCACGGTGGTGCCGCAACCGCCGGACGATGTTTTCGACGTCGATGATGGCGTCGTCCACCACCACCCCGACGGCGATCACCAGCCCGGCCAGCACCATGGTGTTGATCGTTCCTCCGGTCCAGTAGAGCACCAGGGCGGCGGCTGTCAGGGACAACGGGATGGCCATGACGCTGATCAGCGCGGTCCGCCATTGGAACAGGAAGACGCTCAGCACCAGGACCACCAGGAAACAGCCCAGCAGGAGCGCGAGGCCCAGGTTGCCGAGAGACTCCTCGATGAACGAGGCGGGCCGGAACAACGTGGTGTCGACTGCGATCCCGGTCAGGCCGGGCTGCAGTTCCTGGAGGGCCTCCTCAACCCCTCGCGTGACTTCGAGCGTGTTGCCCCACGGCAGCTTTTCGACAATCAGCATGAGGCCGGGGCCGCCGTTGATCACCGCGTCACCGATCAGCTGCTGGTGGTCTTCCACGACGTTCGCCACGTCGGCGAGCCGCAACGGCGGCAGGCCTTCACGCTCCTCCAGCGCCACCTGGGCAAGGTCCGCCGGGGACGTGATGGGCTGGACGTGCCTGATGCCCATGCTTTGGTTCGGCGTTTCGAGCGCCCCTCCGGTGCCGATCAGGGCGCCGGGGGAGTACTTGAGCAGGCCGGCGTCCAGGGCATCGGACGTGGAGTTCATGACGTTCTCCAGCGTGACGTCGTTGGCAGCCAGTTTGGCCGGATCTACCTGGACCTGCAGCATTTGAAGGCGTTCGCCCCAGATCGCCACATTCGCGACGCCCGGCACCCGGAGCAGGTGCGCCCTGATGTTCCAGTAGGAAATCATGGACATTTCGATCAGGGAGCGGGTTTCGGAGGAGAGCCCGATCTTCATGACGCGGCTGGTGGAGGACAGCGGCTGGAGCATCAGCGGCGGCGCCGCCCAGGTGGGCAGGGTCGGAATGACGGTTGCCATCCGCTCGGACACCAGTTGCCTGGCCGTGAGCAGGTCGGTTCCGGGCTTGAACTCCAGCACAATAGCGGACAGCTGCGACACCGACTTCGACCGCATCTGGTCCAAACCGTCAATGCCGTTGAAGGCCTCCTCCATCGGAACCGTTACCAGTTCCTCAACTTCGGAGGCCGTGAGCCCCAGACACGCCGTCTGGACCTCGACACGGGGCGGCGCGAACTCCGGGAAAACATCCACCGAAGCACTGCTGAGCTGCGCGCCGCCCACGATCATGAGGGCGGCGGCCATCGCAATGATGATCGACCGGAACCTCAGGCTCGCAGCGACAATCCGGCGCATGTCAATGGGCCGTATCGAACTCGGCGCCGAACAGTTCAGCCGCGCCGACGGTCACGACGGCGGTGCCCACCGCGGGCCCCGCCGAAGCGGTGACCACTCCGGACTCCACCTTGGCCACCGTGACCGGTTCCCGCTGGTAGACCCGCGGGGCCGGGTTGGTGTACACCCAGGTCTTGCCGCTGGCGTCGTAGAGCAGGGCCGCATAGGGCAGCAGGACGGCCGTCCCCGTGCCGGCCTTGACGGTATCGGTCGTCAGGTCCAGGCGCTCGATTCCCTTTTCGGTCAAGGTCAGTTTTGCGATGCCGGTCGCGGCATTCTTCTCCACCTTGGCGGGTTCGTTGGCCGAGACGGCGGCGGGCGTTGCCGCCGTCGTCTGGGCGCACGAGGGCAACGCGAACAGAAGGGCTGCGCAGACAGCGGCCGCCAGGGGCAGGCGCCGCAGGGGCTGTTGGCTGGTCATTTTGCTTCCACCTTTTCCTGCATAACGGGCTGGACGGGAACTTCGGCTTCGTAGACTTCCGCCCACTCTTCGGGGGCGGACCGGGGCCCGAACCAGAGCGCGAGCAGGGGGAGCACGAAGATCCCGATGAGGGTTGTAGTGACGAGTCCGCCGACGATGATCAGGGCCATCGGCCCCAGGAGGGCCCCGCCCACGGCGCCGCCGAAGAGTCCCGGCGGGATGAGGATCGCCACCGTGATCAGGGCGGATTTCAGGATGGGCGACACCCGCTCCCGCGCTGCAGTCAAGACGGCTTCTTCACGGGACTCCTGCGGGGCCGCCCGCCACAGCTCATCTGTACGGGCCGAGAGCAATGCCGCGTTGCGGCCGGCGACGGCCAGCAGCGCCGCAAACGCGGTGAGCGACAGCACGGTGATTGCGTCCCCCGCGATCCACGCCGCGATGGCGGCCCCGGCCAGCGCGGCCGGCAGGGACAGGAAGACGGCGAGGGCCAGCTTCCAGCTCCGCACGGCTGTCTGTAGCAGGAGCAGGATGCCAATGAGGGCCGCCGCGCCGATCCACAACACCAGGGAGTCTCCGGCCAGTCGTTCACTGTATTTGGTGGGGATTTCGGCGTGGTATTCCAGCGGGAACTGGATCTGCGAGATCGCCGCGTTGATGTCGCGCTGGATATCCGCCAGCGGCCGCCCGCTGACGTCGGCAACGACGTCGATCCTCCGCGAGGTGTCATCGTGCATGATCACGACTTCGTTTGGTACGAGCCGGACGTCGGCGATCTGGCCCAGCTGGACCTGACCGCCGCTTGGCGTGTCGAGCAACAGTTCGCGGATGCTGGTCAGGTCGTCCCTGACGTCCACCGCGCCGCGCACCACCACTTCAAAGACCTTTTGCTGTTCGAAGAGGTTGCCGACCACAATGCCCTGCATCAGGGCCGCGGCGGCGCGCCGCGCATCGCCGGGTTTGATGCCGACTTTCTGCGCCTCGGCGAGGTTGACTTCGACTTCGACGATGGGCGTCATGGCGCCGGCGTTGATGGTCGGGTTCTGCACGCCGTCAACCGTCTCAAGGGCCTTGCGGACCTCTTCGGCTTTTTCGCGCAGGACCGGCATGTCGGTGCCGTAGACGCGGACGGCGAATCCCGGATCCATGCTGCTGCGCTGTTCACCGATCTTCTGCTGGGAGTAGTTCACGACGTTGTGGGCGATGCCCGGGTAGCCTTGGACGACGTCGCGGACAGCTTTTTCCGTCTCGGTGAAATTGGCGTCCGGTGTGATGGACACCCAGAGTTCCGCGGAGCTGTTACCCACCACCTGGTCGGAGGAAATGGCGCGGCCGATATGTCCGCCGACTCCCGAAACGCCCGGCAGTGCCCGCAGCTCTTCGGACGCCTTCGACGCCACCCTGCGGACTTCGTCGTTGGACGTGCCGGCCATGGAGTCCCACTGCACCAGGAGCGTCCGGTCCGGAATGGTCGGAACGACCGCTCGGGTTCCGACCAGCTGGGATGCGGCGGCGAGTCCGAGCAGGCCAACGACGGCGACAGCAACGATGCCGACCGCGGTGAGGGACCGCGCGCCCTCGAGCGCCCGGTCATAGTAGGACTTGGCCCGGACAACAACGGGCAAGTCAGGCCGCGGGGCCGTCTCGCGGGGCAGCAGGAGATACGCCAGGACAGGTGTCACGGACAAGCCCACCAGCATTGAGACGGCAAGCGTCAGCGCCATCGACCAGAACAACGGCTGGAAGAACGCGCCGCCGACTCCCGTAACGAACAGCGTCGGCGCGAGCGCCATGGCCATGACGAGGGACCCGTGGAACAACGGGGTGCGGACGCTGCGGACCAGCTGCACCATGCGGAACCTGATGGTGGCTTCAGTCTCGGTTCCGGTGGCCCGCAGGGGCCGGCGCCGCTGCGCTTGAACATCCTCCACAATGTCTCCCACGATCACGGACACGCCCAGCAGGATGCCGGCGAGGATCGAGATGTTCAGTGTGGCGTCAAGCAGGTAGAGGACCGCCCCGGCCGCCATGACGGTAGTCGTGAGGGCCACAAGGGCGATCACCGCGACGCGCCAGGAACGGAAGAGCATCCAGAAGAGCAGGATGGCGATTAAGAGGCTCACGAGCAGTGCCACGCCAAGACCGTCCACTGCATCCTGCAGGAACGAGGCGGGCCGGAAGACGGACGTATCCATCTGGATTCCGGACAGCCCCGGCTGCATGTCGTTCAAGGCAGCCTCGATATCCCTGGTGACCTGCAGCGCGCTGGTTCCGGGGAACTTCTCCACCACCAGCACCAGGCCTGCATCCTGTCCGACGACGGCGTCGCCGATCAGCGGCTGGTGGTCCTCCTTCACCTGGGAAATCTCACCCAGGAGCATGGGAGAGCCGGCGTCTTCGACGCTGACCTTGGCGAGGTCGCCGGGCGTCCGGATGGGCAGGACGTGCTGAATGCCCAAGCGTTGGCTTGGCGACTCCACGAACCCGCCCGTGCCGGGCGTTGATGCCTCAAGGAAGCTCAGCGGAGACACCCAGACGGCGTTGCCCGTGGTTTTGATGACCTGCTCGAGTGTGATGCCCTTGTCGCGGAGTTGCGTGGGAGTGACTTCGACCTGGAGCTGCTGTTCGCGCTGACCCCAGATGGACACGTTGGCGACACCGGGAATGCCGATGAGCCGCGGCTTGATCTTCCACCGGGCCAGGACGGACATTTCGATGCCGGAGAGCTGCTGGGAGGTCATCCGGACCATGAGCACGCGGCTGGTTGACGACATCGGCTGCATAATCAGTGGTGGCGCCGAGACGTTGGGCAGCGCGTGGGCCTGGGTCATGCGCTCGGCCACGAGTTGGCGCGCGCGCAGAAGGTCGGTGCCCGGCTCGAACACGAGCTCGATCGAGGACAGGCCGGGGACTGACTTGGACCGGATTTCATCAAGCCAGGCCACCCCGTTGAGTAGGTCGGCTTCCATGGGAGAGGTGATGAGCTGCTCGACCTCGGCGGCGGACAGGCCCAGGGCCTCGGTCTGGATCTCGACGTGCGCGGGCGCGAACTCGGGCATGCTGTCGACGGCGATATGCGGGATGTTCACCACCCCGAAGGCAATGAGTCCCGCGGCCAGGGCGAGGACCAGGATGCGGAACTGCATACTGAAACGGGTAATCCAGCCGAACATGGCTAGGCCTGTTCCAGGGGGCCGCCGCGGTACGGGCGGGCACTGAGGGTTTTTGCTGGTTGCATAGAAGTAGTGCGCAAGTGACTCATGACAGGCTCCTCAACCCGAGACCATGTGCGAATCCCCCCGGCGAGATCCCAATTGCTGACCTATCTCGAATGGTGTTCCCCTTTGAAGTGTTTGGCAAGCAGAAATTGTGAGGCTGCATCGGGGGGATTCACGGGTCTTTCCCAGTTAGGCGGCATATAATGCGTTTTTTTATTGACGATCACCCGGAGGGGCCCGAAAACCGACGCTTCCCACCCGGGTGATGCCGACATTTCTGCTTGTTTTTACTTTGGTCGCTGCCTGAATTTTCGTTTCCACTACTTGCCGGCAGCCATTTTGGGCTCACCGTAGGTACCGCGGGTCCGCAGGTGAGGCATTTATAACAATTTCGGGCACAATCGCCCGCACGGCGGGGGACCGGTCCGTGCGCCCGCGACTCCCGGGCCGCATCGGACTGTCGTTTCAGCGCGAATCAGCCCGAGGGGCTAAAGTGGTCCTATGCGCGCTGTGCTCCTGCTTAGTTAGCCGCCCGGCATCCCGACGAGACCTCGATCCCGAAGAGACCTCGGATTGCCGAGCGGCGGCCCCTCCATGTCGAGGGGCTTTTGTGTGTCCGGGCTCTGTTCCGGACCGCAGGGCAGGCGGTAACGGCAGGAAGCGCCGCGCACGGACAGCAAGGAGCCAGGGCCGGGCAACCGGCTTTGGCGGTGCAGTCTTTAAGACAGTGCAGACTTGAAGGTAAACAGGCCTGGCGGCAGGCAGGCCTGACGGTAGACAGGCTTGAGTTAACAGGCCGTATAGAACAGAAGAGGCCAGCAGTGAGCGTTCAGCCGGAAACACAGACCGGATCACCAGCAGCCGCGGCGGAGGGGCCCGAGGAAGGTGCCTACAGCTTCGCGGCGATGGAAGCCAAATGGCCGCAGGTCTGGGAAGACCTGAAGGTCTTCACGCCGCTCGACGACGGTTCAAAGGAACGCCGCTACGTGCTGGACATGTTCCCGTACCCGTCCGGTGACCTTCACATGGGCCACGCCGAGGCATTCGCGATGGGCGACGTGGTAGCCCGTTACCTGCGTCAGCAGGGCTACGACGTGCTGCACCCGATCGGCTGGGACTCCTTCGGCCTGCCCGCGGAGAATGCCGCCATCAAGCGCAACGCGCACCCCAGCGAGTGGACCTACGCCAACATCGACACCCAGGCGGCGTCCTTCAAGCGTTATGCCATCTCCGCGGACTGGTCCCGCCGGCTGCACACCTCCGACCCCGAGTACTACCGCTGGACGCAGTGGCTGTTCAAACGTTTCTACGAGCGCGGCCTGGCGTACCGCAAGGATTCGCCCGTCAACTGGTGCCCCAAGGACCAGACCGTGCTGGCCAACGAGCAGGTTGTCAATGGCGCCTGTGAGCGGTGCGGCACGCCCGTTACCAAGAAGTCGCTGAACCAGTGGTACTTCAAGATCACCGACTACGCGGACCGGCTGCTCGATGACATGGACGAACTGCGCGGGCACTGGCCCGAGCGCGTCCTCGCCATGCAGAAGAACTGGATCGGCCGCTCCGAGGGCGCCCACGTCAACTTTGTGATCGAGGCCGACGGCGGCAAGGCCGCCAAGGACGTCACGGTCTTCACCACGCGCCCGGACACCCTTTACGGCGCCACGTTCTTCGTCGTCGCCGCCGACGCGCCGCTCGCCGTCGAGCTGGTCACCGACGAGCACGCCGCGGCCCTGGACGCCTACCGCGAACAGGTCAAGGCACTGTCCGAGATCGAGCGCCAGTCCACCGAACGCGAGAAGACCGGAGTGTTTACCGGCCGCTATGCGGTCAACCCGCTCAACGGCGAGAAGCTGCCCGTCTGGGCCGCGGACTACGTCCTGGCCGACTACGGCACGGGCGCCATCATGGCCGTCCCGGCCCATGACCAGCGCGACCTCGACTTCGCCAAAACCTTCGACCTGCCCGTCCGGGCGGTGCTGGACACCGGCGAGGAAGACCCCGCAGTCTCCGGCACGGCAACCGCCGGCGAAGGCACCCTCATCAACTCCGGCGCACTGGACGGGCTGGCGAAGGCCGAAGCCATCCCGGCCGCCATCGCGATCCTGGAGCAGCAGGGCACCGGCGAGAAGTTCGTGAACTTCCGCCTGCGTGACTGGCTGCTCAGCCGGCAGCGGTTCTGGGGCACCCCGATCCCCATCATCCACTGCCCGGCCTGCGGCGAGGTCCCCGTCCCGGACGACCAGCTGCCCGTGACCCTGCCGGCGGACCTGCGCGGCGAGGACCTGTCCCCGAAGGGCACGTCCCCGCTGGCCGCCGCCGAGGCCTGGGTCAACGTCGAGTGCCCCGCGTGCCACGGCCCGGCCAAGCGCGACACGGACACCATGGACACCTTCGTGGACTCGTCCTGGTACTTCCTGCGCTTCGTCTCCCCGGAGTTCACCGAGGGCCCGTTTGACCCCGCCAAGATCAACGACTGGATGCCGGTAGGCCAGTATGTCGGTGGCGTCGAACACGCCATCCTGCACCTGCTCTATGCACGGTTCTTCACCAAGGTCATCCACGACCTCGGCATGATCGACGCCGACGAGCCCTTCCGTGCGCTGCTGAACCAGGGCCAGGTGCTCAACGGCGGCAAGGCCATGAGCAAGTCCCTGGGCAACGGCGTCGACCTCGGCGAACAGCTGGACAAGTATGGCGTGGACGCCGTCCGCCTTACCATGATCTTCGCCTCCCCGCCGGAGGACGACGTCGACTGGGCAGATGTCTCGCCGTCTGGTTCCGCGAAATTCCTGGCCCGCGCCTGGCGGCTCGGCCAGGACGTGACGAGCGAACCCGGCGTCGACTTCGCCACGGGTGATCGTGCCCTGCGCACCGTCACCCACCGCACCATCGCCGACGCACAGGCCCTGCTGGATCACAACAAGTTCAACGTGGTCGTCGCCAAGCTCATGGAACTGGTCAACGCGACCCGCAAAACCATAGATTCAGCCACCGGTGCTGGCGGGGCGGACCCTGCGGTCCGCGAAGCGGTCGAAGCCGTCGCCGTCATCCTGAGCCTGTTTGCGCCGTACACCGCAGAGGACCTGTGGAACGTCCTGGGGCACCCGGCGTCGGTCGCCAACGCGGGATGGCCCACGCACGACGACGCCTTGCTCGTGGAGGACACGGTCATCGCCGTCGTCCAGGTGCAGGGCAAGGTGCGGGACCGTCTGGAGGTTTCCCCGGACATCTCGGAGGACGACCTGCGCGAACTGGCGCTGGCCTCGGAAAACGTTCAGCGGGCCCTCGACGGCCGGGCCCTCCGCACGGTGATCGTGCGGGCGCCTAAACTGGTCAACATCGTCCCGGCCTAGCCGGACGTAGAAGCCAGACGCTCTAGCCTGACACTGGCCGCCGGCAGATGCCGGCGGCCAGTGTCGCCAAGGCCCGTGGTGCCGACGCGGCGGGCACGGACCCCGTGGCCGCAGGTCCAATCCAAACGATCCAGTCCAGGCATACCGACAGCAGGAGGTCCCCGGTGCCAGAGCGCGAATCAGGCTGGCCGTGGTTGCGCGAGCGGTTCGTCCGGCTCCGGCCGGGCCACCGGGCCGGCGTCGGCCCCGAAGCCGTACCGGGCGCCGTCGTGCAGGTTGCGGTGGTCACGGACTCTGCCGCTGCGCTGCCCGCCGACTGGGTCCGTGAGTTCAGCGCTGACGGCCGGCTCACGGTGGTGCCGATGCCCGTCATGGTGGGCGCCGAAATCTACGGCGAAGGCGAGGACGACATCGCCGAGACGATCGCCGTGGCCCTGGCCAGCGGAAAGCCCGTCAAGACCTCGCGTCCTTCACCCGGCCAGTTTGAACACGCCTACCGGGCGGCCGGCGGGCGTGGCTTCCAGTCCGTGGTTTCGATCCATATTTCCGGCGACCTGTCCGGGACCGCCGACGCAGCACGGCTGGCGGCCGAACGGGTCGGCATCCCGGTGGAGGTCATCGACTCGCGGACCGTCGGCATGGCGCAGGGGATGGGCGTGCAGGGCGCCGTTGTCGCGGCGGCCGAGGGCAGGAACGCGGCCGAAGTGAAGGCCTTCGCGCAGGACCGGCTGGACCGCACCAAAGTGTACTTCTACGTTCCGAGCCTGGAACAGCTGCGCCGCGGCGGCCGGATCGGGGCGGCCGCCTCGCTCTGGGGGACCATGCTCTCCATCAAACCCATCCTTGCCGTTGACGGCGGCCGCATCATTCCGCTGGAAAAAGTCCGGTCCGCGGCGAAGGCCATTGCGCGGCTGGAAGAAATCGTTGCCGCCGATGCCTCCGCCCGCCCGGCCGGGCAGGCACGGCTGGCCGTGCATCACTTCGGCAATCAGGCCCAGGCCGAGGAGCTTGCCAGACGCCTCGCGGCAGCGTTGCCGGCCTGCCCGCCGGCCCAGATCAGCGCCCTCCCCGCTGTCCTGGCTGCCCACGCTGGGCTCGGCGTGCTGGCAGTGATCGTGGGGGAGGGCAGTACCCCCGACATCTGGGAAGCGGGCGCGGGCAGGGCCGCCGCTGAAGCTGGCGACTAACGCCTGCCTCTGCTGCGGACAGAGGACTCTGGCCGGGAAAGTGCGCTGGCGGTAAAGTCACTGCACCGAACCCCAGCGCAACCGGAGGCCGTCATGGCAATGCAGGTGCACCACGTAGCCCAGTTCGATCGCGACGTCGCCGAAGAGGTGACGAAATGGCTGAAATACCTCAAAGGCCAAGTCACCAGTGTCCAGTTCCTCACCACCACCGTTCCGGACCCCAAGGCCGCCGACAAGTGGCGGGTGCAGTACGAGGCTTACATCACCTATCAGCAGTGATTTCCGGCTGGAAGCTGCCCCTCACGGGGTCGGCCGGGGCGTGTGCAGGGAGGTCGGCGGAGACGTCGGCCGCGTCGTCGCTCCTGAGGTTGGTTCCGGCGTCGGATCCGCTGTCGGTTGTGACGTCGGTTGTGTGGTTGGCGCCTGCGTCGGTTGTGGTGTCGGCGGTGTGCTCGGCTGGGACGTTGGTTCCGCAGTCGGTTCCGGCGTCGGTGGCGTGGTCGGCGCGGTCGGAGGCTGTGTGCTTGGCTGGGACGTCGGCGGGAGTGCCGGTTCCGGGGCCAGCGGCTGTGCGGGCTGTGGAGGCTGTGCGGGTTTCAGCGACGCCGGCAGCGACGCCTGTTGCGAGGCAGAGTGTGCCGGTGGCTGAGATGCCGGTTGCGAGGCCGGCGGCGGGGTGGGCTGAGACGACGGTTGAGGGGCCGGCTGTGCGGTTGGCTGTGGGGTCGGCGTCGGCGTCGGTGGTGAGGCCCGCGGAGGCGTCGGCTGATTCGGCCCGATGGTGTAGTTGGGCTGTGGGGCCGAGCCGTTGACCCAAAGGGCCGCGGTCACCCTTCGGGCGTCGCCCGGCTCCAGCCACCAGAGCACCTGGACATTGCAATGATAGACAATCGTGACGTTCGCGACGGCGCCCTGCGGCGGGACCGAGTGGATGGACGTGGCCGCTGTTTGCGTAGTCCAGATGAAATTCTGGTCGGCAGACATTCCCGCGCTGCCGTCAACCGTCACGTGCGCTATGCCGTACAGGCCGTGCTGCGGGCAGTAACTGCCGTCAACCGCGAAGTTCACGACCTGGGTCGAGGTAGCTTGCGTTGTGTCTGCCGCCGCAGGAGGTGCCAGCACTGCTGCGACGCCAAGAGCCGCAACCGACGCAGGCCCAGACAACCACTTCATTGCACACCAGCTTTCGACGTCTGGCGGACACAGCCAGACGATCAAGATTGCCCCCAGCCGGCAAGGTTTCTCGATGAGGATCCAGACGTTACCACCGGGTCCTGGCGGGCACCAGCGTAGGGAATACTTGCCTGCTGGCGCTCCAATACGTGTTTTACGCAGGTATTTCCACATACGGCCGGTCCGGGATGTCGGTGGCGCTGCGGGTTTCCTAGAGTCGTTCCCATGTCACGCCGGGACCCGGGAGCCGAATCCGCCGCAGGCGCCAGCGTTGCCCGGGAACGCCTGGCAGCGATGCTAGGAAGTTCCGGGGACGCCGGGAACCGTCGTCATGCCCACGGCTCCGAGTACCCGGGCTCAGCGTCGGATGCTGGCAGGGCGGCGGCGCCCTCCCCGGGCTTGCTGGACGTCCAGACGCCCCCGCAAGGTCTCCCCGCAGGCCACTTGGGTGGACTCGCCGGGCACCGGCGGGACGGACGGCCCCCGCTTTCCGCGCGGCTGCGGGCCAGGACAGGTGTGAGGGCTGCGGCTTTGCTGGGTGTCCTGGCCGCGGTGCTGGGCGGCTGTTTCTGGTGGCAGGCGGGCACCGGAGGCCCCCGGATGGCCCCGCTCAGCGAGTCCGCCCCCGCGACGGAGGCGCCACCGGCCCAGTCGGCCGCGGTGGCCAGTGCGCCGCCGGTAGACGATGCCGGCGCTGGGGCAGGAACGATCACGGTGCATGTCGCCGGTGCCGTGGCCAGACCTGGGGTGGTTCAGTTGCCGGCAGGGAGTCGGCTTTACGAAGCGATCGCGGCTGCGGGCGGGGCTACGGATACCGCGGAGCAGGACCGGCTCAATCTTGCAGCCGTGCTGGAGGACGGGCAGAAGGTCCTCGTGCCGATACGCGGCGAACCCGATCAGGCCGGTGCGTCCGACGGCGGGGGCGCTTCGCCGCCGGGTTCCGGCGCGGCCGGCACGAGCCAAGGCGGCGGCGGAAAGATCAACCTCAACACTGCCGGGCTCGAGGAACTGGGAACCCTCCCGCGCGTCGGGCCGGTCCTGGCACAGCGGATCGTGGACTGGCGGACGCAGCACGGGCGGTTCAAGACCGTGCAGGAACTCGATGCGGTGGACGGCATAGGCCCGAAGTTGCTCGAGGCCCTGCTGCCGTTAGTGAGCGTCTGAAATGCCCCGGAATGACACTGACGCGCCCCGGAATGAAGCTGATGCGCAGCGACGAGGCGTGGAGACGAACACTGGGCGGGGTCCTGTGCCCGGCGGACGCAACCTCTGGCAGCGGTATGCCGACGCGGCCGTCCGCTCGCCGGCACTCGGGGAAGCCGGTGGCCCGGAGGCCGGCGCCGGGGTTCGAGGGCCACGGACATCGCTGTTATGGAATCACGGGCTGCAGCCGGATGCCGGGCGCGGGCGCCCGGCGGAACGGCGCCGAAGGGAACGGCAACGGCGGGCGGATCTGCGCCTCGTGCCGCCGGCCCTTCTGGTGTGGGGGACCGCCGTCGCCGGCAACTGGTTGAATCCGGCGGAGCTGGCACTTCTCTGCGGCGGCATGGCGGCGGCCGGGGCAATGCTGCTGGTCGTGGCGGGTTGCTCCCACGTTGGTCACTCCCACGTTGGGCGGCGCACTGTGGGGCGTGCCGGGCCCGGCCGTGAGATCTTGCGGTATGACCCGCGTCATGGGCCGGCGGCCCCGCGCAGCTTCCGCGCCACCCTGGCCGCGGCCTTGTTGTTGTCCGTCGCGGCGGGCGCGCACGCCGCCGTCGAGTCATCCCGGCGGCATGACGGCGCGATTGCTGAGGCCGTGGATGCCCGGGCAGCCGTGGTCGCGGAAGTGGAGGTTGCCGGCGCGCCGCGGCGGCTCAGGACTCCCGGAGCGAGCGGCCTGGCAGACCGCTGGGCGGTCCCCGTGACGCTAAAGGTCGTGACCTTCGACGGCCGAAGGATCGCCGGTGACGCACGGTTCGTCGTCATGGGAGGAACGGCGTGGGAACACGCAGTTCCGGGCCAGCAGCTGCGCACCACCGGAAGAGTGCGCGCCGCTGCGCCGGGGGAGCCCGACGCGGGAATCCTTTCAGCCTCGTCCGCGCCCACGGTGCTGCGCGGCCCCGGGTTCTGGCAGAAAGCTCCCGGCGGGCTGCGCCGGAGTTTCACCGCCGCCGCTGCCCGGTTCGGGGGCGACGCCAGCGGGCTGCTGCCCGGGATGGTCACCGGCGACACCAGTGCCCTGAACGCGGAACTGGAAGACGCCATGAAGACAGTCGGGATGACGCACCTGACCGCCGTCAGCGGCGCGAACTGCAGCCTGATCCTGGGGACGCTGCTGCTCACGGCCCGCACGCTGCGTCTGCCACGCGTGGCCGCCGCAGCGGCCAGCCTCGCCGGGCTCGGGCTGTTCGTCCTCATGGTCGGGCCGGACCCCAGCGTGCTGCGGGCCGCGCTCATGGGCGGCATCGGTCTCGCATCAATAGCGTCTGGCCGGGCAGGGCGTGGACTCAGCCTCCTGTGCGTTGCCGTCATATGCCTGCTGCTTGTACAGCCGGTCCTGGCGACAAGCTTCGGCTTTGTGCTCTCGGTCCTGGCCACGCTGGGAATTGTGATTGCGGGACGCCGCATCATGGACTGGATTCCGGCGCCGGTGCCGCGCTGGGCCGCGGGCGGCGTGGCCGTACCGCTGTCCGCCCAACTCTTCTGCGGTCCCGTGATCGTCTTGCTGCAGCCGCAGTTCGGCGCCTACGCGTTGGCCGCCAACGTGGCTGCCGCAGCGCTCGTGGCGCCCGTAACGCTGCTCGGGACCGCAGCCGCGGTCCTTCTTCCCGTAGTCCCTGCCGCCGCCGAGCTCTTGATGGCCCCGGCTGCCGCCTTGGCCGGCGCAGTGGCGGGGATCGCGCGCTTCTTCGCGGCCCTCCCGGGCGCCACCCTGCCGTGGCCGGAGGGAGGCTTTGGTGCGGCCACCATGGGCATCTTTTCCGCGACTGTGCTCGGCATGGTGTGGCTGGCCCTGCATCCCGCCGCGGTGGTTCGGTCGTCGCTGGCGGCACACGCGTGGACCGTCGCCGTCCTGGCCGGCTGGCCGCCGGCGATGCGGGCCCCGGGGTCCGTCCGACGGTCCGGGCAGACCGCCCGGCAGGCTGCCCGGCAGAGCGAGGGGTACGGCTTGGAGCACCGGTCCGGGCGTGGGACGCTTAGAGTCTGCAAACCAACTTCCGGGAGGAATCACGAGTGGCTGCTGCCCAGACCCCACGGCCCAGGACCTCGGCGACGAAGAGCGCCACCTGGCGCGATGTGACACCTGCGGCTGTCGTCCTGGTGGGCGGGCCGGAGGACTACTTGGGCGCGCGTGCCATGGACCGTATTCGCGGGCAGGTCCGCGAGGCGGCACCCGACGTCGAAGTCACCCGGCTTAACGCCGCGAGCTACTCGGCCGGGTCGCTGGCCATGAACGTCAGCCCGTCACTCTTCGGCGAGCAGAAGCTTATCGAGATCGACGGACTCGAGGCGATGAACGATGCGTTCCTTGCCGATGCCCTGAAGTATGTGGCACAGCCGGAGCCGGATGCCGTCCTGGTGCTCCGTCATGGCGGGGGAGTCCGCGGCAAGAAGCTACTGGATACGATCAAGGCTGGCGGCTGGCCGGTCGTTGACTGCCAGCCCCTGAAGAAAGACGCCGAGAAGATCGCGTTTGTCACGACCGAGTTCAAGGCGGCCTCCCGGCGCATCGAACCCGACGCCGTGCACGCCCTCGTCAACGCGGTTGGTGCGCAGCTCGCGGAACTCGCGGCCGCCTGCAGCCAGCTGATCGCTGACGCCACCACGGCCGTGGATGCCGCCATGGTGGACAGGTACTACGGCGGCCGGGTCGAAGCAACGGCCTTCAAGGTCGCCGATGCCGCGATGGCCGGGAACGGCCCTCTCGCCCTCTCCACGCTCCGCCACGCCCTGGACACCGGCGCGGACCCGGTACCGATCGTGGCGGCCCTGGCATCCAAACTGCGCTCCCTGGCAAAGGTGGCCGGCGCACAGGGCTCGTCCTCGCAGATTGCCAAACAGTTGGGGATGCAGCCGTGGCTCGTTGAACAGGCCCAGCGGGAGGTCCGGCGCTGGACTCCCGAGGGGCTGGTCCGCTCCATCCAGGTCACCGCCGAGGCTGACGCGCAGGTCAAAGGCCTGTCCCGCGATCCCGTCTACGCCGTGGAACACGCCGTCACGGTGATTGCGACGTCGGTCCGGAGGTCCTGACGCCCGGGTGCGCGCCGCCGGCACGACTGCGTGAAGCGAAGCGCTACTTGGCGCGCATCTAACAACGCCGCGGCTTAACTGGATGTGGCCGGCACCCACAGGGTGCCGGCCACAATCATCAGTTCAGGTGAACTGGAAAACCTTAGAGTGCGTTGACCTTCTTGGAGATCGCGGACTTGCGGTTTGCAGCGTTGTTCTTGTGAAGAACGCCCTTGCTGACAGCCTTGTCCAGCTTACGGCTGGCAGTTACCAGAGCAGCAGACGCGGCATCCTTGTCGGTGGACTCAACGGCGGTGTTGACGGCGCGGATGGCAGTCTTCAGCTCGGACTTGACTGCGTTGTTGCGCAGGCGAGCCTTTTCGTTGGTCAGGATGCGCTTCTTCTGGGACTTGATATTAGCCACGTGTGAACTCTCTTTTTCAATGCGGAAAATGGTCTAGAGGGCTTTCAGATTGGCCATTGACTGAGCGGCGTGGGGATACCTATGGCGACCAACCATCTGTGGCCGTCGACCTGCACGGACACACAGCTCTAAATAATAGCAGAGATGCCGCTGCGGGCACGAGTGCGGCGGCGATCCGGCGGTGCGTCCCGGCGCCAGGCGGGTCAACTCCAGCCGTAGCGCCTCCGCAGGGCCGAGGCGATGAGGTCGAAGCGGCCCGCGTCCAGGACCGCTCCTTCGCGCCGGATATCCCTCGAGTTGATCTGCAGAACCCGGTCCAGCTTCGCTTCGCTCGGCCGCCATTGGCGGTCCCATGGTCCCGTGCCGATGTCCACGTAGTCGTCCGCGCGGCGGGCGTCGCCGTCGTGGTCCTTGCTCGTCAGCATCAGGCCCAGCAGGTAGCGGCCGGTGGTGCCGACCAGCAGCACCGGACGGTCCTTGCCCTGGGAGTAGTCCTCTTCATAGGGCACCCAGGTCCACACGATTTCGCCGGGCTCGGGTAGGCCGTTCGGTGCGGGGGCATAGCGGACCGTCGCGCGTCCCCGGAAATCGCCGGGGTAGGTCCCGGTCAGTCCGGCGGCAGGGGCGCCGCCCGTCCGGGTCGAAGCTCCCGTCCGGGACTGCGCCGGCCGCCGCTTCGCAGTCGGCTTCCCGGCCGGTTTGCGTGTCGGCTTTGCGGCGGGTCCGCGGGTGGTGCCCGGCGCGGAGCCGCCAAGTTTGTCTAAGAAGCGCAGTGCGTCGCGGACCGCGGTGCCGATCGAGCGTAAGTTCCAAGCCATGGGGAAACCATACCGGGAGGCTCTGGGCAGAGTCCGCAACGGAATGCAGGGATGCACTGCCACGGGCCCGGACGTGGGAGACTATAGGAACGACAAATGCGCCACGTCGCAGGATGGGGAACCAGCATCCGCGCCGACCCGTGGACAAGCCACCAGAAATGCCAACAGTAAGGACCCTGCGTGTCTCCCATGGCCCGCACCGCCCCGGTGCCCGCCGCAACAGATCCGGCCATCATCCGGAACTTCTGCATCATTGCGCACATTGACCACGGCAAGTCCACACTGGCCGACCGGATGCTCCAGTACACCGGCGTTGTCCAGTCCCGTGACATGAAGGCCCAGTACCTGGACCGCATGGACATTGAGCGCGAACGCGGCATCACCATCAAGTCCCAGGCAGTCCGCATGCCCTGGGAGCTCGACGGCGTCAGCTACGCGCTGAACATGATCGACACTCCCGGCCACGTGGACTTCACCTATGAGGTCTCGCGCTCACTCGCGGCCTGCGAAGGCGCGGTGCTGCTCGTGGACGCGGCCCAGGGCATCGAGGCGCAGACCCTCGCCAACCTCTACCTGGCGATGGAAAACAATCTCACGATCATTCCGGTCCTGAACAAGATCGATCTCCCGGCGGCCCAGCCGGAGAAGTACGCGGCCGAACTCGCCAACCTGATCGGCGGCGACCCCGACGACGTCCTGCGCGTCTCCGGCAAGACCGGCGCCGGCGTGGAAGTCCTGCTGGACAAAATCATCCGCGACCTTCCCGCCCCGGTCGGCGATCCGAACGCCCCGGCACGGGCCATGATCTTCGACTCGGTCTACGACACCTATCGCGGCGTCGTCACCTACGTCCGCGTGGTCGACGGCATGCTGCACCCGCGCGAACGCATCCAGATGATGTCCACCCGCGCCACCCACGAACTCCTGGAAATCGGCGTCAGCTCCCCGGAGCCCACACCGTCCAAGGGCCTCGGCGTCGGCGAAGTGGGTTACCTCATCACCGGCGTGAAGGACGTCCGCCAGTCCAAGGTGGGCGACACCGTCACCAACCTCGCCAAACCGGCCAGCGAATCCCTGCCCGGCTACGCCGATGCAAAACCGATGGTCTTCTCCGGCCTGTATCCGCTGGACGGCACGGACTATCCGGTGCTCCGCGACGCGCTGGAGAAGCTGATGCTCAACGACGCCGCGCTCGTGTACGAGCCTGAGACGTCCGCCGCGCTGGGCTTCGGATTCCGCGTCGGCTTCCTGGGCCTGCTGCACCTGGAAATCACCCGCGAGCGGCTCGAGCGCGAGTACAACCTGGACCTGATCTCCACCGCCCCGAACGTGGAGTACGAGGTGACGCTGGAGGACAAAAAGGTCGTCCACGTCACCAATCCCAGCGAGTACCCCACCGGCAAGGTCGCTGAAGTCCGCGAACCGATGGTGGCTGCAACGATCCTGGCACCGAACGAGTTCGTCGGCGCCATCATGGAGCTGTGCCAGAGCAGGCGCGGCGTCATGGGCGGCATGGACTACCTTTCCGAGGACCGGGTGGAAATCCGTTACCGCCTGCCGCTGGCCGAAATCGTCTTCGATTTCTTCGACATCCTCAAGTCCAAGACCCGCGGCTACGGCTCGCTGGACTGGAAGGCCGACGGCGACCAGGTCGCAGACCTCGTCAAGGTGGACATCATGCTCCAGGGCGAGCAGGTGGACGCGTTCTCCGCGATCACGCACCGTGACAAGGCATACGCGTACGGCGTGATGATGACCGGCAAGCTGCGCGAACTCATCCCGCGGCAGCAGTTCGAGGTGCCCATCCAGGCCGCCATCGGCTCACGGATCATCGCCCGCGAAAGCATCCGCGCCATCCGCAAGGATGTGCTTGCCAAGTGCTACGGCGGTGACATCACCCGAAAGCGCAAACTGCTGGAGAAGCAGAAGGAAGGCAAGAAGCGCATGAAGATGGTGGGCCGTGTCGAGGTCCCGCAGGAAGCCTTCATCGCCGCCCTCACCACGGACGAGTCCAAGGACAAGGCCAAGAAGTAGCGGTGCTTGCCATGACTGTTGCTGCCGTGCCGGCAGGCCGGGCCTGTGCCTAGCGTCCTTCCCCTCGGCGACCCGGCGCCGTCGGACGGGCTCCTGCCCGCCCAGGCGGCCGACGGCGCTGCTCAGCGCGCCTTCGGGCTCTACGTGCACATCCCGTTCTGCGCGGTGCGCTGCGGGTACTGCGACTTCAACACCTACACCGCGACCGAGCTCGGCGGCGGGGCCTCCCAAGACGCCTACGCCGCCACCGCGATCGCCGAGGTGGACTTCGCCGCCCGCGTCCTGAACAATTCCGGCGTGCCCCAACGCCCGCTCAGCACCGTCTTCTTCGGCGGCGGCACGCCCACGCTCCTGCCGGCGGAGGACCTGGCGCGCATTCTCACGGCTGCGATCGGGGCCTGGGGCCTGCAGCCCGGCGCCGAAGTGACCACGGAAGCCAATCCGGATTCCGTCACCCCGGAATCCCTGCAGCTGCTGGCCGACGCCGGGTTCACCCGCGTCTCCTTCGGCATGCAGTCGGCCGTGCCGCACGTCCTGAAGGTCCTGGACCGCACCCACACGCCCAGCCGGGTGCCCGAGGTGGTGCAGTGGGCACGGCAGGCGGGGCTCGCGGTCAGCCTTGACCTGATCTACGGAACGCCGGGGGAATCCTTGGCTGACTGGCGCTACTCGCTCGAGACCGCCCTGTCCTACGGTCCCGACCACATCAGCGCCTACGCACTGATTGTGGAAGACGGCACCAAACTTGCGGCGCAGATCCGCCGCGGCGAGGTGCCGGAAATCGACGACGACGACCACGCCGCCAAATACGAACTCGCCGACGAACTGATTTCCGCGGCCGGGCTCGCCTGGTACGAGGTCAGCAACTGGTCCCGCACCCCCGAACAGGCCTGCCGGCACAACCTCGCCTACTGGCGGGGGGACGACTGGTGGGGCATCGGCCCCGGGGCGCACTCGCACGTCGGGGGCGTCCGCTGGTGGAACGTCAAACACCCCACCGCCTACGCCAACCGTCTCGGCACCGGCGCGTCGCCGGCCGCCGGACGGGAAACGCTGGACACCGAGACCCGCAACGTGGAGCGGGTCATGCTCGAGGCCCGACTGAACTCCGGGCTGGACATCCCGAGCCTCGGCGGCCTGGGGGACACCGGCAGGCACGCGGTCGCCGGGCTGATCGCCGACGGCCTGGTGGACCCCGCCGCCGCCTTCAAGGGGCGGCTGGTCCTCACGCTCAAGGGCCGGCTCCTGGCCGACGCCGTGGTCCGCAGGATCCTGCCGGACTAAGAAGCTGCTCCCTTGGCCGGGGGAGCCCGGCCGCGCCCGGGCCGTGGATACACAATGAGCCGGCCGCTGCCCCCAAAGGGGCAGCGGCCGGCTCATTCTGTTCGGGACCGGAGGTTTGGGGCCGGGCCGGCCTAGCGCCGGGTTGCTTGATCCCGGTCTATTTGATCCAGCGCAGGTTGAACTCGTAGCGGTGCGGCTGGCCGCGGTTGACATGGATGCCCGCAGCCACCGAGAAACAGGTCACGGCGATCCAGATCACCGTGGCGAGCACGGCAAAGAGGTTGCCCACCACGGGAATGAAGACCAGCAGATTGGCGAGCACGGCCGCGATGGTCGGCGGCAGGGTGAAGTTGAGGGCTTCCTTGGACTCCTGGGCCGTGAACGGGCCACGGTCCTTGAAGATCAAGTAGATCAGCAGCGACGGCACGCAGCCCAGGATGCCGCCGAAGTGCGCCAGCGTGGCCCACTGCCGGTCCTCGCCGGCCGTCAGCGGCAGCGCATTTGCCGGAACGCCATGGTACGGGGGCTGGCCATGGCCGGCCTGGTTGCCCGTGTGTTCGCGTGCGTTATCTGCCACGGTGAAGCCCTTCGGATTGCGGTGATGCGTTGCTGCCTGGGTTGTGCCTGGAATAGCCGGGACCGCGCTGGGAGCGCGGCCGCCGTTTCAAGAATACTTGCTTGGGCGCGTAAATGGAGATCACGGAGCGGCCGCCGCGGCGCGCTACGGCACGGTCAGGAAGTCAATGACCTCTTCGACGCGGCCCAGCAGGGACGCCTCCAGGTCGGCGTAGCTGCGGACCGCGCCGAGGAGCTTCTGCCAGCCGAGGCCGATGTCCTCCTTGGTGGAGCGGGGCCACCCGAACGCCGTCAGGATGCCGGTTTTCCAGTCCACGCCGCGGGGGATCACCGGCCACCGCTCAATCCCCAGGACCGAGGGCCGGATGGCCTGCCACACGTCCACGTAGGGGTGGCCCACAATCAGGACGTTGCCCGCGGCACCCGGCGAAGCCATGACGGCGTCGGCGATCCGCGACTCCTTGGAATCGGGCACCAGGTGGTCAACCAGCACGCCCAGCCGGCGCCCCGGACCCGGGCGGAACTCCGCCACCGCGGCCGCGAGGTCGTCAATGCCGTGCAGCGGCTCGACGACGATTCCCTCCACCCGGAGGTCATCGCCCCAGACCTTCTCCACGAGCTCGGCGTCGTGCTTGCCTTCCACCCAGATCCGGCTGGCCTTGGCCACCTGTGCGCGCTGTCCCGCCACCCGGACCGAGCCCGACGCCGTGCGGCCGGGACCGGCGGCGGGCGCCGCCTTCGGCGCAGGAGGCATCAGCCGGATCGGCTGCCCCTCCAAAAGGAAGCCAAAGCCGAGGCGGAAGGACCGGGACTTGCCCCGCCGGTCCTCCAGCGCCACCACGTGCATGCCGCCGGACTTCTCCACCCGGGTCACGGCGCCCACCCAGCCGGACTGGACCTCCTCGAGGACCATCCCGCGTTCCACCGGGACTTCCGGCAACTGCGTCTTGGCGGGGGCGGACAGGTCCTGGGGCCCCCAGTTCTGGTACGACATCTCTACACGCTTACTTTGCACTCGGAATGTACGGCGGTCAGTGGAACTCTCCGGGGCCCGAAGGGGCCCGAGCCGGACCACAGGGGCGCGGTGACGGTAGCGGCTGCCGCGGTTCCCGCGCCGTCGTGACGGATCCCCGAGATCCCGCAGGCAACGCCCGGAGCGAATCCAATGCTAACAACGCGGCGACTCATATTAGACTGGTTAGCACTTAGGCATGTCGAGTGCTAACCCCTGTCCGGTCACGGACCGCCCCCGCAGCACGCGGGGACGCGAACCGAACGGTCCTGGGGCGGCACCGGCTGCGGGACCGTCGATTGGAGGTGGAGCGTGAGCGAACCACGCAAACTCGAAGTGCTGCGCGCCATCGTGGAGGACTACGTCCATTCCCGCGAGCCAGTCGGGTCCAAGGCGCTGGTTGAACGGCACCATCTTGGTGTCTCCAGTGCCACGATCCGCAATGACATGGCTGCACTGGAAGACGAAGGCCTCATCACGGCACCGCACACGAGTGCCGGCCGGATTCCGACGGACAAGGGCTACCGGCTCTTCGTCGACCAGATCTCGGCCGTCAAGCCGTTGTCTCCGGCCGAGCGCCGGGCCATCCAGGCGCTGCTGGAAGGATCAGAGGACCTCGACGACGTCCTCGACCGCACCGTGCGGCTCCTGTCCCAGCTGACTAACCAGGTCGCCGTCGTGCAGTATCCGCTGCTCAGCCGCGCCCGGGTGCGGCACATCGAATTCGTGCTGCTGGCGCCCCGGAAGGTCCTGGCGGTCCTGATCGCGGACACCGGGAAGGTGGAGCAGCGCGTGATCGACGTCGGCCAGGAGATTGCGGACGACGCACTGGCGGAGTTGCGCACCCGTTTCCTGGCCAGCCTCTCCGGAACCCCGCTGAGCCTGATGCCGCAACTGCTGCCCGCCGTCGTCGCGAGCGGCCCGCCGGCGCGCCGCGGCGCAGCCCAGGCCCTGGCCCGCGGCCTCGAGGCCCTGGCGACGAGCAGCCGCGAGGAGCGCATGGTCATGGCCGGCACCGCCAACCTGGCCCGCTCCAACGTGGACTTCCCGCTCAGCATCGGCCCCGTGCTGGAAGCCCTCGAGGAGCAGGTGGTCATGTTGCGCCTGCTCAGCGAAATGGCCGAAGACCCGCGCGGTGTCACGGTCAGCATCGGACGGGAGAACCCCTACGACGGCCTCGCCGAGGCCTCGGTGGTGGCCACCGCCTACGGGCCGGACGCCACGGCCAAGGTCGGAGTCCTCGGGCCCACCCGGATGGACTATCCCACCACCATGGCCGCCGTCCGCGCGGTGGCCCGCTACCTTTCGAGGATCCTTGGGCCCTGACCGGCCCGGGACCGAACGCTACTTTTTGCCCGACAGGCAGTGCCCCACAGGCAGAACAACAAGGAAGAGATACACACTTTGAGCAGCCACTATGACGTTCTTGGAGTCTCCCGCGACGCAACGGGGGAGGAAATCAAGAAGGCCTACCGGAAACTGGCCCGGACCCTTCACCCTGACGTGAACCCGGGGGAGGACGCCTCGGACCGGTTCAAGGCGGTCACCCACGCCTACGAGGTCCTTTCCGATCCGCAGAAGCGCCGGGTCTATGACACCACCGGCAATGAGAACGGCACCGACAACGGCTTCGGCGGCGGCAGCTACTCCGGCCAGGGCTTCGCCTTCCAGGACATCTTCGAGACCTTCTTCGGCGCCGGCGGCGGCCAGGGCGGCCCGGCGTCCCGGATCCGCCGCGGCCAGGACGCGCTGATCAGCGTACGGATCGACCTCCGCGACGCCGTGTTCGGCGTCAACAAGAAGCTCGAAGTGGACACGGCCGTCATCTGCCCCACCTGCGAGGGCTCCTGCTGCCGCGAGGGCAGCCACCCGGTCCGCTGCGACATCTGTGGCGGCAGCGGCCAGGTCCAGCGCGCTGTGCGGTCCATCCTCGGCCAGGTCATGACGTCGGCTCCCTGCGGCTCCTGTGAGGGCTTCGGCACCGTCATCAAGGACCCCTGCAACGAGTGCAGCGGCCAGGGCCGAATCCGCAGCCGCCGTTCCCTGACCGTCAAGGTCCCGGCCGGCGTTGCCACCGGCACCCGTATCCAGCTGTCCGGGCAGGGCGAGGCGGGCCCCGCCGGCGGCCCGGCCGGTGACCTGTACGTGGAGATCCGGGTCAACAATGACCCTACCTACGTCCGCGACGGCGACGACCTCCACGCCAGCCTCAACATCCCCATGACGGCTGCCGCGCTCGGCACCGAAATCACCCTGGAGACCTTCGACGGCGAGCAGGAGATCGACGTCAAGGCCGGCACCCAGTCGGGCGAGATCATCACCCTGCGCGGCCTCGGTGTGACGCACCTGCGCGGCCACGGCCGCGGCGACCTGAAGGTGCACCTGCAGGTCGAAACGCCGGTCAAGCTCGATCACGCCCAGGAAGAACTCCTCCGCCAGCTGGCCAAGCACCGCGGCGAACACTTCACCGCGGGAAAGCTTGCCGCCAGCGGCGGCGTCTTCGCCAAACTGCGGGATCGGCTCGGTAACCTGTAGCGGTGAGTAACCCGGTCTTCTTCACCGCCCCAGGGACACTGGACCAGCAGGTCCCCGGCTCGGCCTTCGTCCTCGAAGGCGCCGAAGCCCGCCACGCCATCACCGTCAAGCGGCTCGCCGTCGGGGAGGCCGTGGATATCGCCGACGGCGCCGGCAAGCGCCTGACGGGCACCGTCGCCGCCGTCGCTCCCGGCGAACTGACCGTCGAGTGCCTGGACCTCGTGGCGGAGCCGCAACCCGCGATCCGGCTGGTTCTGGTCCAGGCCCTCGCCAAGGGCGACCGCGACGAACTCGCGGCCGAAACCGCCACCGAGCTGGGCATCGACGCCGTCATTCCCTGGCAGGCCGAGCGGTCCATCGTGCGGTGGAAGGCCGAACGTGCCGCGAAGGCGCATGCGAAGTGGCAGTCGGTGGTGACCGCGGCCGCCAAGCAGGCCCGCCGGGCCTGGATCCCGGAAGTCCGGGCCGCCGTCGACGGTGCCGGGCTGCAGGCGGCCGTGGCAGCCGCGGACCTCGCGGTCATCCTGCACGAAGACGCCGTCCGCCCCCTGCGGCAAGTGCTTGAGGCGTGGCTGGACAGTGCTGCTGAGGGCGAGGCGGCGCCCGGCGGCGACGGGCCCCGTGAAGTTCTGCTGATCGTGGGCCCGGAAGGCGGCATCAGCCCGCGGGAGGTCACCCGGCTGTGCGACGCAGGAGCGGTGACAGCCCTGCTGGGCCACCATGTGCTGCGCACGTCCACGGCAGGACCCGCCGCCACCGTGCTGGCCAGCGATATCCTCGGACGCTGGTAGCCGGCAGCATGACTATTTGCCCGTTACTATTTGCCCGTGACTAGTTGACCGTGAAGCCGCGGGTGTCGGTGAACACTTCCCTGGAGCTGTCCGCCGGGTCCACCTGGGACACGCGGACTTCATAGCGTCCCGGGCCGAGGTTCACGGACAGGGTGAACAGCCCGGACTGCGCGGAATCGGCCGAAGCCGTCGCGTTGCCATTGAGATAGGCGGATTTGGCGTTATCGCCGTCCACCTTGAGGATCTCCCAGCGAAGCTTCCCGCCTTGAACGGTGCTCCGGCCGCTGATCTTGACGGACCCGTCAGCGACGGACATGCCTTCCTGCGGATCAATGATCCACACGGGGGCAACCATCCCGGCACTGCGCGACGTCGGAGCGCCGAGCCGGACGTGGTTGAAGGCGACATAGTCCGTATGCCCGTCGACGAGCACCACCACCTGGACCTGCTGTCCGGAATCGATCAGGCCCGCGCTGGCGGCAGCTGCCGTCGCGGTGTAGACGAGCTGCTGGATGGCGCGCTCGGCCATGGCCGCGTCCACGTTGCTGTTGAAAGCATCCGCCGAGACATCCACCGTGATCACGTTCTTGCCGGAAATCGACGTCGACAGCTTCTTCGGATTCTGCCACGGCGTGAAGAAGTCCGGGTCGAGCGGCTTCTGGGACATCATCACCCGCAGAGCGCGCGTGACCGGGTTGTCCTGATCCGGGACGTCACGGAACTCGCGGTACAGGAACGCGTTGTCGTTGCTCCGCCCGATCCAGTACACCGGGGCCTTGTTGGAGGTCTGCGCGGTCTCCAGCGGAGCGCTGGTGGTGGGGGCGCCCGACGCCGCGTCCGGAATTAGCTCCGACGGGCTGCTGGAATTAGTGATGCCGCCCTGAGGAGTCGCCACGCAGCCGGACAGAAGGAGGGCGGCGGGCAGCACGAGCACCAGCGCGACGCGACGGACACGTCCCGCTGCTGACTGTTGACCCTCACGCTGCCTGATGCTGCTGCCCCTTCGTGTGCCACGCCGCGCCGGGCGGGAATGATCCGTTTTGTCGGCGGCATGGACCGCCGGTGGCTGCCTGTCCTTGGCCTGCCGGGCGCCCGGCCCGGAGCCCTGGAGGACAGCCGAATTCCAGCATGGCACACGGGCCCGGGGCGAAAGCCCGGTTTGGGGGCGCCCGGCGGAACTGCAACGGGAACGATATGAGGCCGATGCGAAGTTGATACATAATGTCGGGAACCATGTCCCGCCGGGCAGCGGCTGCCACGAGAGGTCCGGCCCCGGTGGCGATGCACTTCAGCAGTGAAGGGACTGCCTCAGCCTATTCCGGTGTTCCGGAATTCGGGTAGCACGTCGGCGTTTCCGGGATAGACCCACCGGGTCGATTCCCGGGCGCCCTTCACGAATATTGAGCATGTGAATACCGTATGCCGGCGCTGCGACAGATTCTTTACGTCATGCTTCGGTCCGTGACGCGCTGCGTCGCAGCGCGACTGTGCGTTTCAGCCGGGGTTGGGAAGCGGCGTCCAGGGTGGTTGATTGAGGGCACAGACTTCGAAAGGACCCGCCATGACGGAACATTCTGACCTCAGCCCGCGCCGGCTCCGGACCATCCTGGGCCACTTCGCCACCGGCCTGGCCGTGATCACCGCGGCAACGAAGGACGGTCCCGCCGGCTTTACGTGCCAGTCCTTTTCCTCTCTGTCGCTGGAACCTGCCCTCGTGTCCTTCAGTCCTGCGCGGACCTCAAGCACCTGGCCTCTGCTGCGCGAGGCGGGCCGGTTCACCGTGAACATCCTCCCGGCCGAACATCAGCACCTGGCGGCGCAGTTCGCCCGTTCCGGGGCGGACAAATTCGCCGGCGTTGACCACTCGCCGTCGCCGCTGGGGAACCCTGTCCTCGACCACGCGCTGGCCTGGGTGGACTGCGAACTGCGCCAGGAATACGACGGCGGGGACCACACGATTGTTGTCGCCGCGGTCCGTGCACTGAGCGCCCGCGCCGACGCTGAGCCGCTGCTCTTCTACCGGGGCAGCTATGTTGGCGTCCAATCCCGGGCAGGGGTGCTGGAGAGCGTGGGATGACCATGCTGAGGTCGCCATCGCGCCGCGGGGGTCGCCGCGGAACCCCACTGCCGGACACTTTCGACGCGCGGGGTTTCCCTGAAGACTGGGGCTCCATAAAAGTCGGATCCAGTGTCGAAGTGGTCATCTCGGCTCACCACGCCTACGTGGGTCGCACCGATTCCAAGACGCCCGACTCAGCAGTCGTCCGGGTCGTCAGTGCAGGGTGCCACGGACGCCGGATGTACGGGCATCGCGACGGCATCCGTCTGCTGGGCATCATCCCCGGGGGCACGGCATGAGCGCCGTGTGGATCGCGCTGGCGTGCGGTCTCGGGCTGGCGGCCGGCGGCGTCTGGGCGGCCTGGTCCCTGATGACGGAGGCGCCCGCCCGGCCGGTCCAGGAGGACGCTCCGGAGCCGGATAGCGCCGACCCGTCCTTCCCGCGCACAGGGGCCCACTGGCTTGATGGTTACGTTATCTTCGGGAACACCTACAACTAACGGCGACGTCCTGGTGCGCCTCAGCGGCCCGGCACGCGGGCGGCGCCGGACCCTGACCGGCGTCGGGCGCGCCGCGCTGGCGTAAGATGGAAGGACCCGGTGACCCCGGCCGCGGGCGGTGCGAACCGCCGTCGGCAGGGATCACGGGGACCGACCATATTCATACTGGAGGGGACCAGAGGCCCGCGGGCCAACACCATGACTGAAGCAGCGAACGGCAAGGCCCGGTTCAGCGCCGGAGAGCGCACCGCAGGGGAATTCCCCCACTCCCTACCAGGGTTGCGGACGGAGGTGGTCTTGTTCGACGACTCAGAGCAGATGGTCCAGTCGCTGGGCAGCCATGACGAAGCCCTCCGGTTCATCGAAAACCAGTACCCTGCCGTTGACTTCCATGTCCGGGGGAACGAGCTCGCGATCAGCGGTCCGGCCGCCGACGTGCCGCGCATCATGCGCCTGCTCAACGAGGTGCGCGGGCTGGTGGCCCGGGGCACAGTCATCACCCCTGCCGTCCTGCAGCAGCTTGTGTCCATGCTCCGCAGCCAGTCACTGCAGAACCCCGTGGAAGTGCTGACCACCAACATCCTTTCCACCCGCGGCAAGACCATCAGGGCCAAGACGCTGAACCAGAAGAACTACGTGGACGCGATCGACGCCAACACGGTGATCTTCGGGATCGGGCCGGCCGGTACCGGCAAGACGTACCTGGCGATGGCCAAGGCGGTCCAGGCCCTGCAGCAGAAGGAAGTCAGCCGGATCATCCTGACCCGTCCTGCCGTCGAGGCGGGGGAGCGTCTGGGCTTCCTGCCGGGCACCCTGAGCGACAAGATCGACCCCTACTTGCGGCCGCTGTACGACGCCCTGCACGACATGATGGACCCCGAGTCCATTCCGCGGCTCATGGCCGCCGGCACCATCGAGGTGGCCCCGCTGGCGTACATGCGCGGCCGCACGCTCAACGACGCCTTCATCATCCTCGACGAGGCCCAGAACACCACGCCGGAGCAGATGAAGATGTTCCTGACCCGCCTGGGCTTCGGCTCCAAGATGGTAGTCACCGGCGACATCACCCAGGTGGACCTTCCCTTCGGCACCCGTTCAGGGCTGCGGATCGTCGAGGAAATCCTGCAGGGGATCGAGGACGTCAACTTCTCCGTGCTGGATGCCTCCGACGTCGTCCGGCACCGCCTGGTGGGGGACATCGTCAACGCCTACAGCATCTGGGACGAAGTCCAGAGGAACCGGGTCAAGCATTCCGTTGCCCGGGAGACGCGGGGAGAACACGCATGAGCATTGAGGTCAACAACGAATCCGGCGTGGCGGTCGACGAGTCCGAGCTCGTGGCCCTGTCGCGTTTCATCTTCGAACGCCTCTACATCCACCCGCAGGCGGAACTGTCCATCCTGCTGGTGGACGAACCGGCCATGGAAAAGCTGCACATCGAACTGATGGACGAGCCCGGCTCCACCGATGTCCTCTCGGTGCCGATGGACGAACTGACCCCGGGCACGCCGGACAAGCCGACCCCGCAGGGCATGCTCGGCGATATCGCCATCTGCCCCCAGGTGGCCGAGGTCCAGGCCCGGAACGCCGGCCACTCCACCCAGGACGAGATGCTGCTTCTCACCACGCACGGCATCCTGCACCTGTTGGGTTATGACCACGCCGAGCCGGAGGAAAAGGAAGAGATGTTCGGGCTGCAGCGCGAACTCCTGACCGCGTTCACCGGCAAAGAGGCCCCGTCAGAGACGATTCAGTGACCCCACTGATTCTTGCCGGCATGGCGCTGGTGTTCCTTAGCTTTGCCGCGGTGCTGACCGCTGCCGAGTCCGCCTTCAACTTCCTGCCCCGGCACGACGCCGAACAGGCGGTCCTGAACAGCCGGGGCACGTCGCTGAAGCGGATCCTGGCGCAGCCCGTGGGACACATGCGCGCCCTCCGGTTCTGGCGGATCTGGTTCGAGATGGCCTCCGCCGTCGCCGTGACCGTACTCCTGCACAGCCTGCTGGACAACGTGTGGCTCGCCGGCCTGGCCGCCACCGGCATCATGGCAGTGATCGGTTTCGTGATCGTCGGCGTCTCTCCCCGGCAGCTTGGCCGGGTGCACTCCGCCGCCCTGGTCCGCTTCAGCGCGCCGCTCGTTCGATTCCTTTATGCCGTGCTCGGCCCGATTCCGGGCTGGCTGGTCAGCCTGGGCAGCGCAGTCGCCCCCGGCGCGCCGGCGGACAACGAGGCCTTCTTCAGCGAAGAGGAGTTCCGCGAACTCGTGGACCGCGCCACCGAGTCCGACGTGATCGAGGACAACGAGGCCGAGCTGATCCAGTCGGTCTTCGACTTCGGGGACACCCTGGTCCGTTCCGTCATGGTGCCGCGGACCGACATCCTCACCATCGACTCCGGATCCAGCCTGCACCGCGCAATGTCGCTCTTCCTGCGCTCCGGGTACTCGCGGATCCCGATCATCGGCGAAAACACCGACCAGATCCTGGGCATTGTGTACCTCAAGGACGTCGCCGCTGCGCTGCACAACCTGGGCCCGGCCGAGGAGCCGCCGGTGGTCGACGAACTCGCCCGGGAGGTCCGCTATGTGCCGGATTCGAAGCCGGTCAGCGACCTGCTGCGGGAACTCCAGAAGGAATCGACGCACGTGGCGATCGTCATCGACGAATACGGCGGAACAGCAGGGCTGGTCACGCTCGAGGACCTCATCGAGGAGATCGTCGGTGAGATCGTGGACGAATACGACACCGAAAGCGCCGAGGCCGTGGCACTCGGTGACGGGAGCTACCGGGTTAGCGCCCGCATGAGCATCGATGACCTCGGCGAGCTCTTCGACCTGGAGCTCGACGACGACGAAGTGGACACCGTGGGCGGCCTGCTCGCCAAGGCCCTCGGGCGGGTGCCGATCGTCGGCAGCACCGTCCAGGTCCACGGGCTGTCCCTCCGCGCCGACCGGCTCGAGGGCCGGCGGAACCGCGTCAGCCACATCATTGCGGCCACCGTAGCAAAAGAAGAAACTGACCTTGAAGACCTTCTCGACGAGGCCGCACCAATTCAACAGGGAGTCTCACGTGAGCAAGCAGAATAAGTCCGACGGCGAAGCAGCCCACGGCGGCTACCGCGCCGGTTTCTCGGTGCTGGTAGGGCGCCCCAACGCGGGCAAGTCCACCCTCACCAACGCCCTTGTCGGCCAGAAAGTGGCGATCACCTCGGCCAAGCCGCAGACGACGCGCCACACCATCCGGGGCATCGTTCACCGGGACGACGCCCAGCTGATCCTCGTGGACACCCCGGGCCTGCACCGCCCGCGCACCCTGCTGGGAAAGCGGCTGAACGAACTCGTCGCGGACACCCTCGCCGAGGTCGACGCGATCGGCTTCTGCCTTCCTGCCAACGAAAAGATCGGCCCGGGCGACAAGTTCATCGCCGCCCAGCTGGCCGCCGTCGGCAACAAGCCCATCATCGCAATCGTGACGAAGGCCGATACCGTGGACCGCCAGGCCCTCACTGAGCAGCTGCTCGCCGTCGCCGCCCTCGGCCGCGAGGTCCGCGGCGAGGACGGCTGGAACGACATCGTCCCGGTCTCCGCCACCGACGGCTTCCAGGTCGACACCGTGGCCGACGTCCTGATCAGCCACATGCCGGCCTCGCCGCCGCTGTACCCGGACGGGCACCTGACGGACGAGCCCGAAGCTGTCATGATCGCCGAACTCATCCGGGAAGCTGCCCTTGAGGGCGTTCGCGATGAACTGCCGCACTCCCTGGCCGTCGTGGTCGATGAAATCGTGCCGCGGGAAGGGCGTCCCGAAGACCGGCCGTTCCTCGACGTCCGCGTCAACCTGTACGTGGAACGCCCGTCCCAGAAAGCCATCATCATCGGCAAAGGCGGCGCCCGGCTCCGCGAGGTCGGCACCAACGCGCGCAAGGCGATTGAGGCGCTGCTCGGTGCCCGCATCTATCTCGACCTGCACGTCAAGGTGGCCAAGGACTGGCAGCGCGATCCGAAGCAGCTCGTCAAACTCGGCTTCTGAGCCGTACCTTTAGTAAGGCCTCCAACGGGGCCGCCAGTTGGGCTGTGACCGGGCCGCGGGTCCGCCCCGCCGCTCCCAAGAGCGGGCCCATCGGCATTTTCTCAGTTTCGGACACTAAAATGGGCAAACTCCCCGTTCGTGAAGGAAGGCTCAACAAGTGGCTCGACCCCGTGATAACCGCGCCGACGGATCCGCCCCGCCGGTTCGGTCATCCGCTGCTGCCCGCCACACCGGCGACACCGCCGTCGGGCCGGCCCGCCACCTCGGCGCCGTCCGGCGGACTCCCACCTGGCTGAAAGTCACCACGGGCGTCCTCGCGGTCCTCCTGGTCGGCGTGATCGCGTTTGGCGCCTACTGGGTGATCCGGCTCCAGGGCAACATCACCAAGGCCCCGCTGAGCGCCGGCAGCGTCAAGTCCGAGAACTCCGTGAACGACTCGACGGACCGGATGCAGATCCTGATCCTCGGCTCGGACACGCGCGACGGGAAGAATGCCCAGTACGGCTCCAGCGCTGATTCCACCGGCTACGGGCACTCGGACGTCATGATGCTCATGGACATCTCCGCGGACAACAAGCGCGTCAACGTCGTCAGTTTCCCGCGCGACCTCCTGGTCGATATCCCCCAGTGCACGGATCCGAAGACCAACAAGGTCTACCCGGCCCAGAAGGGCGTCATGATCAACTCGGCAATGTCCGAGGCCGGGATCGGCTGCGCCGTGGACACCGTCAACAAGCTCACCGGACTGCAGATTGACCACTTCATGATGGCGGACTTCAACGCCGTCAAGGAACTCTCCAACGCCGTCGGCGGTGTGGAAGTGTGCGTCAGTGACGCCGTCTACGACCCCGACTCCAAGCTCCGGCTGCCCAAGGGCACGTCCACCGTGCAGGGGGAGCAGGCGCTGTCCTTCGTCCGCACGCGGCACGCCTTCGGTGACGGCGGTGACCTTGGCCGCATCAAGGCCCAGCAGGGCTTCCTGTCATCCCTCACCCGGAAGATCAAGAGCGACGGCACCCTCACCAACCCGGCACGGATGCTCGGCATCGCGGACGCGATCACCAAGAACCTCACCATCGACGACGGCCTGGCGTCGGTGCCGACGCTGCTGACCGTGGGCAACCGGCTCAAGAACATCGACGTCGGCAAGGTGGCCTTCGTGGCCACGCCCACCGTTCCGGCCGAATCGGACCCCAACCGGCTGCAGCTGGCCGAACCCGCGGCGTCGCAGCTTTTTGCCGCCATGCGCAACGACGTTGACCTGACGGATCCGACCGCGACGCCGAGCGCCGCCCCGGCTGCCAGTGCCACACCGGCCCCGAGCGCCCCGGCACCGGCCTACGACAAGACGCTGCAGCCGGTCACCGTTGCCAACGGTTCAGGGGTGCCCACGCGGGCCCAGGAGATCATCCAGGCCATCAAGGGCGCGGGCTTCACCAAGGTGGGCCAGCTGACGGCCCGGCCCGTCGCGACCACTGCCGTCTACTACGGTGCGGACTACGCTGACGTGGCCGCCGATGTCGCGGCCCTCCTCGGCGTGGCGCCGGGCCAGGTGCTCCCGGCGGCCGGTGTCGTCGGAGTCCAGGTGTACCTGGGCGCCGATTTCGCCAACGGAACACCGACAGCCGCCGCGACGCCGCAACTGCCCGCGGACATCGTCAACCAGACGGCCGGCGACACCGTCTGCCAGCAGGCGAACCCGGCCCTGATCACCCGCTGATCCTCAGGGGCCGTCCGGTTTCGCTGCGTTGGAAAAGCGTTTCTTGAGACCAGCGTGACTTAGAACAGCGCGACGCCGGTCAGTTCGGCGAGCCTGTCGGTGAGCCTGTCCTGGAAGCCGGGATCCGTGACCTCCGGTGCGGCCGTCCGCTGCCGGCGGTGGTGCCAGTACTTGCCCGAGACCAGCGCGCCGGGGTCGTTGCTTACGGCGAGCCAGCTTTGGGTGTCCTGGCCCAAGACAAGGTCGTCCGGCGCGCCGGGGCCGCCCATCCTGGTGGGCACCCAGCCGGGGTCCACGGAGTTGCTGAGCACTGCGGGCCAGTGCCGCGCGACAGAGGCCGAGAGCGCGGAAACGCAGAGCTTGCTCTCCGAGTAAGCGGTGCTGGCACTCCAGCGCCGCTCGGTCCAGTCGATGTCCCGGAGATTGCCGTTCGCCCCGAGGTGCATGCCGCTGCTGATGTAGACCAGGCGGCCGGGCCGCTCGATGAGCGCGGTGAGCACGTAGGGCGCGAGCACATTGACCGCCAACGTGAGGGAGTGCCCCTCCGGGGTCGCGACGCGCGTGGGCGAAACGTAGACGCCGGCATTGTGGATGACGGCGTCCATCCGCCCGTGCCCGTTGACCTGCCCGGCGAGGTCCCGGATTTCGGCGGCGCTGCTGAGGTCCCCGATCACGATGCCGGCCGCCTGTGGAGCGAGCTGAGCGAGGGAAGCCGCGCGCTCCCTGGAGCGGGCGTGGAGCAGGACCTCATGGCCTTCGTCCAACAACGTCCGGGCGCTGGCGAGTCCGAGCCCGTCGGTCGAACCGGTGATGAAAACGCGGGCCATGGGTGGTCCCTTCCGTCGTCTGGTGCTGGTGCCGGTGCCGGTGCTGGTGCCGGTGCTGGGGCCGGCGACCGGCATCACCAGATGCTGACGCGCTCCTGCGGCGGCATCCACATGCCGTCCTGCTCGGTGACGCCGAACGCTTCGTGGAAGGCATCCAGGTTCTTGGCGATCGCATTGGTGCGGAATTCGTTGGGGGAGTGCGGGTCCGTCGCCAGCCGGCGGACGGCTTCCTCCGTCCGGATGACCTGCCGCCACCCCGCGGCCCAGGACGCGAAGAACCGCTGGAATCCTGTCATCCCGTCGAGCACCGGCGGTTCCTGCCCGTCGAGGCTGATCAGGTAGGCCTTGTAGGCGATGGTGAGGCCGCCGAGGTCGCCGATGTTTTCGCCCAGGGTGAGCTTGCCGTTGACGTTATGGCCGGGCGCGGCCGTGGGGGAGAGGGCGTCGAATTGCGCCACCAGCTTGGAGGTCAGGGCCTCGAAGGCGGTGCGGTCGTCCTGGGTCCACCAGTTCCGGAGCAGGCCGCTGCCGTCATACTGCGAGCCCTGGTCGTCGAAGCCGTGGCCGATTTCGTGCCCGATCACCGCGCCGATGCCGCCGTAGTTGACGGCGTCGTCGGCGTCGGCGGTGAAGAAGGGAGGCTGCAGTATGGCGGCGGGAAACACGATCTCGTTGAGCAGCGGGTGGTAGTAGGCGTTGACCGTCTGCGGGGTCATGAGCCACTTCTCCCGGTCCACAGGTTTGCCGACCTCGTCAAGGTGACGGTCGACGTCGGCGCTGTGCGCGCGCTCCACGTTCCCCAGCAGATCGGCGGGATCGACCTCGACGGCGGAGTAGTCGATCCACTTGTCCGGGTAGCCGATCTTGGCGCGGAAGGAGTCCAGCTTCTTGAGCGCCTCGAGCTTGGTTTCCTCGCCCATCCACTCCAGCCCCGTGATGGACTCCCGGTACGCCTCGATCAGGTTGGCCACGAGGCCCTGCATACGTGCCTTATTGCCTTCCGGGAAGTGCCGGGCAACGTAGATCTGGCCTACGGCCTCGCCGAGGGCCGCCTCGACTACCGCGACGCCGCGCTTCCAGCGGTCCTTGATCCGCGGCGTCCCGCTCAAGGTCGTGCCGTAGAAGGCGAAGTTCGCGTCCACGAACGCGGAGGACAGGTATGGGGCAGCGGCGCTGACGACGCGCATGGCGAGCCATTCCTGCCACGTGGCCAGCGGTTCGCTGTCCAGCAAGGAGGCGGCGCCGGAGAAGAAGTCGGGAGTGCTCATCACGAGTTCGGTGCGCTTTTCCGGGGCGATGCCGGCCGCGTCGAACCAGTCGGCCAGGAGCGGGAAGAGTTCCGCTGCCTCGGCGGCGGACTTCAGGTTGTACGTCTTCTGCGGATTCCGCAGCGTCACGTTGTCCCAGTGGTGCGAGGCCAGTGCGGTTTCCAGCGCGACGACCCGCCCGCCCGCGCCATCGGGATCGGCAACGCCGGCCAGGGCAAGCATGGCCTCGACGTGCTCCTGGTAGGCCTGGACCATGGCCGCGAACTTCTCTTCGCGGTAGTACGACTCGTCCGGAAGGCCGAGGCCGCCCTGGCCGGTGTAGAGCAGGATCCGGTCCGGGTTGCCGGCGTCCGGCGCGGGGTAGATGTAGAAGAGGCCGCCCACGTCGGCGCGGAACAGCCGTCCGGCCAGCGCCACGAGTTCGGGAACCGACGTCGTGGCGAACACCTCCGCCAGCCGGGCCCGGAGCGGGTCCAGGCCCTTCGCCTCGGCCGCGGCCTCGTCCATGAAGCTGTTGTAGAGGTCCCCGATTTTCCGCTCGATGCCGGTGGCCTCTGCGCCGCGGGCGGCCGCCTGCTCGATGATCTCCTTCACGGCAAGCTCCGACGCGTCCCTCAGGGCCGTAAACGTGCCCTCCAGCGGCCGGTCGTCCGGAATGACCGTGCTCGTGAGCCAGCCGCCGTTCACGTACTGGTACAGGTCATCCTGCGGACGGACGCCGGCATCGATGGTGGACAGGTCGATCCCCGAAAGTGGCACGGATGCTCCTTTGAGAGGCAGGCCGGCACCGGAGCTTGTGTCGGTGCACGGTCTGCATGGTGGACGTTGCGGTGGTCTGGCTCCTTCATCTTACGCACCCGTGTTACTGTGAAAAGGTGCGCGCAGAACTGCTTCTCCTTAGCTGCCGCGGCGAGGCCTCAGACGCGATCTAGCGCAAGGCCAACCCTCGCTGCGGAGTTTGTGTTGCCCGGCCACCCTTTCACCAGGAATCACAGAAAAGGCCCCGATAGTAATGCGAAACGCACAGAAGCCCTCAGGAATGCCGGTCCACCGTTACATCCCGTTCCAGGACCAGATCACCGTTGAACTGCCGGACCGCACCTGGCCGGACAAGCTCATCACGAAGGCCCCGCGCTGGTGCGCCGTGGACCTGCGCGACGGCAACCAGGCCCTCATCGATCCCATGAGCCCGGCCCGCAAGCTGAAGATGTTCGACCTGCTGGTCCGGATGGGCTACAAGGAGATCGAGGTCGGCTTCCCCTCGGCGTCGCAGACGGACTTCGACTTCGTCCGGCAGCTGATCGAGGGCAACCACATCCCCGACGACGTCACGATCCAGGTGCTGACCCAGGCCCGTGAACACCTGATCGAGCGGACATACGAGTCCCTGGTCGGCGCGAAGCAGGCCATCGTCCACCTCTACAACTCCACGTCCGTCCTGCAGCGCCGCGTCGTGTTCAACCAGGACGAAGACGGCATCCTGGACATCGCCCTGCAGGGCGCCCGGCTGTGCAAGAAGTACGAGGAAACCCTCGTCGACACCCACATCACCTACGAATACTCGCCCGAATCCTTCACCGGAACCGAGCTGGACTACGCCGTGCGCGTCTGCAACGCGATCGCCGACGTCTTCGAGGCATCGGCGGACCGCCAGGTCATCATCAACCTGCCCGCCACGGTCGAGATGGCCACCCCGAATGTGTACGCCGACTCCATCGAGTGGATGAGCCGGAACCTGCACCCGCGGGAAGGCATCATCCTGTCCCTCCACCCGCACAACGACCGCGGCACCGGCGTCGCCGCCGCCGAGCTCGGCTACCTGGCCGGCGCAGACCGGATCGAAGGCTGCCTCTTCGGCAACGGCGAGCGGACCGGCAACGTGGACCTGGTGACCCTGGGGCTGAACATGTTCGTCCAGGGCATCGATCCCATGATCGACTTCTCCAACATCGACGAAATCCGCCGCACGGTGGAGTACTGCAACCAGCTGCCGGTCGCCGAGCGCGTGCCGTACGGCGGGGACCTCGTCTTCACGGCGTTCTCCGGCTCGCACCAGGACGCCATCAAGAAGGGCCTGGAAGCCCTCGAAAAGGACGCCGCCGCCGCCGGCAAGGACGTCGCCGACTACACCTGGCAGGTTCCGTACCTGCCGGTCGACCCGAAGGACCTCGGCCGCAGCTACGAGGCCGTCATCCGCGTCAACTCGCAGTCCGGCAAGGGTGGCGTCGCCTACCTGCTGAAAAACGAGCACAACCTGGACCTGCCTCGCCGCGCCCAGATCGAGTTCTCCGGCGTCATCCAGAAGCAGACCGACACCGTGGGCGGCGAGGTCAGCGGTGCCCAGCTCTGGCAGGTCTTCCAGGACGAATACCTGCCGTCCACGGCCGCCGACACCCAGTGGGGACGCTACGCGCTCGGGGCGATTGGCACCGAAACGGACGAGGCCGGGGCGATGACCCTGACCGCGTCGCTGAAGATCGACGGCGCCCAGGTCCGCCGCACCGGCACCGGCAACGGCCCCATCGCGGCCCTGCTGAGCATCCTGCGCGAGGACGGCGTCGACGTCCGCGTGCTGGACTACAGCGAGCACGCCCTGTCCGAGGGCGGCAGCGCCCTGGCCGCCGCGTATGTCGAATGCGCCGTGGGCGAGCGGGTTCTGTGGGGTGTCGGGATCGACGCGAACACCATTACGGCCTCGCTCAAGGCAGTCATCTCGGCCGTGAACCGGGCCATCCGGGACGCCCGCGCCTGATTCGGCCCTTGACGCAACTGAGGCACAGCGCACTGCGCCGCCGGAACCTTCCGGCGGCGCAGTCTTCTTTGCTCCAACAGGGCGTTGCCCGTGCCGTGTTTCCGCACAGAGAGTGCGAAGATTAACTGTGGTCCAACAATCCTTTGCAGCGCGCGCCTACCGTGATGACGCCGTCGTGCTGCGCACCCACAAGCTGGGCGAGGCGGACCGGATCATCACGTTGCTGACAAAGCACCACGGCCAGGTCCGTGCGGTGGCCAAGGGTGTCCGCCGCACCAGCAGCCGTTTCGGCGCCCGGCTGGAGCCGTTCATGGTGGCCGATCTCCAACTGATTTCCGGCCGCACCCTGGACGTCGTGACGCAGGCCGTGGCCAAGGGCGCCTACGGCGGCAACATCGCCGCCGACTACGGCCGCTACACGGTGGCCGCGGCCATGACCGAGACGGCGGAGAGGCTCACCGACGTCGACGGCGAGGCCGGCACCGCCCAATACAACCTGCTGGTCGGAGCGCTGGCGTCGCTGAGCAGGGGCGACCACGCCCCCGAGCTCATCCTCGACTCGTACCTGCTGCGCGCCCTCGCGACCGGCGGCTGGGCGCCCAGCTTCACCGACTGCGCCAGGTGCGGTGCACCCGGCCCGCACACCGCCTTTTCCGCACCGCTGGGCGGCATGGTCTGCCCCGAGTGCCGGCCGCCGGGTTCCCCGGCGCCGGCCGCGGAGACGGTGCTCCTGCTGGGTGCCCTGCTCACCGGGAACTGGACGACGGCGGATGCCTCGGCGTCCCTTCACCGGCGGGAAGCGGCCGGCCTGGTGGCAAGTTACCTCCAGTGGCACCTGGAGAGAGTCCTGAAATCCCTCAAACATGTGGAGCGAACGTAGAAGTGGCATTGGGAAGAAGCTTGGGAAGGAACCTGGAGAAGAGCCAGGCAAAGCAGGGGGCGGTCCGGCGCCGGACAGCCCCGGTGGTGGCCCCCTACCCGCACCCGTCCGGGGCTGTTCCGCCCGCCATCCCCGCGGAGTTCATTCCGCGGCACGTCGCGATCGTCATGGACGGCAACGGCCGCTGGGCCAACCAGCGCGGCCTGCCAAGGATCGAGGGCCACAAGGCGGGGGAGCCTGCCCTCCTGGACGTCATGGCCGGCGCGATCGAACTGGGGATCGAGCACGTCAGCGTGTACGCCTTCTCCACCGAGAACTGGCGCCGGTCCCCGGAGGAGGTGCGCTTCCTCATGGGATTCAACAAGGACGTGCTGCGCCGGCAGCGGAACCAGCTCGATGAGTGGGGGGTCCGCATCCGCTGGTCCGGGCGGCGCCCGAAACTGTGGGGCTCGGTGATCCGCGAACTCGAAGAGGCCGAGGACTACACCCGCGGCAACAGCACCTGCACCCTGAACATGTGTGTCAACTACGGCGGACGCGCCGAGATCGCCGATGCCGTCGCCGCGATCGCGGAGGAAGTGGCGCAGGGCCGGCTCAAACCGGGGGCCATCACCGAACGGACCATCCAGAAGTTCCTGGACGAGCCCGACCTGCCGGATGTTGACCTGTTCCTGCGCAGCTCCGGCGAGCAACGGCTCTCCAACTTCATGCTGTGGCAGTCCGCCTACGCCGAATTCGTGTTCCTGGACACCCTGTGGCCGGACGTGGACCGGCGGACGCTCTGGGACGCCGTCGAGATCTATGCCCAGCGCGACCGGCGGTACGGCGGAGCCGTCGACGCCGCTCCCGCCACAGGCAGCCAAGGCGCCTGAGCCTCAATCAAACACGTAGGCCCTCATCCAGCGGGACAGCCGGGAATAAGCGTCCGCGCGGACCCGCGGCGCCGAGAGGAAGACGTCGTGCAGCGCGCCGTCGATCCGCTCCAGCGTGACGGTGCGGCCCAGGCTCAGGGCGCGCAGGGCGATTGTGTTGACGTCCAGGACCGCGTCGGTGCGGCGCATGGACTCCTTCCAGAACATCCCGTTGGCGCTGGCCGCTGAGATGAGCACGAGGATGGGTACGTCGATGGTCAGTCCGCGTGCCACCTTGGACTGTCCGGAGAGCACGGCGCTGAGCCAGCCGGCACGGACCGGAAAGGCATGGGGCGGACGGTAGGCGTCGTCCAATGCCCATTCGCCCTCCGCCGCGCTGCTGATGCTGCGCCAGTAGAAGGCCCGCTCCGGCAGCCGGATCACCGACTCGGGCCAGAACCGGGCGAAGGGCTCCACCATGGTCCGCGCGGCGCGGCGCAACGCCGGGCTGCCATGGACTTCCAGCCACGGACTGTCCAGGACCAGCTGCGACGCCACTCCCGGATGCCGGTCCGCCCACAGCGCCGCGATCAGCCCGCCGGTGGAGTGGCCCATGAGCGCCAGCTGCGGCGCCGCGCCGGCCGGCCGGAGCGAGGCGATGATGCCGATCGCCGCCGTGATCTCGGCGTCGTAGTTGTCCAGGTCCGCGACGTAGCCGCCGTGGGTTCCTGGCCGGAGGCTGCGGCCGTGGTTGTGCATGTCCAGGGCGAAGAACTCAAAGCCCTTGCCGGTCCAGAACTCCGCAAGTTCCTCGTTGAAGAAGTAGTCACTCCACCCGTGCAGGAACAGGACCGCCCGCGCCGGCAGCGCTGTTCCTGTCCCGGCTGCGGCGGCGCCCTCCGGGCCGGCGGGGGTGTGACGGACCAGGGTGGCGGTGCGCAGTACGCCGTCGGGGCCGGCCGCCTCGAAGGCACACGCCTGGAAATCGTCCCCCAGGATGTCGGTCTGCCACTGCATCGACATTCCTCCCATGCTTCTGACTGTGCTGCTGACTAGACGGCCAGCGCCGCGGCGCGGCCCGCTGAGCGTCCGGAGAAGAGGCATCCGCCCAGGAAGGTCCCCTCGAGCGCGCGGTAGCCGTGGATTCCGCCTCCGCCGAACCCGGCGGCCTCACCGGCCGCGAACAGTCCCGGTACGGGCTGACCGGCTGCGTCCAGCACCCGCGACTGCAGATCCGTGTGGAGGCCGCCAAGGCTCTTGCGCGTCAGGACGGAGAGCCGGACGGCAAGCAGCGGCCCGTGCCGCGGATCCGTGAGCCGGTGCGGTGGCGCCACCCGCATGATCTTGTCCGTGGCGAAGCGGCGGGCGGCCCGGATGGCGGCCAGCTGCGGATCCTTGCCCAACCCGCTCGAAAACTGCCGGTCGCGGGCACGGACCAGGCGCTCCAGTTCCGTGGCATCAATGAGCCCGGCGCCGGTGAGGTCGTTCATCTTTCCGGCCAGCCCGGCGGGAGTCTTGGCCTGCAGGAAGTCGACCCCGCGGTCCAGGAAGCGCTGGAGCGGCGTGTCGCTGCCCGGCCGCAGCCGCGAGGCCAGCAGCCGGACGTCCTTGCCCGTGAGATCGGGGTTTTGCTCGGAGCCGGAAAGTGCGAACTCCTTCAGGGCAATCGTCCTGTTAAGGACGAACCACGAATGGGCATGTCCGGTGGTCAGAATGTGGCGCAGCGCCCCGAGGGAGTCGAAGCCGGGAAACAGGGGAGGGGGGAGCATCCGCCCCGCCGCATCCAGCCACAGGGCCGAAGGCCCGGGCAGGATCCGGATGCCGTGCCGCGGCCAGACCGGGGAATGGTTATGGATGCCCTCCGGGTAGTGCCACATCCGGTCGCCGTTAATGAGGTTCCCGCCGGCCTGGCTCACGGCCGGCAGAAAGTCTCCGTCCACCGAGGCGGGCACACCGCTCAGCATCGTTTCCGGCGCTCCGCCTCCCGGCCACTGTCTGCGGACCGACTCGTGGTTCCCGCCGATCCCGCCGGTCGTGACCACGACAGCTGCTGCCGCTGCCTTGAAGTCGCCGGCCCGGTGCCTGGAGGATTTTTCGCCCCGCCCCGCAGCGCTGGACTCGAGCAGCTCGCCGCGGACGCCGCTGATCCGGCCCGCAGTCTTGATGAGCCCGGTGGCGCGGTGCCGGAAATGGAAGCTCACGCGTCCGGCGTCAACGCCTTCACGGAGTTTTGCCAGGAAGGGCGCCAGCAGGGCGGGTCCCGTGCCCCAGACGACGTGGAAGCGCGGGACCGTGTTGCCGTGGCCGTCCGGGCCGTAGCCGCCGCGTTCGGCCCACTGCACCAGGGGAAACAGCCCGACGCCCAGCGCGGCGAGCCAGGCGCGCTTTTCCCCGGCCGCGAAGTTCACGTACGCCGCCGCCCACTCCTTCGCCAGCGCATCCTCGGGCCGGTCGAATCCTGCGGACGCGTGCCAGTCGGCGAGGGCCAGCTCTTCACTGTCCCGCACGCCGAGCCGGCGCTGTTCGGGGGAGTTGACCAGGAAGAGGCCGCCAAAGGACCAGTGTGCCTGGCCGCCGACGGATGCCTCCGGCTCCTGATCCAGCAGCGCCACCCGCCGGCCGGCAGCATACGCCTGCGCCGCGGCCACGAGCCCGGCCAGGCCCGCGCCGACCACCACGACATCGGCCTCGATCCCGCGCCCCGGCACCCCACGGCTGCCCGTCCCGACACCATCAATGCTGGTCATGGCTTCATGCTAACGCGCCCCGGGGTTCTTGGGCGCCGCATCCACGGCACGCAGCACCGCAGTTGCAACGGCCGTCATACCGGCAGTCATAACGGTTGCCCGTAGCGCGCTGGTTTGGTCTGGACGGCCCGAACCGGAAAACTAGAGGCATGCGCGTATATCCCACATTCTTCCGGCTGGCCTTCTCATGGATGGACGCCGAACGCGCCCATAAGATCGGGTTCAAGGCCATCCGGCTGGCCCACAGCTGCGGCGCCGGCCGGGTGCTGCAGAAGTTCACCGCCCCGGCGGCGTCCCTGCAGACCGAGGCGTTTGGCCTGACCTTCCCGTCGCCGTTCGGCCTCGCGGCCGGCTTCGACAAGGAGGGCCACGGCATCGAGGCGCTCACCGAGCTCGGCTTCGGCCACGTGGAAGTCGGCACCATCACCGGCCAGGCCCAGCCCGGCAACCCGGCACCCCGGCTCTTCCGCCTCGTGGAGGACCGGGCCGTCATCAACCGGATGGGGTTCAACAACGACGGCGCCGCGGCGGTGGCTCCGCGTCTGAAGTCCGCCCGGGCCGCCCTGCAGCGGCATTACCCCGGCGTGCGGCCCGTAATCGGGGTCAACATCGGCAAGAGCAAGGTGGTGGGACTCGAGGATGCAGTCTCCGACTATCTGATCAGCGCACGCAGCCTCGCCCCGGCCGCCGACTACCTGGTGGTCAATGTCAGCTCGCCCAACACGCCCGGCCTGCGGCTGCTGCAGGACGTCGAGACCCTGCGCCCGTTGTTGACCGCCGTCGGCGAGGAAGCGGACAAAGCGGCGGGCCGCCACGTTCCGCTCCTGGTCAAGATCGCACCCGACCTCAGCGACGAGGACATCGACGACGTCGCGCGCCTGGCGCTGGACCTGAAGCTGGACGGCATCATCGCGACCAACACCACCATCGCCCGCACCGGACTCTCGGCCAGCCCGGAGAAGGTCGAGGCCTGCGGGGCCGGGGGACTCTCCGGGGCGCCCCTGAAGAAGCGGGCGCTGGAGGTCCTGGCCCGGCTTAAGTCCGTTACGGGCGGCGCATTGACCCTCGTCTCCGTGGGCGGCGTCGAAACCGCCCAGGATGTGCAGGCGCGGCTGGACGCCGGCGCCACCCTCGTCCAGGGCTACACGGCGTTTCTGTACGAAGGCCCGTTCTGGGCCGCCCGCATCAACCGGCTGCTGGCCACGCACCCAAGCCGGCGCTAAGCCGCCGCGGGCCGGCCCACCTGCCCCGCGCGACGAAGCCCCCGGCAGTATTGAACTGCCGGGGGCTTCGTGGTTGGAAATCCTAGGGACAAATGATCAGGCGGGGAACTCTCCGCGGCTGACCTGGGGCTTGGGCAGGCGCAGCCGGCGGAACTGCAGGGAGCGCATCGAGCCGTACCAGACGGTGCCGCGTTCCACCTCGCCGAACTTCTCGCTGAGCCGCTTCTTGAGCTTGCGGGAGAGGATGAAGACATCCACGAAGACGGCCAGGAACATAACCCAGAAGGCGCCCAGGACGTAGATCATCTGCTGGCTGGAAGCCGGCACCAGCAGCGAGATGACGACGAACAGGAGTGCCCCGAACATGAGGTACTCGCCCAGGCTGAAGCGGGCATCGACGTAGTCACGGGTGAAACGCTTCTGCGGACCTTTGTCGCGCACCGGCAGGAACTTCTCGTCACCGCTGTCCATGGCCTGCCGCATCTTGAGCCGCTGTTCCGTGACGGCGGCGCGCTCGGCCGCCTTGGAAGCCTTGCGGTCTTCCGGCACGAGCGGCCGCTTGCGGGCGGCCTCCTGGGCGCTCCGCTTGGGCGTGGGCGCGCCCTTGCCGGTCACGGTGCCCCGGGCTGCCGCCTCGGCCGCCTGCTGGTCAACTACGTTCTGCGCCGCGGGCGCTTCCTTTTTTCGTCCAAACACCCCTAAAGAATACCCCGCAGATCCCGGCGCGAGACCCAGCACACACGCGGTCAGCCACGCCCTCACGCTGTTTGCCGTGATCCAGCACACGGTAGTGTTTTCGCCATGACTTCATCAACTGCGGGGAACCCGCAAACCACCATGGACCACGCCGGCACCATCGATGCCGAGGCCCTCCGCCAGGCCGTGACGGAATCGTTCGATGAAACGATCAGCCGGCTGAAGGACCTTGTCGCCATTCCGGGCATCGCCTGGCCCAGCTTTGACCCGGCCCCGCTGAACCGCAGCGCAGACGCCGTCGCCGGCCTCGTGCGCGCCAGCGGCTTCGAAGACGTCCGTATCCTCCGCTGCGACAAGGAAGACGGAACGCCAGGCGGGCCCGCCGTCGTCGCCCGCCGCCCGGCCGCCGCCGGCAAGCCCACCGTTCTGCTCTACGCCCACCACGACGTCCAGCCCACCGGCGACCTCGCGCTGTGGGAAACCGACCCCTTTACCGCCGTCGAACGCGACGGGCGGCTCTTCGGCCGCGGCGCCGCGGATGACAAAGCGGGCATCCTCGCCCATGTCGCCGCCTACTCCGCCGTGACGCGCGTGCTCGGTGACGAGCTTGGCCTCGGCGTGACATTCTTCTTCGAAGGGGAAGAAGAGGCCGGTTCACCGACGTTCCGGACATTCCTCGAGACCCACCGCGAACTGCTGCGCGCTGACGTGATCGTCGTGGCCGACTCCAGCAACTGGAAGGTCGGCATCCCGGCCCTGACCACGAGCCTGCGCGGCCTGGTGGACGGCACCATCGAAGTCAAGGTGCTCGACCACGCGGTGCATTCGGGCATGTTCGGCGGTCCGGTGCTTGACGCGCCGACCCTGCTGTCCCGTCTGATCGCGACCCTTCACGACGCCGATGGCAGCGTCGCGATCGAGGGCCTCGTGAGCCGTGACGACGTCACCGTGGACCTGACCGAAGAGGAATACCGGGCGGACGCTTCCGTGCTCGACGGCGTCAAGCTCGCCGGGACCGGGAGCATTGCCTCACGCATGTGGACCAAGCCGGCCCTGTCGATCATCGGTTTTGACGCTCCGGCCGTCGACGTCGCCTCCAACACCCTGCTGCCCCGCGCCCGGGCCAAGTTCAGCCTGCGGCTGGCTCCCGGGCAGGATCCGGCAGCCGCCATGGAAGCCGTCCGCAAGCACGTCGAAGCCAATGCGCCGTTCGGCGCGCAGGTGGTGTTCACGCCGGGGGAGAGCGGCAACTCCTTCTTGACGGACACGGCCTCCAAGGCCGCGGGCGTGGCCATGTGGGCCCTCGGCGAAGCCTGGGGCGTACCGGCGGTGGAAATGGGGATCGGCGGGTCCATCCCGTTCATCGCGGACTTGACCGAGCTGTACCCGGACGTGCAGATCCTGGTGACCGGCGTCGAGGATCCGGATTCCCGCGCGCACAGCGCCAATGAATCCCTCCACCTGGGCGACTTCCGGAACGCGATCATCGCCGAGGCGCTGCTGCTGGCGCGCCTCAACGAGGAAGGGGCGCTCTAACCTCCGTTCCCGGGGAACATCCAGCGTGCTGGGACGGTTACGTCAGGAGTTAGAGCTACAGGGCTGATCGACGTAGCATGTAGCTATAGCCCATACCGTTTAAGTAGGGGCGGGCACCGCGCAAGCGGGGCCGCCACCACCGTTGCAAGAAGGTAGGCCATGAGCACTACAACCAATGAAAACAGCGCCGACGCCACGGCCCCCGAGGCCGGCGAGCTGGCCACGCACGAAGTCATGCTGACTGACGTCGCGGCCGGCAAGGTCCGCAGCCTCCTCGAGCAGGAAGGCCGCACTGATCTGCGCCTGCGCGTTGCCGTGCAGCCCGGCGGTTGCTCCGGCCTGATCTACCAGCTCTACTTCGACGAGCGCCTGCTCGACGGAGACGCTGTGCGCGACTACGACGGCGTGGAAGTCGTCGTCGACAAGATGAGCGTTCCCTATCTCAGCGGTGCCAGCATCGACTTCGAGGACACCATCTCGAAGCAGGGCTTCACGATCGACAATCCGAATGCCGGCGGCTCCTGCGCCTGCGGGGATTCTTTCCACTAATTCCTTCCACTAAGGCCGGGCATATTGCCCGGCCTTAGTGCCGCCCGGGCCTCAACGAGCGGGACCCGGAAAAAGGTCCCGACGCACGGCGCGGACATGTGGGCGAAAACTCCCGGGGAGCGGTAAGCTCTACACCGAGTAGTAAAACTTTTCGTTTGCCCTGCCCGTAATTCGCGGGGCAACAGCAACAAGTAGGAAGGGCCGTCTGTGAGTTCGCAGAACCGAACCGGCAGCCGACGCAAACAGATCACTACGATCACTGGCTTGGCACTAGCCGGCGCGTTGGCTTTGACTGGATGTTCACCAGAGGTACAGAGGGGCTGGTTGCCCACCGAACGTGGCACCACCAGTAATACTGACCGCATCATGGACCTCTGGGTCAACTCATGGATTGCCGCGCTGGTCGTCGGCATCATCACTTGGGGCCTGATGATCTGGTGCATCGTTGCTTACCGCCGCCGCAAGGGCACGGTGGGCTTCCCCCGTCAGAACAGCTTCAACCTTCCCCTGGAAGTGTTCTACCTGACGATCCCGCTCTTCATGGTCCTGGTGTTCTTCTACTTCACCGACCGCGACCAGCAGCAGATCGATGACCGCTCCAAGCCGGCCGACGTCGTCGTCGACGTCCGCGGCAAGCAGTGGGCATGGGACTTCAACTACAAGAAGGGCGACGTCATCACCGACGACGTCCACGAAGCCGGCGTCCAGGCCCACCTGACCGGTAACGACGTGGACAAGGAAAAGCTGCCCACCCTTTACCTGCCGGTCAACAAGTCGGTTGACCTCGAACTGAATTCCCGCGATGTCATCCACTCCTTCTGGGTGCCTGCCTTCCTGCAGAAGCGCGACATGATCCCCGGCAAGACCAACTACATCCGGTTCACTCCCACCAAGGAGGGAACCTACGACGGCAAGTGTGCCGAACTTTGTGGCGAGTACCACTCCGAAATGCTGTTCCGCGTGAAGGTTGTCTCCGACTCGGAGTTCCAGGCGCACATGAACCAGTTGCGCCAGGACGGGAACACCGGCCTGCTCGGTGACGAGTACGACCGCAACCCGGTCCCGACCGAAACCAAGTAAGGGGAGCGACGTGGCAACTTACACTCAATCCGCCGGGATCCTCGAGGCTCCCGTAGTACCCAAATCCAAGGGACGCATCGTCGTCAACTGGATCACCTCGACCGACCACAAGACGATCGGGTACATGTACCTGATCGCGTCGTTCATCTTCTTCTGCTTCGGCGGCATCATGGCGCTGCTGATCCGTGCCGAGCTCTTCGAGCCGGGCATGCAGATCCTGCAGACCAAAGAGCAGTACAACCAGCTCTTCACCATGCACGGCACAGTGATGCTCCTGATGTTCGCGACGCCGCTCTTCGCCGGCTTCACCAACGTCATCATGCCCTTGCAGATCGGTGCACCCGACGTCGCGTTCCCGCGACTGAACGCACTGGCCTTCTGGTTCTTCCTCTTCGGTTCCACCATTGCGGTGTCCGGATTCATCACCCCGCAGGGCGCCGCGTCCTTCGGCTGGTTCGCCTACGCGCCGCTGTCTGACACGACGTTCAGCCCCGGCGTGGGCGGTGACCTCTGGGTCTTCGGCCTGGCGCTCTCCGGCTTCGGCACCATCCTCGGCGCCGTCAACTTCATCACCACGATCATCTGCATGCGTGCCCCCGGCATGACCATGTGGCGCATGCCGATCTTCACCTGGAACGCACTCGTGACGTCCATCCTGGTCCTGATGGCCTTCCCGCCGCTGGCCGCCGCACTGTTTGCGCTCGGTGCCGACCGCCGCTTTGGCGCTCACATCTTCGACCCCGCGAACGGCGGTGCCGTCCTCTGGCAGCACCTGTTCTGGTTCTTCGGCCACCCTGAGGTGTACATCATCGCCCTGCCGTTCTTCGGCATCGTCTCGGAGATCTTCCCGGTCTTCAGCCGCAAGCCGATCTTCGGCTACAAGGGCCTGGTCTACGCGACCATCTCCATCGCCGCACTGTCCGTGACCGTGTGGGCACACCACATGTACGTCACCGGCTCGGTCCTGCTGCCGTTCTTCTCCTTCATGACGATGCTGATCGCCGTTCCGACCGGTGTGAAGTTCTTCAACTGGATCGGCACCATGTGGCGGGGTTCCATCACCTTTGAAACCCCCATGCTGTGGAGCATCGGCTTCCTGGCGACCTTCCTCTTCGGTGGCCTGACCGGCATCATCCTGGCCTCGCCGCCGCTGGACTTCCACGTCTCGGACTCCTACTTCGTCGTGGCGCACTTCCACTACGTGGTCTTCGGTACGGTCGTGTTCGCCATGTTCGCGGGCTTCTACTTCTGGTGGCCCAAGTGGACCGGCAAGATGCTCAACGAGCGTCTCGGCAAGATCCACTTCTGGATGCTGTTCCTGGGCTTCCACGGCACCTTCCTGATCCAGCACTGGCTGGGTGTCGAGGGTATGCCGCGCCGCTACGCCGACTACCTGCCGCAGGACAACTTCACGTGGATGAACCAGTTCTCCACCATCTCCTCGTTCGTCCTGGGCGCCTCGCTGATCCCGTTCTTCTGGAACATCTACATCACCTGGCGCAGCAACGACCGCGTGGAAGTTGATGACCCGTGGGGCTTCGGTGCCTCGCTCGAGTGGGCCACGTCCTGCCCGCCGCCGCGCCACAACTTCACGTCCCTGCCCCGCATCCGCTCCGAACGTCCCGCGCTGGACCTGCACCACCCGGAGCTCTCCCAGAACTACACCGTCGATTCTCCTGCTCCGGCAGCAGCAGCGCTCGGTAACGCCGACCAGAAGGACTCCGGCAAGTGAAAATCGAATCAAGGATCTTTGGCCTCGGCGTCTTCTTCTTTGTCCCGGTGGCGTTCATTTACGGGTACCTGACGAACTGGACCGAATGGGTGGGAGCACTTGCCATCCTGCTTGTCGGTGGCCTTGCCGGCATGATCGGTGCTTACCTCGGCTTCACCGGCCGGCGCGTGGGTATGCGACCCGAGGACCGCAACGACGCCGAAATCCACGAAGGTGCCGGCGAACAGGGCCACTTCAGCCCCTGGAGCTGGTGGCCGCTGGTTCTCGGCATCGCCTGCGCTACCGGATTCCTCGGCATGGCCGTCGGATTCTGGATTGTCTTCATCGCGGGCGGCCTCGCGGTCGTCGCGCTGGTCGGCTGGGTCTACGAGTACAGCCGCGGTGACCACGCTCACTAGCGTCCACACGGACAAATCTCCATATCGCATACGACGGCGGGCCCCACCACAAAGGTGGGGCCCGCCGTCGTATGCGTGCTTAAGGCTGGGGAAGTTCAGAGAGCGGTCCGCAGGCGGGGCGGTAATCCGAGTCCGCACCGCGAACCGGGAGCGCCGCCCAGGGGCCTCAGGCGGCGGCCGCCGATTCGAGGAGGATCCTAAGCTCCTCGAGTGCGTTCTCTGCCTGCGCCAGGGTGAAACGGCCCGGGAGGGCGTCCGCCGCGACGGCAAGCTCCACTTCACAGCCACATGCGAAGTCCTCGGTCATGACCTCCAGCAGCGAGCGGGCGTCCACGCCCGGTCTGCCGTCCTTGCTGATGGTCACCGGAAGCCCGGTGGCGGTGACGGCGCGGACAAATACCGCCGCCGGGCGGGCGTGAAGGCCGATGGCGGCCGTGACGATTGCCTTGCGAACTGGCAACGGGACTCCCTTGTGCTGGTGCAGGTTCTGCTCATGATGGTCTGGCGGACGCGCGCATCCGGACGGGGAACCAGTCCGGAGCGACAGGATCAGGTCACCTGGTGCCGGTCCGTATCTTCAAGGGTAGTCGCGGGGGAGCGGACGGGACGAACTGCGACGGCCGGGTGGTCTAGACCTGCGGGGCTGCGGGTTTACCCTTGATACATGACTGTTTTTCCCACGCCGGGACCCGCTGCGAGGCTGCATCATGCCGTCTTCTAACGCGTCCGCGATGGTTGGCGACATTGATCGGCAGAGCGGCATCCCCATTTACGTCCAGCTGCGTGAAATCCTCCGTGCGCACATCGCTGCGGCCTGCCCGCCGGGTTCGGCGCTGCCGTCTGAGCGCGACCTCGCCGAGCGGTTCGGACTCGCCCGGATGACCGTCCGCCAGGCCATCGATGCGCTCGTGGGCGAGGAAGTGATTGAACGCGTCGTGGGGCTTGGCACGTTCGTGCGCAAGCCCAAACTCGACCTCCAGGTCAAACTGACCTCGTACAGTGAGGAGATGCAGCGCCGCGGCATGGTCCCGGCGGCGAAGGTCCTGAGCTTCGAACAGATCGGCGCCAGCGCCTTCCTGGCCCGCGAGCTGCAACTGGAGGAGGGCACGCCTCTGGTCCGGTTCCGGCGGCTGCTGCTGGCCGACAACGAGCCCATGAGCGTGGACGAGAACTTCATCCCGGCCCACCGGGTGCCGGGCCTGCTGGATGAGGCACCGCCCACGTCCCTCTACAACGTGCTGAGCGAACGCTACGGGCTGGTCATGGAATGGGGCGAGGACATGATCGAGGCGACGGCCGCCTCGCCGTCAACGGCCAGGCTCCTGAACGTGGAGGTCGGCACGCCGCTGCTGAAGATCCAGCGCCATGCTTTTGTGGCCCGCGCGATGGTGGACTACTCCGTGTCCTACTACCGGGCCGACCGGTACAAGCTCTGGGTGCCCCTGCAGCGCCCCGGCGTCCGGCCCACTCGTAACTACGCCTCGGGCTACCGCCCGTAGCCACAGCAGCCAGCCAGATGCAGAAAGGCCCGGTCCCAAGGGGGACCGGGCCTTTCTGCTAGTGCTGCTTGGTGCTGCCTAGTGGCTCAGCGTCTTCTGCGAAGCTGCTGCCTCGACGGCCTCGTGGCTGCCGTGGTGGCCGTGTGCGGCTTCCAACTCGGCAGGAGTGACCGGGGCAACCCGGTCCTCGAAGAACCAGCGGGAGAGCTTGGCGCGGCGGCTTTCCTTGCGGTCCACGACGCCGTGTTCGTTCGGCACCGCGGGAAGCGGGGCCGGTGACTCGAAGCCGACCAGCTTATAGCGCTTGTACTCGTCCAGCGGGGCGTGAACCTCGATGAACTCACCGTGCGGCAGGCGCACGATGCGTCCGGTTTCACGGCCGTGCAGGGCGATCTCACGGTCCTTGCGCTGGAGCGCCAGGGCGACGCGCTTAGTCACGACGAATGCGATCACCGGGCCGACGAAGAACAGCGCGCGCAGCCAGTAGGTCACATCGTTCAGGGCAACGTTGAAGTGCGTGGCGATGAGGTCCGAGCCTGCGGCGGCCCACATCACGCAGTACCAAACGAAGCCCGCCATGCCGATGGCCGTACGGGTAGGAGCGTTGCGGGGACGGTCCAGGACGTGGTGCTCGCGGTTGTCCTTCGTGATCCAGCGTTCGATCCACGGGTAGGTGAACATCACGGTGAACAGGATGCCGGCCGGGACGAGCGCCGGCAGAAGGACGTTGAAGGTGAAGACGTAGCCGAACCACACCTGCTCGACCTTCCAGTCGCCGATCGTGCCCGGCATCAGGCGCAGGGCGCCGTCAACGAAACCGATGTACCAGTCAGGCTGCGTGCCTGCCGACACCGGTGAAGGGTCGTACGGACCGTAGTTCCAGATCGGGTTGATGGTGAAGAACGCCGCCATGAGGGCGACCACACCGAACACGATGAAGAAGAAGCCACCGGCCTTCGCCGCGTAAACCGGACCCAGGGGGTAGCCGACGACGTTGCCGTCGTTACGGCCGGGGCCGGGGTACTGCGTGTGCTTGTGCACAACCACCATGAAGAGGTGCATCACGATCATCAGCAGGATGAGCGCGGGAACCAGGAGGATGTGCAGCATGTAGAGGCGGCTAATGATCATGGTGCCAGGGAACTCGCCGCCGAAGAGGAAGAACGAGGTGTAGGTGCCGATGACCGGAATGGACTTGATGACGCCGTCGATGATGCGCAGGCCGTTGCCGGAGAGCAGGTCATCGGGGAGCGAGTAGCCGGTGAAGCCTGCAGCCATGGACAGGATGAGCAGGACGCCGCCCACCACCCAGTTCAGCTCGCGGGGCTTGCGGAAAGCGCCGGTGAAGAACACGCGAAGCATGTGCACAGACACGGAGGCGACGAACAGCAGTGCGGACCAGTGGTGTACCTGGCGCATGAACAGACCGCCGCGGACATCGAAGGAGATGTTCAGGGAGGAGCTGTACGCCACGGACATTTCAACGTTCTTCAGCGGCGTGTACGAGCCCGCGTAGTGCGTTTCCGCCATGGACGGATCGAAGAAGAACGTCAGAAACGTGCCCGAGAGGAGCAGGATGACGAAGGAGTACAGTGCCACTTCGCCAAACATGAATGACCAGTGGTCAGGGAAGACCTTCCGGCCGAATTCGCGGAGGATTCCGGAGCCGCCAACACGCTGGTCGACGAAGTCGGTGATGCGGCCGCCTGTAGTCTTGGCGACGAAGACAGGGGCATCAGGCGTTGTTGTTGAGGACATGCTGCTCACGCTCCCAGTAGCTCGGTCCGACGGGTTCATGGAAGTCGCTCGTGGCGACCAGGTAGCCCTCGGCGTCGACTGCGATAGGCAGCTGGGGGAGAGGACGGCTGGCCGGGCCAAAGATAACCTTGCACTGCTGGGTGAGGTCAAAGGTTGACTGGTGGCACGGGCACAGCAGGTGGTGGGTCTGCTGCTCGTACAGGGCAACAGGGCAACCAACATGGGTGCAGATCTTGGAGTACGCGACAATCCCGTTGTAGGCCCAGCTTTCACGGCCGGGGGAAGGGTGGAGCTCGTTCGGGTCCAGGCGCATGAGCAGAACGACGGACTTGGCCTTCTCGTTCAGCTTGCCTTCACTCAGTTCGTTCAGCCCTTCCGGGATGACGTGGAAAGCGGAGCCGATGGTGACGTCCGCGGCCTTGATGGGAGTGCCATCGGGGTCGCGGGCAAGGCGCTTCAGCTTGCCATCCGGGGCCGGAGCCCACAGCGTGTGCGCCAGCGCGAAGTCCGGCCGGGGGCCGAGGTCACCGAAGATGGCGAGGGCCGGCAGGGGCGCGAGTGCGACCGCGCCGAGCAGGGTATTGCGGATCAGCGGCCGGCGCTTGATGCCGGTTTCTTCGACAATGTCATCAACGATGCGGACGGCAGCCTGGCGGTCTTCCTCGGTGCGGATCGCGTGGCGCTCTTCCGAGACCTCGTGGTCCGGCATCAGGGCCTTGGCCCAGTGGACGATGCCGGTGCCGATGCCCAGCATCGCGAACGCGGTGCCGATGCCCAGCAAGGCATTCTGGAGTCGGATCGTGGCGATCGAGGAATCGTTCCCCAGATCGATCGCGAAGTACGACACCAGGAATATCAGGGTGCCAACGACCGAGGTGCCAAACAGAAGGGCTACCTGCCGTTCTGCTTTCTTTGCGGCCCTCGGGTCCGTGTCAGCCAGGCGCAAACGGTGCGGGGGAATTCCAGGATCCTGGAACTTCTCCACCTCATTCTGACCAGCCGTAGCTACGGTGCCCGAGTGGTTCGGACTGCCGTCACTATGGTTGCCCATAATTCGCCTCATCCTTCTCTCGTCTCGGCCTATGCCGAGTTAGGTTTCAATTCAAACTGCTGACGGGTCAGCAGAAAATTCTTACAGGTGCAAGGTCCGCTTAGGAGGTGCGGGATGTGAGCCAGATCGTGAACGCGATGATGACGCCCAACCCGGCGATCCAGACAAAGAGACCTTCGGAAACCGGTCCCAAAGCTCCAAGATCTGCGCCACCGGGCGAGCCATTGGATTCAATCTGCTTCAGGTAGGTGATGATGTCGCGCTTCCCCTCGGGGGAGATGTTCGCGTCATTGAATACCGGCATGTTCTGGGGGCCGGTGACCATGGCCTCGTAGATGTGCTGTCCGGAGACACCCGAGAGCGCCGGGGCGAACTTGCCCCGGGTCAGGGCACCGCCGGCGGCGGCGGCGTTGTGGCACATGGCGCAGTTGGTGCGGAAGAGTTCCCCGCCCTTGGCGGCGTCGCCCTTCTCATCGAGCACACCCGCTTCGGGGACGGCCGGGCCGGGGCCCAGCGAGGCAACGTAAGCAGCGAGCTGCTTGGTCTGTTCCTCGTTGAACTGGTTGGGCTTCTTCTGGGCCTGCGGGCCGTTCATCTGCATGGGCATGCGGCCGGTGCCGACCTGGAAGTCAACAGCGGCGGCGCCGACGCCCACAAGCGACGGTCCGGACTGAGAGCCGCTGGCACCCATGCCGTGGCAGGTTGCGCAGTTGGCGGCGAAGAGCTTGCCGCCTTCCTCTACGTCGCTTGCGCTATAGGTGTTGGTGTCGGCCTTGGCCTGGTTGACGGTGGTGGCAACGGCGTACAGCCCACCCGTGACCAAGAGGCCCATCAGCAGCAGCGCAATTGCTGCCAGTGGGTGACGTCGCTTCTGCGAGAGTGCCTTCACGTGGTGGTTCCTTTATTCGATCCTGCGGTGGCTCCTGGAGCCGCTTCTTGAAATTCTGCCTCTTGTAGAAAAAGAGTCAAGTCAGGGCTACTTGAGGACGTAGATGACCAGGAAGAGGCCAATCCAGACGACGTCCACGAAGTGCCAGTAGTACGAGGTGACAATCGCCGAGGTTGCTTCAAAGTGGCCGAACTTCTTCGCGGCGAAGGAGCGGCCCAAGATGAGCAGGAAGGCAATCAGGCCGCCGATGACGTGCAGGCCGTGGAAGCCTGTCGTTATATAGAAGGCGGAACCGTAGGCGTTGGAGGACAGCGAGACGTGCTCGGATACGAGCATGGAGTACTCGGTCGTCTGACCGGCAACGAAGAAGGCACCCATGAGGAACGTGAGGATGAACCATCCGTTCATCCCCCAGCGGGTGAAGCTGAAGACTCCGCCGGTCCGGCGCGGCTGGAGCCGCTCCGCAGCGAAGACGCCCATCTGGCAAGTAAAGGAACTTGCCACAAGGACGATCGTGTTAACGAGCGCAAAGGGGAAGTTGAGCTTGGCTGTCTCTTCAGCCCACATCAGTCCGGAGGTCGAACGGAGTGTGAAGTACATGGCGAAGAGACCGGCGAAGAACATCAACTCACTGGACAGCCACACAACGGTTCCAACAGAAACCATGTTCGGGCGGTTCAGCGTCGGGTGCGCCGGGGTACTGGGGGCATGGGTCGCAGATGTCACATAGACATTATGTCTATAAAAGTCCGTCCTGCCCAACGCAAACCGCCATTTCGGAGGACTTTTTCTACAAAGACGCGAATTCGCGCGGAAAAGTTCCCGGAGGGGTTCACATTGGTCTTTGCGGGGCCGACCTCGATAGCATCGGGAGGTGACTTCTCAGGCATCCGCACAGGCGGCAGGCAACACCTGGCCGCGGCTCATCAACGCACTCATCGGCGGCGCGGACCTCACCGCCGGGAGCACCGAATGGGCCATGAACTCGATCATGTCGGGCGAGGCCACGCCGGTCCAGGTGGCCGGTTTCCTCGTGGCCCTGCGGTCCAAGGGCGAGACCGTTGATGAGGTTGCCGGCCTCGTGGAAGCCATGGTGGCCAACGCCAACCCCATTGACATAGCCGGCGAGAAGCTGGACATCGTCGGCACCGGCGGCGATCAGCAGAACACTGTTAACATCTCGACGATGGCCGCGCTGATCTGTGCCGGCGCCGGCGCGAAGGTGGTCAAGCACGGCAACCGGGCGTCGTCGTCGTCGTCGGGATCTGCCGATGTCCTGGAGGCGCTCGGCGTCCGGCTGGATCTGCCGATTGCCCGCGTGGCGCTCAACGCCGAAGAAGCCGGGATCACCTTCTGCTTCGCCCAGGTGTTCCACCCCTCGATGCGGCATGCCGCCGTCGCCCGCCGGGAACTCGGCGTCCCGACCGCGTTCAACTTCCTGGGCCCGATGATCAACCCGGCACATGTCCAGGCTTCGGCCGTGGGGGTCGCCAATGAACGGATGGCCCCCCTCGTGGCCGGCGTGCTGGCCAAGCGGGGGAGCCGGGGCCTGGTGTTCCGCGGCAATGACGGCCTGGATGAACTGACCACCACCGGCCCGTCCCGGGTGTGGGAGATCCGCAACGGCGAGGTTAGAGAAGAGACGTTTGACCCGCGGGAACTCGGTATCCGGCAGGCGACGCTGGAGGAGCTGCGCGGCGGCGACGCTGCGGCCAATGCCGCCGTCGTCCGTGCTGTCCTCGCCGGCGCGCCCGGGCCGGCCCGCGATGCGGCGCTGCTCAATGCCGCCGCCGGCCTCGTGGCGTTCGACCTCGACGCCGCCGGTCCTCTCGCGGAGCGCATGGCGGCTGCGCTGAAGCGGGCCGAGGAATCCATTGAGTCCGGGGCGGCCTCCGCGGTGTTGGACCGGTGGGTCGCGTTGTCGCAGGCTGCCTGAGCCGCAAACGTCAGGGGCGGGGCCGGCAGAATCTGCCGGCCCCGCCCCTGACGTTTGCGCTACTTGGTGCCGGCTACTGTTCGAACCCGAGGGCGAAAGCCGCGTCGAGGTCGTGCTGGGAGTAGGCGCGGAAGGCGATCTGTGTGGTGGTGTGCACCACGCCCGGAACCTTGGAGAGTTTGTCCGCGATGACTTCGGCCAGGTCTTCATGCTTGGCGACCCGGGCAATGGCGATCAGGTCCCATTCGCCGGTCACCGAATAGACCTCGCTGATGCCCGTGATGGCGGAGATTTCCTCAGCGGTCTCCGGAATGCGTGAAGCGTCTGTCTTGATCAGGACGAATGCGGTGACCACGTGTGAGCCTTTCCGGATCGGTTGCGCCGTTTGCGGGCCTGTCGGCGGCCCGTGTGCGGGCCCTGCCATCTTCTGCAAGCCTAGTGCATCAGGCCTGCCGGCGGCGTGAACGCAGCCGCCGCACGCCGGCTGCCACAAGGCGGTAACCCAGGAGGAACACCCCGAGGCTCAGCAGGGCCACGATGATGAACGGCAGCACCACCGTCTGCCCGGTGACGGCGCGCAGAATCATGCCGACGCCGACTGTTCCGAGCCAGACGCCGACGCCGGCCGGCCACAGCCGCAGGGGGTCGCGCCACAGCCGGAGGACGAGCCATGCAAGTGCCGCGCCTGCCAGGAACGGCCACGCGGTGGCAAAGACGCCCGTGATGATTTCACCCCGCTGGTGCGCGTCGCGGCCAATCGCCGCGAAGAGCAGAATCAGGAAGGCATCGGCGCAGGCGGCCAGGGCCGCCGTCTGCCCGGGCGGGAGGCCGGGTTTGGCGGCGTCGTGGACTGACGGGCGGGGGGCTTGCGGGCTTCGAGAAGGCATACCTACAAGCGTAGCCTTGCCGCTCCGGCGTCGTGGTGTCCGGCCGGTGGCAGCCTCGCCATGCGCAATCAGGCTTACGACGGCGCATAATGCCCGGACGGCGTGGCCCCCGGGCCCCGTGCCGGTCCGCACATATGATCGTGGCATGAGTACCGATGCCGTCCCGGACGCGATCGTCCCGGTGCAGCTGGACCCACAACTGGACGGCCAGCTGAGCATCAACGACATCCTGCTCGAACTCGGCGAGGCTCCCGTCGTGCATCCCTCGCCTGACGCCGCCAGCGAACGGCACTTCTTCTAGGGTCGCCGTTGTAGCGGACTTTGCCGTCAGCCGTGGTCAGCGCCTTCCGGCAATGGGTCGAGGCGGAGCAAATGCCATTGCCATGCGTCAAGCCTGACGAACAGCCCGTCGGCCAGATCGTCGCCGGCGCGGTCGAAACGCATGTCCCGGGTCGGGTCGGTCAACTGCCACCGGTGTCCCCGCAGGTCCGGCCACGGCGCGCTCACTCGACCTGTTGCGGGCGCATCGCTCAGATTCACGACGATCAGCCACCGGGTGGCGCCGTTCCAGCTCCAGGCGACGAGGTTTTCGAAGGTGTTGTCGCCCGGCCACCCCGCCCGTTCACACAATTGCCAGTGCCCGGCCCGAAGGGTCGGGTCGGCGACAACCGCCAGGAGCCGGCGGTAGAAGGCCGCCAGCTCGTCGTCGGCCGGCTCGGCAGGGAAACGACCGAGGAACACGGGAAGGCGTACCCGCCGCCCCAACAGCTGGCCGTGGTGAATCAGCCGAGCCCCGGTCTGGGTCAGTGCCGCCACCGCTGCCGCCTGTGTCCGGCCGCCCCCGAACGCAGCCGCGGCCCGTGGCTCGTCGTGATTCTCCACGAACCGGACGAGGGCATTCTGATACGTTGGCTCCGCCAGCAGGTGGAGCCGCACCTCCTCGGCACTGCCGCGGAGAAGACGGTCATACAGGCGCTTGTCGTAGCAGTAGTCGAAGCCCTGCTGCATCAGGGACCACTCAAGATCCCAATAGGCTTCGGCGAGGAACACGAAACCCGGGTGGGATTCGCGGACGGCGGTGATCACCGTGGGCCAGTATTCTGCGCTGGGTGCCGGCCCGACCCGGGCACCCCAAGTGCGGGCGAAAACGTCGTTCATGACCAGCATCGCCATGTCGCAACGTACCCCGTCGCACTGATCGGCGATCGATCTGAGCGTCTCCACTGCCGCCGATCGCAGGGCCGGGTCGAAGGCATTGAGCTGAACGACGTCAGGCCACGCCGGGAAGTAGGGGTCCCGTCCGTTGGCGAGCACCCGGCCGCCCACCTCGATGAAGGACGTCGGATCCCGGTCCCGATCCGCGGTAGTTCCCGATACGAAGAGCCCGGGTGTCCCCGTGGTCCACGGATGATCCGGGGCGACATGGTTCGGCACGAAGTCCAGGATCAAGCGGAGACCTCGCGCGGCGAGCGCCTCCCGGGCGGCGGCAAGCCCGGCGGGGCCACCGAGGCGGTCGTCGGCCACATAGTCCCTGATGCAGTACGGCGACCCGACGACGTCCTCGGCACGCCAATCGGGAAGAGCGGCCTGGAAATCGGACCGCAGGGCTGGATTTGCCAGTGCGATCGCGATTCCGGCGGCGCTGCGACGCCAGACTCCCATCAACCAGACCGAATCGAAGCCCAGGCCGGCAATCTCGTCCCAGTGCCGAGGCGGGACGGAGCCAAGATCGATCGGTTTGTTTTCTTCCACGCTGAGTGATTCGAGCCATGCCCATGTGTTGATCTCGTAGATAAAGGGGTGGGCCACCGGTGGCGTCAGGCCCGGTGGCCGGTCCGGCGCTGGCATCCCGTCCATCACAACTCCCTCGCCGATCGTGACTCTCCTGAGACGGACAGCCGCCCCTCAGTCTTGTTGGACATGGTTTCGGTGGTGCGTTTCCTGCGGTCCTGTCGTGGTGGTGGGGTCCGCGGTGTCCCCGAACACCAGCCGGTGGCTATGGTGGGGCGGGTCCAGAAGGAGGTCCGCGACCAGCGCGGACCACCCGGTCTGGTGCATGGCGCCGAGTCCGGCCCCGTTGTCGCCGTGGAAGTACTCGTAGAACAGCAGGTTGTCCTTCCACGCGGGATCGTTCTGCAACAGGTCCGCGCCACCATAGACCGGTCGGCGTCCGTCCGGCCCGGGGAGCCAGATGCTCACCAGGCGATCGCTGAGGTCACCGGCAATCTCCCGCAGGGTCAGGCGGTGACCGGAACGGGTGGGGTATTCGACGGTGAAGTCGGGACCGAAGAACTGGTCGTACTGCAGCAGCGCCCGGATGATGAGGTAGTTGACCGGCAGCCACACAGGTCCCCGCCAGTTGGAATTGCCGCCGTACATGGCGGTCCGCGATTCGGCTGGTTCGTACTGGATTGCGGCGGTGGGCAGTCCCGGAACCGTGTAGGGCGCGTTGTGGCGCTTGGAGAGCGATCGCAGGCCGTGGGGAGACAGGAATGCCTCCTCGTCGAACAAGGTACCGAACAGCCGGGCGAGCTTGTCCATCGGGAGGACCGACAGCAGCGTCCGCCTGGACTCCCCGGAGCCACGGACCTGCCAATCGAGGATCTCGTGCCGCTCGGTCTGTTCCAACCGTCCGGCGAACCGCTTCCGCAGCCGGCGGTTCCGGTCCGTGTCCTGCGTGGGGAGCGCGACCGCGGGCAGTGCCGGGATCAACCCGACGAGGGTCTGCACCCTGATCGGGAAGCTGTTCCCGGAAGGGTCGGTGAGCCGGTCGTAGAAGAAGCCGTCCTCGGTGTCATAGCAGCCTGAATCCTCCAGTGCGTCCATGATCAGTACGGTCTGTTCCAGGAATTTCACCACCATGTCCTCATAGACGTCGTCGTATTCGGCGAGTTTGGTGGCCAGGGTGAGCATGGCCACGGAGTAATACGCCATCCATGCGGTGCCGTCGGCCTGGTCCAGCTTGAAGCCGGGGGGCAGGTGGGATCGGTCGATTGGGCTGATGTTGTCCAAACCCAAAAAGCCGCCGCCGAACAGGTTGTTCCCGTCGGGGTCCTGCCGGTTGAGCCACCAGGTGAAATTCAGCAGCAGCTTGTTGAACACCCGTTTCAGGAAGTGCAGGTCGGTGCCGCCGTCGATGACGAACACCCGGATGGCGGCCAGCGCATGGACGGGCGGATTGACATCGTCGAAGTTCCACTCGTAGGAGGGCAGCGCGCCGTTCGGATGCTGGAACCACTCCCGAAGGAGCACCAACAGCTGGTATTTGGCGAACGCGGGATCCAGGTGCGCCCAGGTGATGGAGTGAAACGCCAGATCCCAGGCCGCGAACCACGGGTACTCCCACGGGTCGGGCATGGCAAGCACGTCGAACGAGTCCAGGTGCCGCCACCCCGTGTTCCGGCCGTTACGATGCCCGGCCGGCGGCGCCGGCTGGGTGGGGTCGCCATCCAACCACCGGTTGACCCGATACGGGTACATTTGCTTGCTCCAGATCAGCCCTGCGCAGGACTGGCGCATCACCTGCATCGGTTCGGCACCGATCTCAGCGGGGGCGATCGCTGTGTAGAACTCGTCCGCGTCCTGCTCCCGGGCTGCCATGACGTCATCGAAGTAGGAGTCGGACCAGCCGGCGGGGGGAGTGGCCTGGTCGGGGAACGGCCGGTGCAGCCTCAGCCGCAGCTCGACCCGACCGCCTCCCGGCACGGTCACCTGATACCACCAGGATGCCTTGGTGCCCCGATGTTGCGGATTTACGGTGTCTGCGCCCGAGACGACGTGGTCGTTGATGCCGTCCTTCGGATAGGCGGTGACCGGAGCCGACCCGAACAGGCGGGCTGTGTTCGTCTCGTTGTCACAGAACAACGCCTGTGGCCGGACGCCGTCCTTGGTGGGAGCGGCATCGAGGCGGTAGCCGGACAGTCGCGGGTGTTCGACCGCAACCCCGTCTCCGTCCAGGAACAACGACGGCGCCTCGCCGCCCGAGACCCGCCACGTGTTGCGGAACCACATGGTGGGCAACACCGAAATCGCTGCTTCCTCGGCTGAATGGTTTTCGAGGGTGATCCGGGCAAGTACCTCGGTCGGTGAGGCCTTTGCGTATGCGACGTCCACGGACCAGTACCGGCCCCCGTCGAAGGCACCGGTATCCAGCAACTCGAACTCGGGTTCGTCCCGGGAACGACGGGCGTTCTCCTCAACCAGCTGCTGATAGGGAAACTCTCCCTGGGGGTAGTGATACCGCCACCGCAGCCATGCATGGCTGGGCAACGCGTCCGGGTACCACCAGTATTCCTTGACGTCCTCCCCGTGGTTGCCTTGGGGACCGGTCAGCCCGAACATCCGCTCCTTCAGGATAGGATCGGCCCCGTTCCACAGCGCCAACCCCAAGCACAGGTCATGGTGAATGTCGGACAGCCCCGCCATGCCGTCCTCGTTCCATCGGAACGCACGGGACCGGGCATGGTCATGCGGAAAATAATCCCACGCGTCACCACCGTCGCTGTAGTCCTCCCGAACCGTGCCCCAGGCCCGCTCCGACAGGTAAGGCCCCCACTCGTACCAGGGATTCGCCTCGAACAGGACATCCTCCGCCGCACCCGTGGCCTCGGCCAGCCGGGCATGCTCAGCGGTGGCAATTCGAGGTGCCGCTGGCGGCGCCGTGTCGTCGGTCATGAGGTCCTCCCAGGAAGTGGTGACGCCCAAATCTCTCAAGACATGCCCGGACCGCGGCCCAAGACTTGGTCGCCGTCGACCCTCAATGACGCCATCCACCGCGCCGGGTGTGCCCATTTGGGCTGATGCTATCAGGCGGCGTGCCGCCGTCGTTGCTAAGGAACAATAATTCATCGTTCGTTCACCTCGTCGAGTCCGGTCCGACTGGACGAGGACCGACGTCGCCCACTGGAGAGACAATGCGATTCATTGACAATGCGGGCCCCGTGCGTAGGCTTGGGGCGAGCTGAGTCGATCGCCTGAGTCGCCCCGGCTCATGAAGGCATCAAGGTCTCTCGAAAGGCGGAGGCAATGGGTTTTTGGGATGCCATATGGCTCATGTTTTCGTTCGTTATGTTCGCCGCGTACCTGATAGTGCTGTTTCTGGTCATCAAGGACATTTTTTCGGATCGTCTGCGCCCCGGGTGGGTAAAGGCCATGTGGATTCTCGCCGTTCTCCTCTTCCCGCTCCTCGGTTGCCTTGCCTACATGTTGTTCTACGGGCAGCAAATGGCCGTCCGGGAATCCGTGCGGCAGGACGCAAGCCAGAGAGAGGCCAGTGATGACATGGCGGACTACGTTCGTCGGACCGCCAACAGCAACCCCGCCGAACAGATCGCGGCGGCGAAAAGGCTCCTTGATGAAGGCACGATCACCCGCGACGAATTCCAGATGCTCAAGGCCAGGGCCTTGGGATAAATGTCACTTGGGTAATGCCGGATTTCGAGGCGGTTGCGCTCTCCGTGCATAGAGATGGAGCATGGCGGCCCCACCCCGCTCAATACAGGCCTTATGGTCCTAATGGCGAGTGCCAGGGAAGGCTACTTTGGCCCTTAAGGGAATGCCAGCAGGGCTTCCTCGGAACGAAAGGATGGCTCCCGTGGAGCAATTCTGGAACGTCATCTGGCTATTCTTTTGGGGATTTGCCTTCGTCTCGTACCTGTTTGCACTTTTTGCCGTGATCTCCGATATTTTCCGGGACCGCGACCTCAACGGCTGGCTCAAGGCCGTGTGGATACTATTTCTGGTCTTCGTGCCGTTCCTCACCGTTCTTGTCTACCTGATCGCGCGCGGCCGCAGCATGGCGGAACGCCAGGCCAAGAGTGCACGCCAGGCGGAAGCCGAAACGACTGAATACATCCGCTCCGTTGCCACGGCGTCCCCCACCCAGGAAATCGCCAAGGCCAAGGAGCTCCTCGACGCCGGCACCCTGACCCAGGGCGAGTTCGATGCGCTCAAGGCGAAAGCGTTGAGCCGGGCCTGACCGGCCGTTTGTGTCCTGCCCTCATGGGCTTCATCGTCGCCCGTGCCGTCAGCGGGGCCGGCGGACCGTTGTTGAGTTGCGCCGCTGGGCCCGGTGCGGCGGCATGACGTGAGCCAGGCGCACGCCGCGCCCCGCAGCGGCTGCGCACAACACCTCGAGAACTGCGTGTCACCAAATGAAGAAGTGGACCGCCGGCATCATCCTAGGCTGCGCACAATTCGTCATGGTGCTGGACAGCACCGTGATGAACGTTTCGATCTCGACGGTCGTGAATGACCTCAACACGACCGTAGCCGCGATGCAGGCTGCCATCACCTTCTATACGCTGACCATGGCCTCACTGATGCTGCTCGGCGCGAAACTCGGCGACGTCTGGGGGCGGAGGCGCGCCTTCGTCATCGGCTCCATCATCTACGCCTGCGGCTCCCTGCTCACCGCACTCAGCCCCAACATCGTGGTCCTCTTCATCGGGTGGTCCGTGATCGAAGGCGTCGGGGCCGTTCTGGTGATACCTGCTATCGCGGCCCTCATCGCCAACAATTACCAGGACCAGGACAGGGTGACAGGGTTCGCGATCATCGGGGCGACCTCGGGGGCCGCCGTCGCACTGGGCCCCCTCATCGGCGGCTACGTCACAACGTACCTGAGCTGGAGGTATGTGTTCGTTGGCGAAGTCGTGGTGATGGCGGCCGTGGTCGTCCTTTCACGCCTTGTGCCCGACACCAGCCGCCCGCAAAGCATCAAAATTGATGGTGTCAGTGTCCTGCTCTCGGCGGCGGGCCTGACCCTGATCGTTTTCGCCATGCTCCAAAGCAAGACGTGGGGCTGGATTTTGCCAAAGCACTCGCCGGAGATCGGCGGCGTTCCCATCAATCCGCTGGGCCTGTCCCTGGTGCCTTACTTGATATTGGCCGGAGGATTCCTGCTGTGGGCCTTCTTTGCCCGGCAGGAAGCACTCATCCGGCGGGGGCGTCCCCCGCTGGTTCACGTCTCGATGTTGTCAATCAAGCAGCTGCGTTCCGGCTTGTCCGTCCTCGCCGCCCAATACATGATCACGGCGGGCCTGTTCTTCATGATTCCGGTGTATTTGCAGATGACCCTTGGACTCAACGCGCTCGATACCGGCATCAAGATCTTTCCGCTCTCGGTTTCGCTGATTCTGTTCTCGGTTGTTGGCACCCGGCTGACGGCCATCTGGTCCCCGCGCCGCATTGTTCGGCTCGGGCAGCTCATCCTGGTGGCGAGCAGTTTCGTGTTGCTCGGATCGGTGTCCCTGGACCTCCGGAGCGTGCTCTTTGCGGTCGGAATGTTCTTCGCGGGAGCCGCCCTGGGGCTGCTGGCATCCCAGATCGGCAACGTGACGATGTCGAGTGTCGGGGTCGAGCGGTCCAGTGAGATCGGCGGGCTCCAGGGGATCTTCCAGAACCTCGGCTCCTCGCTGGGAACGGCCCTCATCGGATCCGTCCTGATCGCGTCGCTCTCAAGCTCGTTCCTGGGTGCTGTGGACAGCAGCGACCTTCCAAGCAACGTGAAGGATCTCGTTGCGGCCCAAACGCAGGCCGGCGTCAACATTGTGCCCGTGTCCACCGTGGACGACATTGCGACGCAGGCGGGCCTTTCACCTGGCGACGCCGCCACGCTCACTACGCTCTACGCCGACTCGCAGGTGTCCTCGCTCAGGGCATCGATGGTGGCCCTGGTGTTCATCGGATCGCTTTCGCTGCTGTTCTCGAAGAACATCCCCACCGCACTGGTCCGGCGGAAGCCGACGGAGGAATCGGAGACTGATTCCGCGCCATCGGGCGCTGCGTGAGGGCCGCGTTAGCCTGTAGCACTCATCTGGGCGGGGTCGGCTCTGTTCCCGGGCGGCTGTCCCGGTTCTGCTCGTCGGATTCCAGCAGGGCCGCGAGCGCCGCCAGGGCTGGCACAGCGTCTTCGATGGCTTTCTGATAGGTCGACGGCAAACGCTTTAGGGCATGGCCGAGCCGCCGGTCATTGGCTGCCTGCCACGCGCTTAGCACCTCAGTGCCCTGAGGGGTCAGGCTCAGGCTCACGGACCGGCGATCGCCGGGACGGGCCAGGCGTTCAACGAGTCCGGACGCCACCATTTGCTGGACCAGGTTGCTCACCGTGTTGGTTGCCAAGCGCTGACGAGCGGCAAGCCCGCTAACGCCCAGGCCCGGTTCGTCGGCCAGCCGCTGGAGGACTTCGACCTGGGCCATGGGCAGTGATTCCCAGGGAAACTCCTGCCGCACGCTCGAGCGCAGGACGCGGCGCAGACGTGTGATGGCGCCGGTCAATGACCACGCGGCGGTGCCGGCCGTCCCCGTTTCCTGTATCGATACATCGGCCATGTCCACGACGCCAGCCTATCCCGAATATTCCCCCTATAGAATAGTTCTGTGACCGAACTAATTCTTGACAGTGATTCCTTCATTCCTTCACCCACGGTCAGTGCCATTCATCTGGGCCCGCTGACCGTTCACTTCTATGCCCTGTGCATCATGGCCGGCATCGCAGTGGCCGTCTGGTTGGGATCCCGCCGCTGGGCGGACCGCGGCGGCGACGCCGGGCAGGTTCTGGATATCTGCCTGTGGGCGGTGCCTGCAGGAATTGTCGGCGGCCGGATCTACCACGTCGTCACCGATCCGGAGCTGTACTTCGTTCCCGGAGCGAACCCCTGGAATGCGTTCGCCATCTGGGACGGCGGCCTGGGCATCTGGGGCGCGATCGCCTTGGGGTGTTTTGGGGCATGGATCGGCTGCCGCAGGTCGAATGTGTCACTCATTGCATTCCTGGATGCGGTGGCGCCGGGCGTGCTCTTTGCCCAGGCCCTGGGGCGCTGGGGGAACTGGTTCAACAACGAGCTCTACGGGGACCCGACCACGCTGCCGTGGAAACTCCAGATCCACCAGATGGACTACGCCACCGGGTCCGCGCTCACCAACGCCTCCGGCGCTCCGGTCGTTCTCGGTTATTTCCAGCCCACATTCCTCTACGAGTCCCTCTGGTGCGTCGCGGTCGGCTTCCTGATCCTCTACCTGGACCGGCGATTCAGCCTCGGAGCCGGAAGCGTTTTCGCTCTCTACGTCGCGGGCTACACGGCCGGGCGGTTTGCCTTTGAGCTGATGCGCTCGGACTACGCCAACCTGATACTGGGGCTCAGGGTGAACACCTGGGTGGCGGCACTGATCTTCCTGGCAGGGGCCGCCGGATTCGTCCTGCTCTTCCGCCGCGGTCGCTCGGTCGCCTTGCCGGATGGAGCCCGCATCGACGCCGGCGTCGACGCCGATGAACAACCGCCGTCGTCCGGCCTGCGGCCGAAACAGGAGAGTGCACCGAGGGAACACGCCGATGCCGAGTAGGGACTCGCGATGGGGGAAGATCCTCTCGTTCGTTAGTGCCGGCGCACTTTGCGGCGTCCTGGTCGCGGGGCTCTTCCTCCCGGCGACCGCCGTGGCGGGAACAACTGTCAGCAATTCGATCGGCATGTTTGACCGGCTGCCCGATGACCTGGATATGAGCGCCCCGCCCGCGGCCTCGACGGTGCTGGCCAACGACGGGTCCGTGATTGCCACCTTTTACGCAGAAAACCGTGCGCCCGTGACGCTGGACAAGATGTCCCCGTTCATCCGGGACGGGATCGTCGCCATCGAGGACGCGCGCTTCTACCAGCACGGGGGAATCGACACCACCGGGATCCTGAGGGCGATCGTGGCTACCGCGCAGGGCGGACGCCAGGGCGCCTCGACCATCACGCAGCAGTACGTGAACAACATGATCATCGAATCCCTTGTCCAGCAGGGCAAAGGCGATCAGGTCAAGCTGGGCTACGCCAAGACGATCGGCGACAAGCTGCGGGAGATGAAGCTTGCGATTGCCCTGGAGACGAAATACTCCAAGGGCCAGATCCTGCAGGGCTACCTGAATATCGTCTATTTCGGCAACGGCGCCTACGGCATCGACGCCGCCGCCGAAGAATACTTCAACGTCCCCGCCAGTGCCCTGACCCTGCCCGAGGCCGCAGCCCTGGCCGGCGTCGTGAACAGTCCCGTCTACTACGACCCGCTCACCGAGCCTGACCATGTGGTGGCCCGCCGGAACGAAGTCCTGGACAAGATGCTCCAACAAGGACGTATCACCGCATCGGAACACGACGCCGCCGTGGAAGCGCCGATTGGACTGAACGTCCACCCCAGCAGCCAGGGCTGCTTCGGCGCGGCGACGGCGCCGTACTTCTGCGACTACGTCCAGCGGCTGATCCTCGACGACCCCGCCTTCGGGGCCGATGAAGCGGCCCGCAAGAAGCTCCTCTACCTGGGCGGGCTCACCATCCACACGACACTGGACCCGGCGCTCCAAAAAGTAGCCCAGGAGCAAGTTGACGCCTCCTTGCCCGCCGCGGATCCCCTGCAGCGCGGTTCCTCGCTGGTCAGCGTCCAACCCGGAACCGGCAAGGTTTTGACCATGGCGCAGAACACCGTCTACAACCCTGCCACGGCGCCGGGCAACTATATGGGCAACTTCGCCCTGCCCGAGAAGGACGCCAACGGCCAGCCGCTCGACGGTGCCGGCGGGTTCCAGATCGGTTCCACCATGAAGCCGTTCATTTTCGCGGAATGGCTCAACGCCGGAAAATCGATGGCCACCCAGCTGGATGGATCGGTCCGCGTCTACAGGGCCGGATACCCCTGGAAGAACTCCTGCGGTGTCACCACCGGATCCTACGACCCGGCCCTCGGCCAGACCCCGCTGCCGAACGACGACCCCAATCATTACTACCCGATGAGTGTCCTGCAGGGCCTCTACCAGTCGATCAACACCATCACCTTCCAGTCGGCCGCCCAGCTGGATTTCTGCAACATCCAAAAAATGGCGACGGCGGCAGGAGTCACCAACGGACACACGAACCAGCCCTACGACCTGTCCAGCATCGCCAACCTGATCGGGACCCAGGACGTCGCCCCGCTGACCATGGCCAACGCCTACGCCACGTTCGCCGCCAAGGGAGTGCACTGCGACCCGATCGCCCTGGACTCGGTGACCGGCCCGCATGGACGGAACTACCCTGTGCCCGGCGCGGACTGCCGGCAAGCCATCGACCCCAATGTCGCTGCCGGCGTCACCTACGCCCTGAAGAACGTGCTGACCAGGGGCTCCGGCTACAACATCCCGGTCACCAAGAGCCATGACATTTTCGCCAAAACCGGCACCACCGACGGAAACACCATGACCTGGACCGTCGGTGCCACCTCGGGCATATCCACAGCATCATGGTTCGGAAGCTACCAGGGCATCGGCCCGCGCTGGGTCAACCAGAACATCACCATCAACGGAAAGTACTATGCCGCCGTCGACGGCGCCGATATTGCCGGAGGCCAATGGGGGCACCTCATGGATGCTGCAGCGCAGCAGTTCCCCGCCGCGCCGTTTGCCCTGCCGCCGGCGTCCATGCTGGGGTGATGAAGGCCCCGGCTGCCGGAAAACTGGTCGTTTATCCGTCTGTGATGCCCGATGCCTCAGGCATCGGGGCGGCCCTACGAGCCCGGCGTGGTTGGAAAGAGCAGGTCGCCTCGGCCCCGACGGGTGCGCTGATGTAACTGCCCACCACCAGTCCGGCCAGGAGCGAACCGGCCCCGCCGATCACAAAAGACCACCACGGGGCACCCACTGCTGTCATCATGCCATTCGTTGAGACCACAAGCGCGGCGGCGGCGGCAGCGGCGATGCCCGCGGCGGCCACCCGTGACCGCTGCCAGCCGCGAAGCCGGCGCCAGTCAGCGCCCAGGGACCTGAGCCGTTCGTGGACCCTTCCCTGGGCATCGCCGCCTGCGGTTTCCGGCGCGACCGTATTGTTCGTATCCATGGCTGTGCCTAGCTGTGCTCGGGTTGTCCTACGATGCCGGGACAGCGGCCATTTTTGCCCGGACCGCGTCCATGTCCAGGTCCTTGATGGCGGTGATGAGCTGCTCCAGCCCGGCCGCGTTCATTGCCCCGGGCTGGGAGAAGACGAGGATCCCCTCCCGAAAGGCCATCAGGGTGGGGATGGAGGTGATACGGGCGGCAGCGGAGAGGCCCGGCTCGGCCTCCGTGTCCACCTTGGCGAAGACGACGTCCTTGTGGTTCTCGGAGGCCTTGCTGAAGGTGGGGGCGAACATCCGGCAAGGTCCGCACCAGGCTGCCCAGAAGTCAACCAGCACGATGCCGTTGCCGGTGATGGTGTCGTTGAAGGTCTTTTCGGAAATGTCGATGGTTGCCATGCAGGAATTCTATACCCCGGGGGGTATTACTTCAAGGGCGGTGCCGGTTTGCTTTTATACCCCTGGGGGTATCATTATTGAAGGAGGGAGATGCCCGCCGGGAACCGCCGGGTCCTTAGTTTGTGTGGCACCTCAGCCCCGTCCTACCGAAAGGTCCAGCACATGGAAATCACCCCACAGCAGCTCGCACAACAGCTCAAGAGCGGCAGCGATGCCCAGATTGTGGATGTGCGCGAAACAGCCGAAATCGCTGAAGGCATGATCCCCGGTGCCAGGCACATTGCCCTTGGCGAACTGGCCGGCCGCCTCAGCCAGCTGGACAAGGCCCGTCCCGTCATCGCCGTGTGCCGCAGCGGACGCCGGAGTGCGGCCGCCGCGGACCAGCTGTCGGCCGCGGGCTACACGGCGTACACCGTGCCCGGCGGAATGCTTGATTGGACGGCCGCGGGCTTCCCGACCGCCTGATCACACCAGACTGCCCGGGCGGCATGCCCCCACATGCAGCCCGGGCTTCCATTTGCCCGGACCGTGTCCCTGACATGGCGAACCGGGCGGTGGAGGGCGGCCACCCGCAAGCGCGGGGCCGCCACAAGAAATGCTCCAAGATATACCGAAAGAGATCATGACTTCCTTGAACACGACCAATGCCCTTGATGCAGCCCCCAAATCCATCGATGCCTCGACCCTGAAGGCCTGGGAAGACAACCACGATGATCTGATGATCATCGACGTGCGAAGCGGCGCAGAGTTCGATGCCATGCACATCAATGGCTCCTACCATGTGCCGCTGGCCATGCTGAGCGAACACACCGAAGAGTTCGCGGCCAAGATGGGCACCCGCGTGGTCCTTGTCTGCCAGTCCGGCAACCGGGCCGAGCAGGCCCGCAAGCACCTGGACGCCGTCGGCCTGGCCAGTGCCAGTGTCCTGTCCGGCGGGGTGCCCGCCTATGAAGCGGCCGGCGGGAACGTTGTCCGCGGCCGTGGCGCCTGGGCCTTGGAACGTCAGGTCCGGATGACCGCCGGCTCCCTTGTCCTTGCTGGCGTGCTCGGCAGCAAGTTCATCTCGCCCAAACTCGGCCTGATTGCCGGCGGCATCGGCGCCGGCCTGACGTTCTCCGCGGCCACCAACAGCTGTGCCATGGGTCAGATGCTCTCCAAGATGCCGTGGAACCGCTCTGCGAACGAGCCCACCGCGCACCAGGCCCTGAAGAACCTGGACGCCCGGGCATGATCATCTCCGCGGCGGCCTTCGGGCTGATCGTCGGTGGCCTGCTGGGCCTGGTCGGAGGCGGCGGATCCATCCTCGCCGTGCCCGCCCTGGTCTATGGCGTGGGGCTGCCGCTTGCGGCGGCAATCCCGACGTCGCTGGTCGTCGTCGGCGCTTCCTCCGCCGTCGCGGTGCTGCCCCGGCTGCGGGCCGGCGTCAACTGGCGCCTGGCGCTGATCATCGGCGCGGCAGGAACCGTGACGGCGTACCTTGGCGCGATGGTCAACCGGCTTCTGGACCCGAAGATCCTGTTGCTGGCTTTTGCCGCAATCATGGTCTTCGCCGGCATCCGGATGCTGATGCCGTCCAAGTCCTTGGGCGGTGCCTGCGCACTGCCCGGCGGCGGCGTCAACTGGCGCAGCTGCCTGCCCAAGGCAATCGCCACCGGCGCCGTCGTCGGGTTCCTGACCGGTCTGCTGGGCGTCGGCGGCGGCTTCCTGATCGTCCCGGCGCTCACCCTGGTTCTCGGACTCCCGATGGCGTTGACCGTCGGGACCTCCCTGGTGATCATCGTGATCAACTCGGCGGCCGGCTTCGCCGCCCACCTGGGTGATCTGCAGATCGACTGGGCCGTCACGGCAGCCTTTGCCGGGGCCGCAATGGTCGCATCGCTCATGGCGGGGCGGATCGGCACCGGCATCCCGGACAAAGTCCTCAAGCGGGGCTTTGGCATCCTGGTGCTGGTGATCGCCGCCTATGTCGCTATGCAGGCGCTCCTCTCCTGAGAGTGGCTGCCCGTGGATTGAGAAGGGCGCCGGAGGACCTGTCCTCCGGCGCCCTTCTCGTTGCCCGCCACGGCCGCCTCCAACAGTGGCGCCTTGATTCCACGGTGCGACGGGAGGATCGTGGGCCGTGCGGCACGACGCCGTGTGGCGAACACGCAGTTTCCGTAGGGAGGCACGATGGCGGCGGGTACGGTTTTCCGGATTGTCGTCGGGGTCGATGGGTCGGACTCGTCGCTGGCGGCGTTGGATTGGGCCCTTGAGGAGGCCCGGCTGAGAACCGGGGAGGTTCACGTCGTCACTGCATGGCATTACCCCGTCATCGGTGATGCTGCCGGCAAGGCTGAGGACCATGATTCGTTCGGCGACAACGCCCGGCGGGCAAACGCTGGTGCGCTGCGGCGGGCAACCGGAACCGGCCTTGCGGTCACCGCTGAGGTGACGGAGGGGCATTCCGCCGACGTACTCGCGAAGGCTGCAGCCGGAGCCGATCTCCTGGTGGTCGGATCGCATGGCCACGGCGGCTTCGCCGGAATGCTCTTGGGGTCGGTGTCGAGCCATGCAGTGCACCATGCCCATTGCCCTGTGGTGGTAGTCCGTACCGGCGCAGATACAGGTCAACGCTGAAATCACTGCCCTTGGTGTCTGCGCCAAGGGTCATGCGATGTCGCCTGCGCTTCTGTTGGCGCGGGTATACGGTTGAGCGCGCCACGGTGAAGAGTTCGGCAGGTTCCGCCGTCGTGTGCACTCCTGCCTGGTCAACGGAGACCAGGTGGGCCTCCTGCTTCGTGGAAAGCTTCGGCTGTTTCCCATGGAGGCGGCCCTTCGCCTTGGCGACCGCCATTTATGTCGCCGATGTGCGGGGCGGGGGCGGTGCGCAGGCACACTCCGGACTATCTGCTGGCCACCGCCATGGGGCGGCTGGTGGTGGATGTACTTCCCCGACCGCGCGGAGGAATCGCGCTCAGCGCCTCGTCTCGTACCTGGTCAGGACCACGCCGCCGGGAAACATCCGCGTCTCCACCAGGTCCAGGTTCACCCAGCTGTCCAGCGCAGTGAAGAACGGCGTGCCGCCGCCGACCAGGACTGGATGGGTGACCAGTGCGTACTCGTCGATCAGCCCTGCCCGCATGGCCGCCCCGGCGAGCATTGCGCCGCCGACGCTCATCGGGCCGCCGTCCCCGGCCTTGAGCCGGGTGATCTCGGCGATCGCGTCGCCGGTGACCAGGCGGGTGTTCCAGTCGACCTTGTCGATCGTCGAGGAGAACACCACCTTCGGCGTGTCCCGCCAGTTCCGCGCGAACTCGATCTCCGCCGGGGTCGCGTTGGGCTGTTGGTCGCCGGTCGGCCAGTAGGAGCTCATGGTCTCCCACAGCTTGCGGCCGTACAGCGACAGGCTGCTAGCCCGCTCCTGGTCGAGCCACCACTGGAACAGTTCGTCGCCCGGCCCGCCCCAGCCGATGTCGTCGCCGGCCGCGGCGATGTACCCGTCCAGGGTCAGGTTCATGCCGTAGATCAGTTTTCGCATGGCGCCAGCCTTCCGTCTTGTCGTGGTCGAGGGCGTCATGGAACTCTGTCGTCCCGCATATGATCGGCAGCATCCTGTCCCTCATGGAGCCACCGTAATGCCCAAGATCTGGATGCCATAGCCTTAGCTTGCCTGCAGGTGTTCAGCTTTCGGGCGCCTCGTTCTTGCTGAAAGCTCGAACGCTAACCGGCGGGAATAAGGTCGATCCGGAGTTCTTCCGGTGAGAGGTTGCTGACAGCGACATTGGACGCGACCGTGACGATGAGCTCGTTCCAACCTTCGTGGGCGGGATGGACTACTTCACCATCGGCGTCCCCGATTGAAATTCTGCCGCTAGCTATCATTAGCCTTCCTCGGAACACCTCGCGCCTATCCGTCGAGGGAGGCTCCGGCCGGGTCAGAAGGCGAACGAGCACTTGAGCCTCGGCCCAGTCGAATTCGCCCTCGAACGTGTCGATGTCCTGTGCATGACGGATCAGCGCGACAATGCCATGTTCGTTCGACGAAACAGCTTTCTCGGGGTCCACGTCCGGAATCTGGCTTCCAGACCTGGCATCGGCGATGATGACGATTCCCCAATGAAACGGCCGTCGGATGCAAGTCGCCACGAGTGGCTGCATAGCCAGAAGGCTACCCCCCGTCTCGCGATGTTCAGTTCAAGGCATGCCGCGCCGCGATTGGTGTGAAAGCGGCTGTTCCGTGGTGAGGTGCCCGGTAGGGGATCCCTTCCGGGACGGCGTCCGCCAGCCAGCATACGGGCACTCTACCGAGGAACAGAGTTCACGAGCCCGTAGTGTTCGATCAGCGGAAACGGCTCGTGGAACCTGTGCAGTAGCTCCCGCCACTGCTGATACTGCGGGCCATTTGACTACGCAGTCCCGCCCCGGAGTGGTCCGTTATCGTCTGGGCTGCTGATCGGGTCCGCGTGGCGGAGCAGGACACGCCACGTACCGTCTTCCTTTCGGAAGACCGTGGTGACCCGAAGGGTGAACGGACTTGCTTCCGCCCGCCCCGAAACCATGGCCTTCCAGTGTTCGACTTCGTGGATGATGGCTGTGTCAGCCGACACCAGACGGTACAGGCTTTCGAATGACCTGCACTCCCCGCCACGGAAGTGCGCTACTGCGAAATCCGTTCGATCTTCGACATCGGCCCAGCCCTGGACAGCAGGGCCGAACGGGTTTGCGAGGACGACGTCGTTGCCGTGGGAGTACAAACGCTTGAGGTGCTCGGCGTCGCCTCTGGCGAAGGTGTCCAACGCGTCGTGGTACTGGGCGAGGGCGGTGTCGAAGTCCATGGCATGCCTCCTGAAGGGATCCTTGGGAACGCTTAAATTCTGATATGTAGTTCTGGTTGTCAAGAGGCATAGATGAGCGGCTCCTGGGATTTGGTTCCGGGGCCGCTCATCTGGTGCCTGCCGGTCCGTGGTGAAGGGTGTTGGCGGGTCGTTGTCGACTGCAGTGTCAGACTGATATGTAGTTCTGGTTGTCAAGAGGCATAGATGAGCGGCTCCTGGGATTTGGTTCCGGGGCCGCTCATCTGGTGCCTGCCGGTCCGTGGTGAAGGGT
>NZ_BAAAQB010000038.1:248373-276887 GCF_039531445.1 Arthrobacter humicola | reverse complement strand
GGCCGCCTCCGGTTCCCAGCATTTCCGCTGGTCTCCCTCGCGGCGACTTAGAAAACAATACACCCACCACGCCCCCACCGCAAACCCACCCCCACAGCACCCCAAAAACCCCGCCGGCGCGGGCCTAAACCGGTCGCCAGGCACCCAACCGGGCGCCCCGGCGTCGCAAATGACGGTTGTGCGCTGCGTCACCGCGGTGCGGGCATGGACGAAGGGCGCGCCACGGGCTGTTGGTGCGGGCCGTTAACGCAAGAAGGGCCGGCAACCAAACGGTTGCCGGCCCTTCTCAAGCCACTGGCTTCAGGAGTGCTGAATTACCAGGAAGACTTCGTGATGCCCGGGAGCTCACCGCGGTGAGCCATGTCGCGGAAGCGAACACGGGAGATGCCGAACTTCTGGAAGGTACCGCGCGGGCGGCCATCGATGATGTCGCGGTTACGCAGACGTACCGGGGAGGCGTTGCGGGGCAGCTTCTGCAGGCCGAGGCGTGCAGCTTCGCGTGCTTCGTCGGTTGAAGCGGGGTCAACCAGAGCCTTCTTCAGTTCGAGGCGCTTTGCAGCATAACGCTCGACGATGACTTTACGCTGTTCGTTCTTAGCGATCATTGACTTCTTAGCCATGTGTTTAGCGCTCCTCTCGGAATTCGACGTGCTGGCGGATTTTGGGGTCGTACTTCTTCAGAACCAGGCGGTCCGGGTCGTTACGACGGTTCTTGCGCGTCACGTAGGTGTAGCCCGTGCCCGCGGTCGACTTCAGCTTGATGATCGGACGTACGTCCTTGTCCTTTGCCACTAGAGCTTCACTCCTCGTGCCAGGATGGCGGCGACGACTACGTCGATGCCACGTACGTCGATGGTCTTGATGCCACGAGCAGAGACCTGCAGCGTGACGTTACGGCGCAGGGACGGAACCCAGTAGCGCTTCTTCTGGATGTTCGGGTCGAACCGGCGCTTGTTGCGACGGTGCGAGTGCGAAATGCTGTGTCCAAAGCCCGGCTCGGCTCCGGTCACCTGGCAGTGTGCTGCCATGACGACTCTCCTCAAAAAATAAATGAAACGGCTAGCGGAGTTCCCACTGACCGTGCGATGGGCGGCGTCCGCATCCAGCTCCCGCCCCAATCACCAGATCCGCAGGAATCTGAAGCCGGCGCAAACCGGCTGATTTCCTCACTGCGGCAAAGATTGTGGGCCACGGGCACCGGGCGGTGGCGGTCCGTGGGACAGCCAATGCGAAGTGCCGGGATGCTGGGCGAATACAGGAATGCGCGCAACTTGAGCCCCTAACTACCGGCCGCCACGACCGTCGATTTCTCAGACGAGTCCTGCCAACCGGAGCAATTGCACACGCTCCGCGCCACCTAGCGCCTACCAAGTCTACGAGTTCGACTAATTAAAGACCAATCCGCCGCCATGTGGGGTACCGGAAAATGCCCGCCGGAGCTCCTGCGCAAAGAGGGGAACCGCTCCAGGTCATATGCCGGACGAAGCATTTTCACAGCCAAATGATAGGCAGGGGGGCGACTCTGGATACATGAACACACAACTTCTGACGACCCGTCCCGAGGTTCGCCGCAGCTCTCGTGGCTCCGTGAACCCCTTTAAGGGGCAACATCGGCGGCGGTTGCTGAGAGCGGATCTGCTGACTGTTCTCTTTTGGGCGTCCCTGGCGGGCGCCATCGCTTTGTGGCTGGCCGACGGCGGAGCATCCGGATTCTCGACTCCCGCCGGTTCCTTCACCGCACTGGGGATTGTGGCCGGTCTCGTCGGCATGGACCTGGTGCTCCTGATGCTGCTCCTGGCCGCCCGGCTTCCCTTCATTGATGGCGCCGTCGGCCATGACCGCGCCTTGGAGTTCCACCGCAAGCTGGGCAAGCCGGCCCTGTACCTCCTGCTGGCGCACGGGATCCTCATTGCGATCGGCTACGGCATGGCCGAAGGGCTGGATCCCGTCACTGAGGCCGTGAACTTGTGGGTCCAGGTCCCCGACATGTGGCTGGCCTACATCTCCATGGTTCTGTTCATCGCCGTCGTGGTCACCTCCCTGGTGGCCGTCCGGCGCCGGTTCCCTTACGAGTTCTGGTACGCCGTCCACCTGCTGACCTATGCCGCAGTGCTGACGTCCATCCCACACCAGTTCAGCGTCGGAGGCCTCTTCGCACCGGGCACCTGGCAGCGCTGGTACTGGCTGGCTGCCTGCATCGGTACCGGCGCCGCGCTCCTGCATAACCGGGTTCTGGAGCCGATTGTGGCCACTACCCGGCACAAACTCAGCGTCAGCCGCGTTGTACAGGTCGCCCCCGGCGTCGTCAGTATTGAGATGACCGGGCGTCACCTTGACGAACTGACGGGCGCCGGCGGCCGGTTCTTCATCTGGCGGTTCCTCGCTCCCGGCATGTGGTGGCACCCGCACCCCTTCAGCCTCTCCGCGGAGCCCGTCCAGCTCGGCGCCAGCGGCTCCCTGCGGATCACGGTCCGCAACCTCGGCAAGGGCTCGTCCCAGTTGGCCCGGCTGAAACGCGGCACAAAAGTGGCCATTGAAGGCCCCTACGGACTCTTCAGCACCGCGGCCAGGAGCCGGAATCACGTCGTGATGATCGGTGCCGGCATCGGGATCACCCCTATCCGGGCGCTGCTGGAAAGCACACCTTTCAACCCAGGCGACGCCACCGTCATTCTGCGTGGCCACAGCGAAAAGGAGCTGTACCTGGGCAAAGAGATCATGGACCTTTGCCAACGCCGTGGCGCGACCCTGTACCACCTCACCGGGCGCCGCCCGGCGGGCGTCGAGACGTGGCTTCCCGCCGACGCCACCCGTTCGGGATACCGGCTGGGGAGCTACGCACCAAACATCGCCGAGGCCGACGTCTACGTCTGTGGACCGGCAGCCTGGGCCCAAAACGTCCTCAAAGACGCACGAGCAGCAGGCGTGCGGGAAGAACAGCTTCACTACGAAAGGTTTGACTGGTGAGAATTCGCGCAGCAGTTTCAGCAACCCTGGCTTCGGCCGGAATCCTCCTGGTCGGATGGCAGTCCGGCAGCCACGTGACGGAGGCGGCAGGTTCGTCCATCGGCACCTCCGCCGGAACGACCGGATCGACCGGCGCGTCTGCCGCCACGGGCAGCGGGTCCGGGAGTAGCTCCGGCACAAGCACCTCCGGGGCAGCTTCCGGAAGCGGGACAACCGGATCCACCGGTTCGACGGAAACCACCACCTCAGCGGCCGGCGCCGGGAACGGCGGAACCTTCGCCGGCTCCGTGAGCCAGACCCGCTTCGGGAACGTCCAGGTGCAGATCACGGTCAGTGGAGGGAAAATCACCGATGTAACGGCCCTCCAGCTCACGGATGAAGACCGGAGGTCCGTCGCCATCAGCAACCGGGCGGCGCCGCTGCTGCGATCGGAAGTGCTTCAGGCACAGTCCGCGAACGTGCAGACCATCGGCGGTGCCACGGTGACCAGCGACGCGTACCTCTCCTCCCTGCAGGCGGCCCTCGATGCAGCCCACCTCTAAGCTGGGTGGTTCGGCCTTGAAGGCCAGGACGTTTGGCTCCATGGGAACCGTCATCAGTCTGACCGTTCCTGCCGGGGCCGCCATCGCCACCGGGGGAGGGGCCGGCGTCGCCGACCACGAACTCGACGCCGCCGTCGCCGCCGTCGAACGGGTGTTTGCCCGGCTGGATGAATCCTTCAGCCTGTACCGCCCCGATTCCGAGGCCAGCAGGCTGGCCCGCGGGGAGCTTTCGCTTCGGGAAGCGTCCGCCGGGATGCGGGACCGGTACGCGGATGCCGTGGGCTGGCGGCTCATGACGGAGGGTGCGTTCTCACCGGAACGGCCCGACGGCGTGCTGGACCTTTCCGGGCTCATCAAGGGCTACGCGATCGCGCAGGCAGGCGAGACGCTGCAGTCCCAAGGGATCACCGACTGGTGCCTGAACGCCGGGGGCGATGTGCTGGTGATGGGCTCGCCCGTTCCGGGCAGCGGAGCCTCCTGGGCGGCAGGGGTGGTTGACCCGCAGGACCGTACGGCTCTGCTTTCCGCGTTCGAGCTGGGCGGCCCCGGCGCCCGGTGCGCCTTGGCGACGTCGGGTTCGGCGGAGCGGGGTGACCACATCTGGACGGCCGGCGCCGGCGGCGCGGAGTTTACCCAGGTCTCCGTGGCCGCGGCGGACATTGTGACGGCCGATGTGCTGGCCACGGCGATCGTCGCGGGCGGCACCGCGATGCTGCACCGGGCCACGGACGGCTGGGAAATCGATGTGCTCGCCGTCCGCCGCGACGGGGAACTGCTCGCGACGCCGGGATTCCGCGCCTGAACTGCCGGGTCTTCCCCTTAGAGACGCGTGAGCTGGCCGTACTTCGGCTGCAGACCGTCCCCGGACGACTTGCCGGTGACGCGCCGGACAACCCACGGGCCGGCGAATTCACGGACCCAGCGGGCGTTGGCGCGGACGGCGTCCGCGCGGCCCAGTTCCGGCACCGGCGTCATGGGCGGGACGTCAATCGAGTGTTCGTGTTCCAGGACCGTCAGGACCCGCTTGGCCATGTGCGCGTGGCCGGCGGCGGACATGTGCATCCGGTCCGTGGCCCACATGCCCCAGTCGTAGTATTCGCTGAAGCGCCAGTAATCGACCAGTAGGGCACCGTGGTCGCCGGCGATTCCGCGCACCAGTTCGTTGTAGATGGCGGTGCGGCCGCGCATGGTGCCGAATATCTTGGAGCCGCGCGCGTCGAAGCCCGTGAACATGACCACGGTGGCGCCGGTGGCCGCGAGCTTGCGGATCCCGGCGTCGTATTCCACGAGCAGGTCATCAATGTCGATCTTGGGCCGGAGGATGTCATTGGCGCCGGCGTAGATGCTCACCAGGGTGGGCTTGAGTGCGACGGCGGCGTCCACCTGCTCGGCCATGATCTGGCGCAGTTTCCTGCCCCGGATGGCGAGGTTCGCGTAGCCGAAGCCCGGATCGGCGGTGCCGAGCTGCTCTGCCACCCGGTCCGCCCAGCCCCGGACGCCGTTGGGACGGGTGGGGTCGTCGTCGCCGACGCCTTCCGTAAACGAGTCTCCAAGGGCTACATAGCGGGACGTGAAATCCATGAACCAAGTCTGCCAGCAGTTGCCGCAAGCAACAAAGACGGCGGCGCGTCCAGCTTCCGCGCTCAATTGTCGCGCTTAGTTGTCGCGCAGGATCCAGTGATCGTCGTCGAGGCGGGCGACGATATTCTCGCCGATACGGGCCAGGTCCGCGACGTCTTTGGGGCTCAAGGCGTCGAGGAAGAGCGACCGGACGGCCTCCACATGGCCCGGGGCGAGCTTCACGATCGTCTCCATGCCGGCGTCGGTCAGGTGCGCTGTGGTGACGCGGGCGTCGCCGGGGTGCGGGCGGCGCTCAAGCCAGCCGCGGTTCTGCAGCTTGGTGACCACGTGGGAGAGCCGGGACAGCGAAGCGCTGGTGCGCGCGGCGAGCTCGCTCATGGGCAGGAAACGCCCCTCGGCCTCGGAGAGCATCGCCAGCACGTTGTAGTCGAACAGGGACAGCTTCCCCGCGGCATGAAGCTGGGTGTCCAGGGCGGCCGGCAGCAGCGTAGTGATGCTCAGCAGGGCCAGCCAGGCCCGGCGTTCGTCGGCATTGAGCCAGCGGGGTTCGGTCATGGCTACATTCTAGGAGACTTGAAGCTTGACGATTCAACTTCGGCCGGGGATTCCCGGAACAGTTCCGTCCTGTCCGCGACCCGCTACCGGTAGGCTGGCCGCATGTACGTAGTCTCCCTGACATACAAGGTCCCCGACGACATTGTGGAGTTCCACCTCCCGGCCCACGTCACGTGGCTGCAGGCGGCCTTCGATGAGGGCATTTTCATGGTCGCCGGGCGCAAGATCCCACGCACCGGCGGCCTGCTGCTCTCCAACGCGGACAGGGAAAGCCTGGACGCCGCCCTCGCCAAGGACCCGTTTTATGTCAACGGTGTGGCTGACTTCGAGGTCATGGAATTCCACGCCAACAGGGTGGCCCCCGGCTTCGAAAACCTGCTGGACAGCTGAGTCGAGGCCGGCCCGCAGCGCGGGCCGGGCGGCTGCCGGGATCCGGCCTAACCGCCGTCGCGCTGCGCCTGCAACAGTTTCTTCAGGCCGCCCTTCCGCGGGACCTTTACGGGTTCCGCCCAGCGCGGCCGGAGCTGGTCGCCGAGAGTGACCCCGCGAAGCTTCCGTCCGAACAGGGGCAACACCCAGTCGCGCACCCAGCGGCGCTGCCGGCGTTCCCACTCGCGCAGGCCCTGTTTCACCGGCGGCTCCCATTGCTTGGGCTTGATCGTATGGGGCACCCCAAGATGATCCAGGACCTGCGCGGCAAGGTATTTATGGCCCGCCTTGGACATGTGCAGCCGGTCCGAATCCCACATCCGCGGGTCATGGAATGCGTCGAAGCACCAGTAGTCCACCAGTACCGCGCCGTAGCGGCCGGCGATCTCGCGGACCCGCTCGTTATAGAAGGCGTTGCGCTTCTTCAGCGGCTCGAGGAGCGCGGAGACCTTGACGTCGAAGCCGGTGAACAGCACCAGCGTCGCCCCCGTGCCCGCGAGCGCCTCCACCAGGGACTCATAGTCCTGCATGAGGGCCGCAATGTCCGTGCCGAAATCCAGGATGTCGTTGCCGCCCGCGTACAGCGTAATGAGCGTCGGCTCCATGGCCACGGCGGGTCCGAGCTGTTCGGCGATGATGTGGCGCAGCCGTTTGCTGCGGATGGCCAGATTGGCGTACTGCCACCCCGGCTGCGCCTTGGCCAGTTTCTCCGCGACCCGGTCCGCCCAGCCCCGCACGCCATTGGGGAACCGGGGATCATAGTCGCCCACACCCTCGGTGAAGGAATCGCCCAGGGCAACGAACAGCCTCCGGCCCCCCGTACCCGAACCAAGAATGTCTCCAACCACGCGTCCACGGTAGCCAGCCCATCCGGCCATCAGGGAACAGCGGGGTTAACAGGCGGGTGTCATTCGCCCCAGGCAGGCCGGTGCAGGCACTGAATGGGTCACGCGGGCGGCCCGGATCTGGCGGGCACAGGACCGTACCTGGACCGCAGAGGGACGGCGGCCTCCAGGAGGATCCCCCGCAGCCAGTCCTTGAACGGGTCCTCCGCGAGCCACGGGTTCCACACCATGTCGATGCCCAGGGTTTGGATGGGGAAGGGGAACTCCTCCATGCGCAGGTCGAACCGGCCCTCGAATGCCAAGCCGACCTGGTACCGATGGACCGCCACCCCGCCGGCCTGGGCGATCAGGTGGGGAATGAACAGGTAGTCGGACACGCGTTGCCGGACCGTGTACGGCACCCTGCGCTCGTCGAGGATTTCGTAGGGCCGCAGGCGTTCCGGGGCCGCGTCCAGCACCACATGGGGCACCGTCTCCAGGAGCTCCAGCGCGCTGGCCTGCCGCGGTGAGTCCCACGAAGTGACGACGACCCAGCGGTCGTCGTACAGGCGCTCCCGCGGATACGGCGTGGCGAACGTCTCGGGGAGCAGAATGACGTCCGCCGCATCGTCCGCGAACACCGCGATGGTCGGCGAGGACGTGGTTCGCAACCGCAGGACCGTGTTCGGCGCACGCTCGGCCAGCAGCCGGGTGAGCGCGCTGCCGATGACGAACGCGGTGCTGTTGGTCATCGCCACAGTGATCAGGCGCTCGTCGGTTGCGGGGTCAAACGGGGCGGCATTGACGAGCCGGGCCGTCTGCGTCAGCGTCTGGCGCAAAGCCGGCAAAAGCTCCGCGGCCCGCGGCGTCAGTACCATTCCGCGCCCCTGCCGCACGAGGAGTTCGTCGCTGAGCATGCGCCGCATGCGTGTCAGCGCATGGCTCATGGCCGGCTGCGACAGACCGATTCTGGCCGCAGCGTTCGTCACCGACCGCTCGTCAAGCAGCGCCAGGAGTGGCACCAGGAGGTTGAGGTCGACCGAAGCCAGCCGGGCCAGCTCTCCGTCCATCCCGGATCTTCCCAAGCTACCGGGCATGACTCGCCGGGAAAACAGCGTGCAGCGGACTCAGCTGCTGGATGCGCGGGTCCGGCAATTCGAGGTCGAGGGCCTCCACATACGACACAAAACTGTCTTTCGCATTCCAGGTCATTTCCGGCTTCATTGCCATTGCACACCTCACTTGTCGCACGCCGCTTTTCCGGCGCGTGGCCCAGCCTACCCGGCCATTCATACGATGCATATCAAGGATGAGCATTATTCATTTGTGAACATGCTATGCAGCTGGGAAACTCAACATACGCTCTGGTTGTGATCCACGCCACCGTTTTCAAAGGAGAAAGCCATGAAGATTGTCCTCGATCGACCGCGCTGCGAAGGCCACGGCCTGTGCGAGGACGTTGCCCCACAGCTGATGCACTTGGACGAAGATGGCGAACTCGTGCTGGACATCGAGACGGTCGACAACGACGTGGAACCGGCAAAGGCCGCGGTTCGCGTCTGCCCGGTTGCCGCGCTGCGGCTGGCATGAGCATGGCACTGAAACGCATCGTCGTCGTCGGAAATGGCATCGCCGGCCTTACCGCGGCAGACTCCCTGAGGGCGGCAGGCTTCGACGGCGATATGACCATCGTGGGCGACGAACCCCATGCACCGTACAGCCGCCCCGCCCTGTCGAAGGCTGCCCTGCTGGACGCCGACGACATGACGTCCCATCAGCTGCCGGCGTCCACCCACGAGGCATTGGAGGTCCGGGGCGTGAGCGCGACGGGGCTTGATGCCGACCGGAAAGTGGTGCACCTCGACGACGGCAGCGGCCTTCCGTACGACGCCGTGGTCATCGCCACCGGCTCCCGGGCACGCCTCCTCGGGACCGGCCCCAAGACCGGGGGAAATGCGGGCCGCTGCGACGGCGAACTGACCCTGCGCAATCTGGAGGACGCGCTGACGCTGCGCCGCCGGCTCACGAACCGGCCGTCCGTCGTCGTAATTGGTGGAGGCGCCCTGGGTATGGAGATCGCCTCCGGGTGCCTCTCCGCGGGCTGCGAGGTAACCCTGGTGGCTCATGATCGTCCGCTGACCAGACAGCTGGGCCCGTACTTGTCCGGTGTCTTCGTGGCCGCTGCCCGCCGCCACGGGCTCAAGCTAGCGCCGTCCCACGCGGTCGACCTGCGCAGCACCGGTGGGCGCACGGCCGACGGGCGTCCGCTGGTTGTCCTCGCGGACGGTTCAACCATCGAAGCCGAACTCGTGGTCAGTGCCGTAGGAGATGCCCCCAACGTCGAGTGGCTCGCCTCCAGCGGCCTACTGACCAACGGCCGGCTCGAAGTCGACGCCCGCGGGCGCGTCCGGCCCGGCATCATCGCCGCAGGAGACGTGGCCGCGTTCCCGACCAAGCACGGCATCCAGCGCGTTCCCCTGTGGACCAGCGCCATCGAGCAGAGCAAGGCCGCGGCCTTGGCTCTCGTGCGGGGTGATGAAGCACCGGAGTTCGACTTCCAGCCCTACTTCTGGACCGAGCAGTTCGGCCTCAGCCTGAAGGCGAGCGGCTTCCTGCCCTTAGCCGGTGCCCCTGAGTTCCTCGAAGGCGATCCCGCCGGCGGCCCTGCCCTCATGCGGTGGTCCCACGACGACGGCTCGGGCACCGCCGTCGCCATCAACAAACGAATCCCCATTCCCAAGTTGCGACGGCTGAGCGATACCGCGCCCCTGGTTGCGTCGCCCACTGCCTGAGATGAAGCGGTCGCGTCAGTTGGAGAACGACAGACCACCCTGTGGTCCGGGTTCTTGCAGTCGGCTGGACAGGAATCCAGGGCTTTGCAAGGATGGGCTCTCCGGATAAACGGACCCGGATCATCAGAACCGGGGAACTCTTGGAACGGGGGGTGAGCATGCGGATCGCGACGATCACCGCTGCCACGGTTAGCGGGGTGGCCGCTGTGGCCTGCTACGCGCCCGCGCTGCTGCCGGCCCTTTCCGAACAATCCCGTCCCGCCGCTGAATCACCACGCGGAGACGCCCGGTCCTAACCGGAGTCGCAGGCTGGCAGTCGTGTGCCCCCGTTCCGCCTTGGCGCGCAGTAGGCCCGCCCGGGCGGCACCTCTTCGATTCCGAAAGTTTCCGTCATGCAAAAAATCACCCCGCAGCAGATCCGCTCGTCCTTCATCAACGCGAGCCGGTCAGAAACCGCGAAACTCAATCTGCCCAAAAACTTCGACACCCTGGACTGGGAAAAGCTCGACTTCCTGGCCTGGCGGGACGAGAAGATGCCCCTGCGCGGCTATCTCGTGGTGCCCGGGATGAAGGGTCCCACCGGAATCATGCTCCGGGCCCCTGAAGGCGGGGCCAAGAAAAACCGCTCCGTGCTCTGCGAGCTGTGCCGGGATGTGTTCTCCAAGGACGATGTCCTGCTCTGGGTGGCCAAGCGCGCAGGGCAGTCCGGCCGCAACGGCAACACCCTGGGCACCTTGATCTGCGCCGAGTTCCTCTGCTGCCGCAATGTCCGGGTGGAGCCTCCGGCCAACGAGATCAATCCGGACCCCGCCGCCGTCGTGCTGCGGCAGATCGACGGGCTGGCGGCCCGCACCGCCCAATTCGTGGAGCGCGTGCAGGGAACGTAGCGACGGCACACGCAGCGCGGGGTCACCTGCGGCCCGGAATTATGGACCGTAAGTGACCCCGCGTCGCTGGAAGGCCGGGCGGTGCGGCCGTTACGCGGCGGCCTCCGTGCTGGCGGCGTCGCGGTCCAGGATCCGGGCCGCCGTGGCCCGACCCATCCGGACCGCGCCGTCCACATGCTGGTAGCCCTCGGCTGCCAGGTCCGAGGACGCCCAGTAGATGGGTCCCACCGGGGTGAGCTGGTCCGCGCCGTAGCGGTGCAGGCCGCCCAGATCGTAGCTGGAGGCGAAGGCGCCGCGGGTCCATTCCTCGGAGGCCCAGTCGGACTCGTAATACACCACCGGTTCCAGGGTTTTCGGGCCCAAGGACTCCGCCATGGCCGAGAGGATCACCCGGCGCCGTTCCCCGGCGTCGAGGGCGAACATCGCGTCTGCCTTCTCATCCGGCACGAAGGCCACCAGGGTTCCGCGCGGGTCCTCGTGATTGGTGTTGTCGTAGATTTCCTGGACCACCAGATCGGGACTGAAGCACGTGCCGGAGAGGCCCTCTTCGCGCCAGAACGGCGCCTCGTAGACGGCGTGCACCTTGATGACCAGGCCCAGCGACTGGTGCTGGTGCATCTGGTGCTGGCGGCGGGGCAGCGGCGGGTCAAAACTCACGCGCGAGTACAGGTTCGGCGGCACGGCCATGATGGCGTACCGGGCGTTCACCGTGGCCCGGTCCGAGACGGCGGTGACGCCGTTTTCGTCCCAGCGCAGGGTCCGCACCGGGGACTCAAGGACGACGTCGTCCCCCAGTGCGGCGGCGATGGTCTCCGACACCAGCTGCATCCCTCCCACCACGCGCTGGTCCAGCAGCAGGTCCTCGTCCACCAGGTTCGAGAATGAGCCCGCCGATGCCGCCATCAGGACGGCTTGCAGGGCGGAGAAAGAGTGCGCCGGCTTGGTGAGCATGCCGCCGGCCAGAAAGTGGCCGATGTTGGCGCAGGCCTCCTCGTCGTCAGAGAGCTGGCGCATCCAGTGGTGCAGCGAAACTGTGTCGAGTTCGCGCGCCCGGGGGTGCGCCCACGGCTCCGCGGCGCCGATCTCGGCGGCCAGCTCATCCAGGATGCCGATCAGCCGGCGCATTTCGGCCTCCGTGCGCTCGGACACCGGGAACATCTCCCCCGTGTAGAGGCTGCGGGTGCCGTCCGGGGCGACGTAGACAGACTGGCCCTCACGGTAGCGGCTGAATGTTTCCAGGCCCAGCTCGCCCAGCAGGCCTTTGAGTGCCGTCTGGTCCGGTGATATCCACTGGCCGCCGATTTCGAGCATGGCGCCGTCAATGGTGCTGGTCCAGGTCCGGCCGCCAACCCGGTCACGGGCCTCCAGCACGGCAACCGTCAGGCCCGCCGCTTTCAGGTCCCGGGCGGCGTTGAGCCCGGCCGTGCCGGCACCGATGATGACAACATCGCGTTCAATACTTTTCACTGTCTGCTCTTTCGTTGGTGCGTTAGTTGACCGCTGCTTGCCGGGCACTGCCGGCCCGCAGCTTGGCGGCGACGTCGATCGCGTCGCCGGCCGGCGCCGTCGATTTGGCGTCCGGGCGGGCCAGCAGGAGGTAGAGGAGGCCGGTGCCGGCCACAACGGCAAGGCCGATCAGGACGGTCCAGTCGGTGACAAAGACGCCCGTGGAGCCGGGCCAAGCCAGCAACACCATGGCAAAGATGCCGTAGGCCAGGGCCGCGACATTGATCGCGAACCCTGCGGCGCCCAGGCTGAACGGCCCGGCAGGACGCCAGCCCTTGAGCCGCTGGCGCAGGGAGGCGAGCACCACCGACTGGAACGCAATGTAGATGCCCAGCACGGCAAAGGAGGTGATCTGCGTGAGCAGCTCGTCGGACCCCAGATAGATGATGACGCAGATGGCCAACGGAATGCTCGCGGCGACGATGAGGGCGTTCGCGGGGACCCTGGCGGTGCCGGAAACCCTGGAGAGCCAGCGGTGGCCGGGCACCATGCCGTCACGGGCAAAGGAGAAGATCAGCCGGCTGGCCGCTGCCTGCAGGCTCAGCACGCAGGACAGGAAGGCCGTGATCGCAACCACCAGGAAGATCTTGGCACCCACCGGCCCGAGGGCCGATTCCAGGATGGCGGGGATCGGGTCAGGATCCTGGCCGTTGACGATTTCCTGCAGGTTGGGCGCCGCCAGCACATAGCCGCCGAAGGAGAACAGAGCCGAGACGCCTCCGACCACAATGGTCATCATCATGGCCCGCGGGATCCGCCGCGCCGGACTGGCGACTTCCTCCGCCACGTCGCCACAGGCTTCAAAGCCGTAGAACAGGAAGAGCCCGGCCAGGGCGGCCCCCATGAAGGCGTGCAGGTAACTGCCATCGCCCTCCACCCCCATCGAGTCGAAGAACACGCCGAAGCTCTGCTTGCGCTGGAAAATCAACAGGTAGAGGCCGACGGCGATCACGCCGATCAGCTCGGAAGCCAGCCCGATCCGGGCCACCCGCGCCATCGTCTTGGTACCGGTGAAGTTCAAGGCCAGCGCCACAACAAGGAGCAGTACCGTCAGGCCAAGCGTGGTTTCCCGGGTCACCTCAACCTCGAACAGGCTGGCCAGGAAGCCACTGCCGAATTCGGCCACCGCGGTAATGGTGACAATCATGGCCCAGATGTAGACCCAGGCGGCCATCCAGGCGTAGCGCCGGCCCCACAGCCGCCTGGTCCACGGATAGATGCCGCCGTGGATGGGGTACTGCGAGACCACCTCGCCGAATACCAGAGCCACCAGCATCTGTCCCGCCCCCACGATGAAAATCCAGAAAACCGACGGCGGGCCGCCGGCCGCCATGGCGATCGCGAAGAGGGAGTACACCCCCACCAGCGGTGAAAGGTAGGTGAATCCGAGAGCGAAGTTTGCCCAGAGGGACATGGACCGGTCAAAGGAATCCTGGTAGCCCAGGACGGCAAGGTGCTCACTATCGTTGAGCTCGGTGGTACTGCGTGATTCGGTAGACATGGTTTCCTTCCGACGACATTGGCGGGAGTTGCTGGCGGGGGTGCCGGCCGGAGATGCCGGTGGTTTCCGGGTGCCGGGGGCTCGCGGGGCGGCTTAACCGATGTAGCTCATGACGTGCTTGATCCGGGTGTAGTCCTCCAGCCCGTACATGGACAGGTCCTTGCCGTACCCGGAGTGCTTGAATCCGCCGTGGGGCATCTCGGCCACCAGCGGGATGTGGGTGTTGATCCAGACGCAGCCGAAGTCCAGGCGCTTGGCGAACTGCATGGCCCGGGTGTGGTCCTTGGTCCACACGGAGGAGGCCAGCCCGTAGTCGACGTCGTTGGCCATGGCCAGGGCTTCGGCGTCGGTGGAGAACTTCTGCACCGTGACGATGGGGCCGAACACCTCGCTCTGGACGAGTTCGTCGTCCTGGTTAAGCCCGGACACCACGGTGGCCTCGTGGAAGTAGCCCACCCCTCCGTGGCGTTTGCCGCCGACTTCAACGGTGGCGTGTTCCGGCAGCCGCTCCAGGAATCCGGCGACGCGCTGAAGATGGTCGGCGCTGCTGAGCGCGCCGTACAGGATGCCGTCCTCGGCGGGGCCGCCGGTCTTGGCGTTGAGCCGCACTTCCTCGGCAAAAGCAGCCACGAACTCATCGTGGATGTCCTCGTGCACGAGCAGCCGCGTGGCCGCGGTGCAATCCTGGCCGGCGTTGTAGAACGACGCCGGGACGATCCCCGCCACGGCGGTGGCGATGTCGACGTCGTCGAACACGATGACCGGGGCTTTGCCGCCCAGCTCGAGGTGAACGCGCTTGACGTCGGCGGCGGCCGCTCCGGCCACCTCCATGCCGGCCCGCACGCTGCCGGTGATGGACACCATTTCCGGAGCCTCGTCGGCCACCAGGGCCTTGCCGGTCTCACGGTCCCCCAGCACCACGTTGAACGCGCCGGCAGGGAGGAATTCGCTGGCCAGTTCGGCAAACAGCAGGGTGGAGCTCGGTGTGGAATCGGAGGGTTTGAGGACTACGGTATTACCCGCCGCAAGAGCGGGAATGACCTTCCACGCGGCCATCATCAGCGGATAGTTCCAGGGGGCCACCTGGCCGATGACGCCGATGGGCTCGCGCCGGATCGAGGAACTGTGGTCCGCGAGGTACTCGGCGGTGGCGCGCCCTTCCAGGGTCCGGGCTGCGCCGGCGAAGAAGCGGATCTGGTCCACGAGTACGTCGATCTCATCCGGGACAATCCCGGCCCGGGGCTTGCCGGTGTCGGCGCATTCGAGGTCGGCCAGTTCCTCGGCCCGGGCCTCGACGGCGTCGGCAATGTGCAGCAGCGCCCGCTGGCGCTCTGCGGGAGTGGTTTCGCTCCAGATTTCAAACGCCGCCGCGGCCGCCGCGTAGGCGGCAGCGACGTCGGCGGCGGTGGAAACGGGCGTTGTGGCGATGACTTCTTCGGTGGCCGGGTTGTGGATCTCCAGCCGGCTGGTGGCGGCCGAGTCAACAAACTGGCCGTTGACGAAGTTCCGCAAATTCCGCACGCTCATGTGGTTCCCTTCAATGAATTGGGTGGCCGGTCCGCGCCGCGAACCCTGCCACGATGTGACCTGATTCACGGCCACATGGTGAGACTACACCTTATTCATCTGAAATGGGATGTTTAAATTATTGAGCTGTGCGCACCAGGACTTTCAGGTTGGTTCCGGGGCAGGTGATGGCGCCGGTCCAGGCCGGGCCCGCATCTGCGGCGGCAAGAGTGCCCACGGGGAGTTGCGGATCGGTGGACACAATCACCCGGCCGGCGGCGCTCACCAGAGCTGTCGGGGCGCCCACGGCGCGCATCAGCGGGAGGGCGTCCCGCTCCAGCCGGCGCACCAGGACGTCCGCGCCCACCACTCCAGCCATGGATCCGCCGACGACGACGGGCGCGGTGAGCGTGAGGATGTAGTCGCACGTGCACAAGTGGTCCACATAGGGGCCCGTGATGTGCCGGGCACCGGTGGCTTCGGGAACCCGGTACCACTCCAGCGCGCTGAGGTCCCGCAGATAGTCGGCGTACTCGCGCGACGCCAGATCCAGCTGGCTCGGCTCGGTGGTGGTACCGAGGATCGGATTGTCCTCCAGCGGGCCCAGCCACCAGGCGAAATGGAGGCCCTTCCCGCGCACCACGCCCGGTGCCGCGATGAATCCGGCGCCGATCAGCAGCGGGTCGGCGGCCGTGAGTTCCGGACCGACCATAGCGTACACGGCGGGATCGATCTCTCCCGCACCCCAGGCGGTTGAGGCTTCGACCCGGCTGCGCCAGTGGTCCAGGGTTCCGAAGACGCCGTTGAACAACGCTCCGATGGCCGCGGCGCAGTTGCGCGCCCGCGCCTGCACGGAATCCGCACTGTGGTTCTCAGCCATCGGCTGCTGCTCCTTGCTCAAGACGTTCCTTGGCTGCCAGCAGCCAGGCGGAAAGGTCGCTGATCTGCGCCCGGACCGAGGCGCGGGCCGCGGCGGCGTCATGGGCGGCTATCGCCTCGGCGGTGCGCTGGTTTTGCGCATAGACCCGCGCCCGCATGACCGGGTCGGTCAGGCACAGCCACAGCATGGGGCCGAACTCGGCCTGGAGGCGGATCTGCTCGCGCACCAGGCGCGGCGACTGGCTGACGACGGCGATCTCGAGGTAGAAACCGCCGGCGTTCCGGCCGGAATCGCTGGCGGAGCTGAAGTCGGCATCGTGAAGCCAGGCGGTGAGCCGTTCGGCTTCATCGGTGGACGCGAGCTCGGCCGCCCGTTCCGCGCAGCCGGCGGCCAGCGTGCCGAAATAGACGGCGAGGTCGGCGATCTCCACCTGCGAAAGTCCGCGCAGCCGGGCCTGCAGGAGCCTTTCCGGCGTCTGTTCGGTGGCCAGCACAAAGCTGCCGCCCTCGCGTCCGCGCCGGGTCTCCACCAGCCCGGCCTCGCGGACAGCCCCGAGCGCGTCGCGCGCCGTCACGAGGGCCACGCCAAAGCGCTTGGCCAGCTCGGCCTCACTGGGCAGCCGGTCACCGGGGGCCAGCACGCCGAGCAGAATGGCATCGGTCAGCCGCTGGGCCACTTGCTCGGACCTGCCGGCGCCGGTCAGCTGGGCGAAGACGGCGGCCCGGGCCCCGCGCGACGGCATGGCGGCGGATGGTTCCTGGCTCACCGCGGCGCCTGCGGACAGCCGCGTTCCGGGCTGGCCGGAACCGAAGGATCTGCTTCCATAGCGCCACTCTATCGGCCGCGCGGGTGCAGGGTCCGCCGTGGCCGCCCGCCGCAGCGCCACGCTCGTTGGCGGATGGTTGTTGTGCAGAGCAGCCAGTGCCAGGTCGGTTCATCCAATGTTCGGGTGGTTGCGCCTTGTTAGGCTTCGAATCCTTGATCAGATGCCCGGGCACGGCGATGTGCCGCGGGCACTCCACGAAGGGACTCCCCATGATTCCGACGCCCGGCGCCCAGCCCGGTTCCGCCGCCCGGGACGCCGCCCAGGAGCCCGCGGACATGCCTGCCGGACCGCTGTCGGGTCTCCTGGTGGCCGACTTCTCCCGTGTCCTGGCCGGACCGCTGGCCACCATGACGCTGGCAGATCTGGGCGCCCGGGTGATCAAGGTGGAGCGCCCCGGTGCCGGTGACGACACCCGCAGCTGGGGGCCGCCGTACTCCCCCACCGGGGCCACCTACTTTGAGAGCGCGAACCGCAACAAGGAATCCGTCTGCTTGGACCTTGCCGACCCCGGGGACCTGCAGCTGGCCAGGGAGTTGGCCCTGCGTGCCGATGTCCTGGTGGAAAACTTCAAGCCCGGCGGGATGGCGAAGCTGGGCCTGGGCTATGCGGAGCTCTCCGCCGCCAACCCCGGCCTGATCTACGCCTCGATCACGGGTTTTGGCAGCACGGGCGGGGCCAACTTGATGGGCTATGACTTCATCGTCCAGGCCCTTGGCGGACTGATGAGCATCACCGGGGAGAAAGACGGCAGCCCCACCAAGGCCGGCGTCGCGCTCGTCGACGTCCTGACGGCCAAGGACACCACCATTGGCGTCCTTGCGGCACTGGCGGCCCGTAGAGTCTCGGGGCGCGGGGCCCACCTGGAGCTCAACCTGCTCTCGAGCCTGCAGGGCGCGCTGGCCAATCAGGGCCAGGCCTTCCTGGGCGCGGGCAAGGTTCCGCACCGGATGGGCAGCGCCCACCCCTCGATCGTGCCCTACCAGCTGCTGGAGTGTGCGGATGCGCCGCTGGCAGTGGCCTGCGGCAACGACGGACAGTTCGCCAAGCTGACCCAGGTTCTGGGCATTGCCGGGCTGGCCAGTGACCCGCGCTTTGCGACCAACAACGCGCGGGTGGAACACCGCACCGAGCTGGTGCCCCTGTTGGAGGATGCCCTGTCCGCGTCGTCTGCCCTCACCTGGCAGGGCAAGCTGATCGACGCCGGCGTCCCGGCCGGCCATGTCGCAGGCATCGACGAGGGTCTTGAGTACGCCGAGTCACTGGGACTTGAACCGACCATCGAGGTCCGCAACGCGGCCGGCCAGCCGGCCGGAAGGCAGATCCGCCATCCCATTACCTGGACGCCGGCGTTCCCGACCCCCGCAGCGGCCCCGCCGTCGCTGGGCGAACACAGCGACCCCGTCCGGGCGTGGCTGTCCGACCGCGCTGACCGCGCTAACCAGTCCGGCGCTAGGCCCAGCGCAGTGCCAGCCAGAGGTTAGCCGCGACGTCGGGATCGTCCGGATCCGCCTGCAGCAGTTCCGCCGCTATTCCCATCCGGTGGCGCAGCGAGTTCCGGTGGATCCCCAGCTCGCGGGCGGCGCCCTCCCACTGGCCCCGGTGCCGCAGATAGGCGCGGACGGTTCCGACCAGGTCGGCGCGCTGGTACCCGCGCAGCGCCGCCACCCAGCCCTGGGCCCGCGGATCCAGGGCCCCCTCCGGTGCGTCGACAATCTGCCCGGCAGCCAGCGCACGCACCGTGGCGGCCAGCTGTCCGGCCTCCTCGTGCACCCGTTCCAGCGGCATCGGCCGGCTCAGCACGGCCGTAACAGCGGCGTTGCCGGCTCCGCCGTCGTACTGCTCCGGCTGCGCAGTGCTGCCGGCGCTGCCGCCGTCGCTGCCGGGAATGCCGGGAGTACCGGCGTCGGGGTATTCCGCGTCCAGCACGTAATAGCTGAGGCCGCCGGCCACGTGGCGCAGGCGGCAGGAGCGCAGGGCACCACCGGCCTCAGTCCAGCCAGCCCATCCGGTCCCGGCGCGCAGCCTCGACTCCAGCTCCCCGGAAACCGTCGCGGGATCGATCTCGCCACGCACCACCAGGAGCCGCACGGCGCCGGTGGGCGCGACGATGCCCAGGTCCGGTGCAAGGGCCCGGCCGGCGTCAACATGTCCGGTGAGGAAGAGCTTGGTCACGGCCGAGCCGAGCGCGGCAGCGGTGGCGTCGCTCTCCAGCTGCTGGGCCGCCTTGAGCGAGAGCAACACACACACCGTCATGATGATCTGCCGGTCAGCACGGGTCAGTTTGCGCCCGGCACCAATGGCCAGGAACCCGACCGTCCGCCGCCCCACCAGCACGGGATACTCCACGACGTCGGTGCCGTGGATCTGAAACGTGGAGGCCGAATGCGTCACGGCCATGTCAAGCCGCGAGGTCTCCCTGCGCAGCTGCTCCACAATCGTGTGGTTGTCCGCCGGCCACAGTGTTTCCGCCCCGCTGTCGGCCGGAAGGTACGCCACCCAACCGCCCAGCGCCTGGGCCAGGGCCTTGACCACGGAAGGGAGCGCATCCGCCTGCGTCGCGGCCCGGGCCAGCGCCGTCTGCGTGCCGAGGCTGGCGGTCAGGTCGGCCTGGCCTTCGCGGCCCACGAGGTCCCAATAGGCGCGGGAGACGTTCATGAACGGCGTGCCGTCGGGCACCACCAGAAGCTCCAGCCCGGCCGAGGCGCAGGCGGCACTCAAAGCCGGCGGCACCTCATCCACGCCGGCCCCCAGGCCGAGGCCCAGGGCCGCGATGTTGCGCTCCACAAGTCGCCGGACGTAGGCCTGCACCTTGGCTTCTCCGCCCGAGACGGGGATGCCCGTCGTGAGGAGCAACTCGCCGCCTTCCAGATACGGCGTGGGATCGTCGAGCTCGGAGATGTGCACACCCGAGATCTGCCGCACGGCCACCGCGCCTCCCGCGGCCGGGCGGAGATCGCTGCCGAGTTGGCTGTGCAGTTGGGCCAGGCTGATCACTCGGCGGTCCTTTCAGGGCAGACACGAATCCTTTGGATATTCTAACCAAATTGGACTCAAAATTGGATGCACCATCCAATGTCAGGCGAGGGAGGGCACACTACCTTGTCTACATGACCAGTTCCACAGACAGCCTCCCCCAGACCCGTCACCTTGCCACCGCCATTCCCGGCCCCGTCTCCACAGCCCTGCACCGCGAGCGCGAAGCGCAGGTCAGCTCCGGCTTCGGCGTGACCATGCCCGTCTTCATCAACCGTGCCTCCGGTGGAATCCTGGAAGATGTTGACGGCAACCGCATCATCGACTTCGCCTCCGGCATCGCCGTGACCAGCGTGGGCGCCGTGAACGCCCAGGTCCAGGCGCACGTGGCCGCCCAGATGGCCCGGTTCACCCACACCTGCTTCATGGTGACCGAGTACGATTCCTTCACGCAGGTGGCCGCGTGGCTGAACGCGCATGTCCCGGGAGACTTCCCAAAGCGCACCGCACTCTTCTCCACCGGCGCGGAAGCCGTGGAAAATGCCGTCAAGATTGCCCGCGCTGCCACGGGCCGGGAACGCGTGCTGGTATTCGACGACGCCTACCACGGCCGCTCTCTCCTCACGATGGCCATGACCGCCAAGGTCAACCCGTACAAGAAGAACTTCGGCCCGTTCCCGGGAGAGGTCTTCCGCGCTCCCACGGCCACCCGCTTGTGGGCCAGAGGCGGCGGGGACGCCACGGCGGCCACCGCCCTGGCCGGCGTCGAGGCGCTGCTGCTGGAGAACGATCCCCGGTCGTTTGCCGCCATGGTCATCGAACCCATCCAGGGTGAAGGCGGCTTCCTGGTGCCCGCCCCCGGCTTCCTGGCCGGACTGCGGGAGCTGGCCACCAAATACGGCATCGTGCTGGTGATGGACGAGATCCAGACCGGCATGGGGCGCACCGGCAGGCTCCTTGCGAGCGAGCACGAAGGCGTCGCCGGCGACCTCACCCTGACCGCCAAGGCCCTGGCGGGCGGCCTGCCGCTGAGCGCGGTCACCGGACGGGCCGAGCTCATGAACGCCCCGCACGCCGGCGGCCTGGGCGGCACGTACGCCGGAAACCCGGTGGCGTGCGCCGCCGCGCTGGGCGTCTTCGAGGCCTTCGAAGACGGCACGCTGCTGGCGAACGCCGTGACCATCGAGGCAACCGCCCGCGAGGTGCTGCAGCCCCTCGTCGACAGCACGGCCATCATTGCCGAGTTCCGCGGCCGCGGCGCCATGCTCGCCGTCGAATTCGCGGACAAGGACACGCTGGAACCGCGCGCCGATCTTGCGGCCCAGGTGGCGGCCGCCTGCCACCGGCAGGGCGTCCTGGTCCTGGTCTGCGGCACCCACGGCAATGTGATCCGGTTGCTGCCGCCCCTGGTCATTGGTCCGGACTTGATCCGGGACGGCCTCGGCGTGCTGCGCAACGCCATCGTGGCCGCCAATGCCGCTCAGACAGACACGGACACTGCCAGTGCCGCGGCACTGGCAGCCGTCTAAGTCCCCAGCCCCGCAAACTCTTGGAGAACACCATGAACGAATCCTCTGACCTGCTGAACATCGACTCCCTCTTCACCCCCGAAGAACTGGCCATGCGGGACAAGGTGCGGTCCTTTGTGGACAGCACCATCCGGCCCAATATCGCCGCCTGGTACGAGCAGGCCATCTTCCCGGTCGAGATCATCAAGGACATGGCCGGGCTGGGCCTGCTCGGCATGCATTTGAAGGGTTACGGCTGCCCGGGCCGTTCCGCCGTGGAATACGGCATCGCCGCCATGGAACTTGAGGCAGGCGATTCAGGCCTGCGCACCTTCGTCAGCGTGCAGGGCTCCCTCGCGATGAGCGCCATCTACAAGCACGGCTCCGAGGAGCAGAAGAACCAGTGGCTGCCCAGGATGGCCGCCGGCGACGTCGTCGGCTGCTTCGGCCTGACCGAACCCACGGCCGGCTCCGATCCCGGCAGCATGAAGACCTTCGCCCGCCGCGACGGGGACGGCTGGGTCATCAACGGCTCCAAGCGCTGGATCGGCCTGGCCTCGATCGCCCAGATCGCCATCATCTGGGCCATGACCGACGACGGCGTACGCGGCTTCATCGTGCCCACCGACACCCCCGGGTTCAAGGCCACCCCGATTGAGCCCAAGCTCTCCATGCGCGCCTCCATCCAGTGCGACATCGAACTGAGCGAGGTCCGCCTCCCGTCCACCGCGATACTGCCGAACGCCAAGGGACTCCGCGGTCCGTTCGAGTGCCTCAATGAAGCCCGCTACGGCATCATATGGGGAGCCATGGGGGCCGCGCGCGACAGCTACGAGACGGCCGTCAGCTACTCGCAGGAGCGCCTGCAGTTCGACAAGCCCCTGGCGGGCTACCAACTGACCCAGGAAAAGCTGGTCAACATGGCCCTGGAAATCAACAAGGGCATGCTCCTGGCACTGCAGATCGGCCGCCTCAAGGAAGCCGGCCAGCTCAAGCCGCACCACATCTCCGTAGGAAAGCTCAACAACTGCCGCGAGGCCATCCAGATCTGCCGTGATGCCCGCGCCATGCTGGGCGGCAACGGCATCACCCTGGACTATTCGCCGCTGCGGCACGCCAACAACCTCGAATCCGTTCGCACGTATGAGGGCACCGACGAGGTCCACACCCTGATCCTCGGCAACCACATCACCGGCATCCCGGCCTTCCGCTAAGGCGCAGCCAGTAAAGGAACAGCAATGACTACAGCAGTCGAACTGCAGCATTACGTCTCGGGCACCTGGTTTCAGGGCGACGGAGGCATCATCACCTCCGTCAATCCCGCCCGCCCGGCCGAGACGGTGGCGCACGGCCTGCAGGCCGGACCGGCCGACGTCGACCGCGCCATGGCCAGCGCTGTAGCGGCGAAGCATGGCTGGGCCCGCACCCCGGCCCATGAACGCGGCGCAGTGCTGCTGCGCACGGCGGCGATCCTGGAAGCGAACTCGCAGGCCTGGGGGCTGGAGCTGGCCCGTGAGGAAGGAAAGACGCTGGCCGAGGGCCACGGCGAGGTGCTGCGCGCCGCGCAGATTTTCCGCTACTACGGCAACGACGGCGACCGCGAAGCCGGGGCGATCTACGCCTCCCCGCGGCGGGGCGAAAAGATCTTCGTCACTCGCAAACCACTGGGAGTGGTGGGCGTCGTGACGCCGTTCAACTTCCCCATCGCCATCCCGGCCTGGAAGATCGCCCCCGCCCTGACATACGGCAACACGGTGGTCTGGAAGCCGGCCAGCACAGTGCCCCTGCTCGCCATGCGGCTGACCCAGTCGCTGGAACAGGCCGGCCTGCCCGCCGGCGTCCTGAATCTGGTGATTGGCCCCGGCGCCATCGGGACCGCGTTGGTGGAGCATCCGGCGCTGGACGGGCTGTCATTCACCGGCTCCACCGGCGTGGGCCGCACCCTGGCCGCCGCGGCGGCGGGCCGCGGCGTGCCGATCCAGGCGGAAATGGGCGGGAAGAACGCCGCCATCGTCCTGGCCGACGCGGACCTCGAACTAGCCGCGGAACAGGTCATGCTCGGCGCTTTCCGCTCCACAGGGCAGAAGTGCACGGCGACGTCGCGGCTGATCGTGGCGGACGCCATCGCGGATGAATTCCTCGCCGGGCTGGCCGCCCGGGCCCAGTCCCTGCTGGTGGGCGACCCCGCAGATCCGTCCACCCAGATGGGACCCGTCGTCAGCGCCGACGCCCGGGCATCCATCCAGCGCGGCATCGCGACAGCTCTGGACCAGGGCGCCGGGCTGCTGACGGGCGGCCTCCCCTATGACGACCCGGCCCGGGCCGAAGGCCACTTCGTTGCCCCGACGATCCTGGAGCTCACGGGGGCACGCCACGCTGATGTCTGGCGCGATGAGCTCTTTGGACCCGTGCTCAGCGTCCGCCGGGCAGCCTCAACGCAGGAAGCCTTTGACCTGGCCAATGACAGCGATTTCGGGCTCTCCGCAGCACTCTTCACGCAGGACGTCACCCTGGCGCTGGAGGGAATGGAGGAACTGGACGTCGGGATCCTGCACGTGAACTCCGAATCGGCCGGCGCCGATCCCCATGTGCCGTTCGGCGGGGCCAAGAAGAGCGGCTACGGCCCCAAGGAGCAGGGGCAGAGCGCCAAGGAGTTCTACACGCACACCACCACCGTCTACCTTCGGGGCGGCCGGCCCCTGTCCGGCGCACAGTCCTAGCAGTCCGTCCCCACCGAACCGGAGAAAACGATGCCACCCCCCACCACCATCACGCATGTTCTCGTTATCGGCGCCGGCGCCATGGGGTCCCAGATCGCGCTGACCGCTGCCCTGGCCGGGTACACCACCACCGTGCAGGACGTGTCGCCGAGCCAACTGGACGACGCCGCGGCCCAACTGCGTGAACGCACGGACAAAATGGTGAAATCCGGAAGACTGGCCGCGGAGCACGCCGAGCGCGCCCATGACCGGCTGGCGTTCAGCACCGATCTTGACGCGGTGGCGCCCGCTGCCGACTTTGTCATTGAGGCCGCCACCGAACGGCTGGAAACCAAGAAGGCCATCTTTGCCCGGCTGGGCCGGCTCGCCCCGCCACACGCCATCCTGGCCACCAACTCCTCCACGATCGGCTCCTCCGCCGTGGCCGCGGCCAGCGGCCGGCCCGGGCACGTGTGCAATATGCACTTCTTCAATCCCGTGCTGGTCATGGAATGCGTGGAAGTGGTCCGCCATGCCGGAACGTCCGGGGAAACCGTGGAGACCACCCTCGAACTGGCCCGCAGCCTGGGCAAGGCACCTGTGCTGATCAACCGGGAGGTGCCGGGGTTCGTGGCCAACCGGTTGATGGGCGCCGTGCAAAAGGAGGCACTCGCGCTGCTGGCCGGCGGTGTGGCGAGCATGGAAGACATCGACGCCACGGCCAAGACCGCGCTACGGCATCCGATGGGGCCATTTGAGCTGATGGACCTGGTGGGGCTGGACGTTGTGGACTACATCGCCCAGGCCACGTATGCGGCGACCGGCGACCCGGCTGACGCCCCGGACGAGTCTGTTGCCGCCCTCGTCACTGCCGGGAAGCTGGGCCGCAAGTCGGGCTCCGGCTGGTACAGCTACTCCCGGTGAGCCTGCTCCGCCCCGTCCCTTAGCCCCAGCACAAGCATCGTGGGGTCAGCGCAGGACTATGTCCACCGGGTTTGCCTCGGACCGCCAGGTGCCCTCGGTTCCCGGACGCGGAGCAATCACGGGCGCGGTCAGGACTCCGGAACGGTTGGTGCGCTTGTCCCGGAGGATCTCCGTCACCGACCCCAGGTGACGGGAGAGGTCGATCACGTTCTCCGGCGCGGCCAGCAGGAGCTGGAAGCCGAACTCGTGCAGGGCCTTGATGCCCGCGCCGGCGAATTCCTCCGAGGCGAGCACGAAGGCCTCGTCCATCATGACGGTGCCGTAGGTGGTGAAGCCCTGCTCGGCGATGCCCAGCTGGTAGCTCAGTGCCGCGGCCATGATGAACGCGGTGAAGCGCTGCCGCTCGCCGCCGGACATGGACCCGGTGTCCGCGTGCATGAAGACCTCGGTCTTCTTCGCGGCCTTCCCTTCCCCCTTGGGACCTGCCGCCTTGGACCCGGCGCCCCGGGCACCGCGGCCCTGCACTTCGCGGTGCTCCTTGCACTGGATGAACAGGTGCCCGCGGACGTCCAGCACCTCGGCCCGCCAGCGCCGGTCCTCCGGGGTCTGTGAGCCGAGCCGCTTCACCAGCGTTTCGAGGGACTTGTAGCGGTTGGTGAGCTCGGCGTCGTCGTCCGCCTCCGTCCCGGAGGCCCCGGCCGCCGCGGGCTTGCCCGGCCGGGTGTGCCGGACCTTGAGCGCGTTCTGGATGGCGTCCTTGAACTGCTTCGCCGTCGGGGGCAGTGTCTGCTTGATGTCGAGTTCCAGGAAGCTGCCTTCGTGGAAGTTGACCTCGGACAGGATGCCGTTCAGCGGCAGGATGCGGCTCGTAATGGAGCGGCGTTCCTCATCCAGCAGGTGCAGCAGGGTGCTAAAGGATTCGTGCGTGCGCTGGTTGAAGAACTGCCGGAACTCTGCCTCCTGGGCGGGCAGTCCGTCGCTGACAATCGCGTGGTAGCGGGATTCGAACTCCCCCGCGGCGCCGATCGACGTGCCGTGGTCCGCGGAAATCGCCGTGCCCCATTCGCGGACGAAGCCCTCGAAGATGCGGGTGAGACGCTCCGAGGTCGCCTGCCCGCGGGACTCGGCCGCGTGCAGTTCGGCCAGGAGCCGGGTGCGGACCTGGTTGGCGAGGTTGTCCAGCTCGTACATTTCCCGGACGTCACCGACGCCGGTGAAGTACGGTTCCAGCGCGGCGGCGCTGGTGTCCGACGGCGGCGACTGCGCCAGCCGATCACGTGCACCGTCGAGCAGTGAATCAGCCGCAGTCAGCCGCGAATCAAGCGCCTTGTACTCGCTCTGCAGCACAGCCGCCGCCTCCGTGCTGGACTGGTGCTTCTGCCGCACGGCCTCGATGTTGGCCCGCAGCGGTTCGAGGTCCGCCTGCGCGGCGAGGGCGTCCTTGAGGCGCTGCTCGATCCGGGCCAGCTCCTCCGCGGCCACGGCTGCCGAGACCTGGTCCCAGGGCCGGTAGTCCTCGGCCACCCGGCGCAGGGCCTCCAACTGCCGGGTCATGCCCTGGTGCGACTCTTCCCGGGTTTGCGCGAGCTCGGCGGCCTTGGCCAGCTCCTGCTGCAGGTCCTCCACCTGTGCCGCCACAAGCTCCAGCTTGGCGGCGTTGTCAAAACCAAGGACGTAATCCTGGCGGGACGTGAAGCGGTCGTCCTTTTCCACCGTGTGGCGGTTGCGTTTGACCACGCCGCCCAGGCTCAGGCCCTTGTCGAGGCCGGCGAGCTCGTCGGGGTCTTCCACGCAGGGGTAGGCGAAGTCGAGCGCAATCCGTTCGCGGAGCCAGACGCTGGCGTCCGCCAGCGTGTGGGCCTGAGGGCCAGCGGGCAGCCCGGCGTCGGTGAGGAAACTGAGCTTGGTCAGCAGGTCGCCGTCTGCCACGTCCTCGACGGCCAGTGCACCGCCGGCCAGTGGCCGGGAGACGTCCACGGCTCGCAGCGCCCCTCGCACGGAGTGGTCGTTGAGGTACCGGGTCACGGCGGCAAAGTGCTCTCCCGGGACCAGCAGCGTCGTGGCAAGGCTCCGGAGCGCGCGCTCGGCGGCCGGGCGCCACTGTTCCTGGCCCTCGGCGAGGTCGATCAGTTCGCCGCCAAAGGGCATGTGCTCTTCCGGAACCCCGGTGGCCGCCGCGATGGCGCTGCGGTTTTCAATGCTCGACGGCGGCAGCAGCGACTTGCGCGTCTTCAGCGACACCAGTTCCTGCTGGGCCGCGGCAAGCTCGCGCTTCTTGGTCGCATGGCCGTCAAACGCCTCGAACCTCAGCTCCCTGAGGGCCTCGGAATCGTCCTGGAGTTCGGCCGAGCGCGCGGCGGCATGGGCGTGGGCCTGGTCCCAGCCGGCGGCCGACCACTGAAGGTCCAGTCCGGCGTCGGAGAGCGCCCTGCGGGCCGCTTCCTCCACCTCCTGGCGGAGCTTGAGCCCCACCCGGGCGTTCTCCAGCGACTGCTCGATCGCGGAGATCGCGTTGCCGCCCTGGTTGTTGTACTCGCCCTCGAGTTGCCGAAGCTCCTTGGCGAAGCCGTCGCGGACCGCGCGTTCGGCGGCGAGGTCGCTGGCTTTGGCCTGGGCGAGCTCCTTCAACCGGGCCAGGGTCTTCTCGTGGACCGTGACGGCGAGCTGCTGCTTGTAGGCCTCGAATTCCTCGCCGGAAAGCTCCCGCAGCCGGTTCGCGTCCAACAGCGCCTGCGCATACTCCTTGTTCAGCCCGGGGACGGGTGCCAGCTGGTCACGCTGCTGCCGGACGTCCTCGAGGCGCTGCCGGATGGACATGAGGTTGCTGAATTCCTCGACGACGTCGTCGGCGGCGGCCAGCGTGGCGGGTGCATCGAGGACCTGATCGCGGAAGAAGGTGTTCACGCTGCCACCGAGTCCCTTGCCGGCCTGGATGACGCGCAGCAGCGGCAGGGCCTGGTCCGAGTTGATCCCCAGGAGGCGGCGGAAGCGTTCGGCGAACGCCTTGTGGACATCGAAGATCTGGGCATCCGGGAAGATCGCGTCCAGTGCGGACTTGGTGAACCGCTTGTCCGCGATGCCCTCGATCGCTGCGAGGTCCAGCGGCTTGTTGTCGATCAGGTAGTACCGGCCGACGCTGGATTCCGTGCCGTTCTTGGGGAGGTCGAACAGCGCCGAGACCGTGACTTTGGTGCCGACGGCGTTGTCGAACGTCAGGGCGACGGCGGACCAGGTCGCCCCGGGGCGCTGGAAGGCGCTTGCCGAGCCCTCCCCGACCGCCTTGTCGCCCACTTTGCCGCGCATGTACGTGAACGTGGTGCGTTTGTCCTCGACAGCACCCCCGACCCGTTGTGCCGCGGCTTCATTGGAGCGCGGACGGGCATCGAAGACCCGAAGCATGGCGTCGAACAGCGTGGACTTGCCGACGCCGGAGTTGCCGGTCAGCAGGGTGCCGTTGCGGTCCACGTGCATTGTGTGGGCGCCATGGAACGTGCCCCAGTTGACCACCTGCACGAGGGCCAGGCGCATTTGGCCGGGGTTCGTGAGCTCGCCCATCGGCAGCATGGTTGCGATGCTCACTTGTTGGCCTCATTTCTTTCCGTGGTTGCGTTGGA
>NZ_BAAAQB010000038.1:229299-248316 GCF_039531445.1 Arthrobacter humicola | reverse complement strand
GATGCCGCCCCCGCCCCTTCGCCGGACGGCTCTGCTGCAAGCAGCAGGCCGTCCGGCTCCGACAGGCCCGATGCCACTCCCGGGGCGGCATCGCCGTCGTCGTCAGTGTCGTCCTCCGCGCTTGCCGGCGCGTCGCCGTCGAGTTCAATCAGGGGTTCCGTGCCGGACTGGTCGGTGCTGGCTGCTACCAGGGCTTCGATGTGGGCCGGGATGTCGCCGATGTTCTCGAACGGGAGGGCCAGGGGGAGGGCGTTGGAGATGGTGTAGACCTCGTCCAGGCCGGTGGTGAGCAGGAGCTGGCGGGCCAGGAGTTTGGTGATGGCGCGGTTGACGACGTCGGAGTCGCGGAGGGCGTCCTGCTGGCCGGAGGGCTGGTAGTGGGCCACGAGGTCGGCGATTTCCTCGCGCGTGATCGTAGGGTCGGTCTGGGCAGTGACGTGGCGGTCCAGGAGCAGGCGCAGGCGGAGCAGGACGATGGTTTCGACCCGGCTCAGGGCGCGCTGCTGCCGCAGGATGCTGGACCGGGTGTTGCCGCCGATCGCCTCGGGGTCCACGGGGCGCAGGACGGCGACCTTGCGCTCGTGGTCCAGCTGCAGGGTCAGGAAGAGCTCGGAGAGGCGACTGCGCAGGATCAGCTGGTTGTCCAGAAGCGTGGTCCAGAGCTTTTCGTCGCGGCCGCCGTCGATGTACGGGCCCTTGAGGAGCTTCACGAGCGCCTGCCGGACCTTCATCGGAAGCACGCCCGTGTCGCCCGGGAAGAGCGCGGCGCCGTCGACGAAGGTGTCCCGCGGGGTGACTGTGAAGGGGGCGGCGTGGACGTGCTGGGCGGGCTCGTCGGCTGATGCAGCCGGTGCGGCCGGGGCGGGCTCCGGGGCCGTGTCCACCGTGTCCGCTGCGTCAGGCGCTTCTTGGGAGAGTTCGGTCATCTTCAATCCTTCGTGAGCGTGACGACAGGCAGGAATGCCGTGCGGGTGGTGCCGTCTATTTGTTCGAATTCGATGGGCCCCCAGGCCTCGCGGTCGAACCCGGCGCCGTCGTGGAGGGTCTGCGAGAGCAGGGCCCGGATGGAGTTGATGTGGCGTTCCCCGGCGGGGAGCTGCGCCCAGGCCTCGGCCAGGGTTGAGGCTCCGGCGAGCGCCGCGCGGATGGCTTCCGGTTTGGCTTTGGCGGTTCGGGGCGAGCGAGCGCGGTCCGAGTCGGAGAAAGCGATGGGGTCGGCCAGCTTGGGCGGTGCCGCGAACTCGTCCGGGTCGAAGAGCTTGACCATGGCCAGGGACTCGAAGCCGGCGCTGTACAGCACCGGGCCGGGGACCAGGCCGGGCCGTTCGCGCTCGTAGGGCAGCGAGCGGATGGCCTGCTCAGCCTCCCGCAGGACCTTGCGGAGCCGGACGGACTGGCGGAAGTCGTCGCTCTGGACGTACGTGTTGAGGCTCTCGCTGAGCTTGCCGTAGATCCTCTGGATCTGGCTGTGCTGGCTGCGGAGTTCGGCCACCAGGTTCTTGAGGGTCTCGCGTTCGTCGTGGCTAAGTTCGTCCGCGAACTGACGGCTCAGGACTTCGCCGATCGCGGACCGGAACCGCAGCTGCTGTTGCGGGTCCTCCAGGAACGCGGTGAAGGAGCGGAAGGTCCGGCCTTCGGGACTCTGCCGGAGCCGCTTGTCGGCCTCGAGCACCTGGGCCATGGTGGCCCCCTTGCTGAGGGATTCCTCGATGATCTGGTTGCGAAGGTCCCCCACGAGCTCTTCGATCCGGTCACGCATCTTCTTGTAGTCCGCGGGCAGGCTTGCGGCGAGGTCCAAGATGTTGCCGGCGGCTTCCACGGCCTCGTCGTCGTCGAGAAGTCCGTCGAAGTCCCCGGAGCTGATGTCCTCCATCAGCTGGCGGCGCTCGTCGATCTCCTCTTCGAGGGATTCGAGCCGCGCGCTCTGGTCCGGGTTGGTCTCGTTGGCGAGTTTCTCGACGTCGCCCAGCAGGGTGCCGAGCCGGGAACCGTTCAGCGTGGACCGTTCGCTGGAGAGGCTGTCCAGAAAGGCAAGCACGCGGGCGGCGGGTTCGGTGACTTCGTAAACGATCTGACCCGACTGGTTCCGGCGGGTCAGGAAGTTCTTGCGGGTCCACTCGTCCGCGTACTTCTTGCCGGATGGCGTGCCGTTGGCCGGGCCGCTCTGCTGCTCTCCCGTGCCGGGGGCCTGCCGGCGCAGCTGCTCAAGGAAGGCGTCGACGTCGGCGTGGAACTCCTCGAGCGGCAGCTGGGCGCGGGTGCGCGTAAAGGATGCCTGAAGCACGGCGATCACCCACGGCGCCGAGCGCGTGAGGGCCCAGGCGGGTCCCTTGGTGAGCAGTTCGAGATCCCGGAGCCGGGCACTGATGGCGTCGGCTGATGACACGGCGGAGCGGGACACGCACTCTCCTTCGGCTGCCAGAGGCTGGTTTGGGTTGGTGTTGCGGGGCAGCGGATTCGAAAAACTGCCAGCTACAAGGTTAACGCAGGGCTTCGGCCGCATTAATCGTGGCCCCCGACCTGGAATGACGAGACGCCTGGGACTGGTGGGGCTGCCGCAACCGCGCCGTGACCTACGCATCGGTAGCATTTCGATCCCGTATCAAGAGGCGGGGAATGTGCAAAGGACCCTAGTTGAGCACGTCTCCGGCCCCCTAGTCTCGGGCTACTGGTTCAAACCGAAGCGATGGTGCAGGGGGAAGAATGCAGTTCGACCTAAGCGCAGTGGAGACGGGCACGATGGTGGTCATCGGGACCTTGGTGTTTGCCCTGTTAATCGGCCTCTTCATGATGGTGTCCGCCTTTGTGGCCATGTTTCTGCTGGGCGTGGGACGTCTCACCTGGTACCTGGTGGCCGTCGTGGTGGTGGGCATGGTCCACGCCATCAACCACGGCTGGGACCGGCTGGTCCACCACGCCTCCACGGTGGATTTGCCAGGCGATTTCCAGGTCGACTTCGGCACGGACTTCCGGGCCGAGTATCCGGGGCAGGCCGCCCCTAGCACAGGCACTTACCCGCGAGTAGTATTGCGGGACAGCTGAAGGGTCCTCCACCCCAGGCGGATCCAGGGCTCAAGCCGGCCACCCGGTTAGAGGAGATGCCCAGTGAGCTCCGCCATTGAAGACCCCGCCACCGCTCCCCAAAATCCCGCGCAGGGCACTCCGACGCCGGACTCTCCTGCGCAAGACTCTCCCGTGCCGCCGGAGCACATCGGCCCCGCCGCAACTGCCGCCGACGCGCGGGCCATTGCCGAGGCCGCCCGCGAGACCACCTGGAGCCAGCCCAGTTTCGCGAAGGGCCTTTACCTGGGCAGCTTCGACCTGAGCCTGATCCACCCGTGGCCTGAGGCCCCGGCGGACGACGTCGAACGCGGCGAGGCGTTCATGGCGCGCCTGACCGACTACTGCCGCACAATGTCCGGACGCACCATCGAACGGGACGCCCGGATTCCGGACGAATACCTCCGGGGGCTCGCCGAGCTCGGCGCCTTCGGAATGAAGATCCCCCGCGAATACGGCGGGCTCGGCCTCACCCTCGTGTACTACGGCCGCGCTCTGGCACTGCTGGGCTCGGTGCACCCAAGCCTCGGCGCCCTGCTGTCCGCGCACCAGTCCATTGGCGTCCCGGAGCCGGTCAAGGTCTTCGGCACTCCGGCCCAGAAGAAGGAGTACCTGCCCCGCTGCGCCGCCGGCGCCATCACCGCGTTCCTGCTGACCGAGCCCGACGTCGGCAGCGACCCCGCCCGGATGGGCAGCACCGCCGTCCCGTCCGACGACGGCGCATCGTACGTCCTGGACGGCGTCAAGCTGTGGACCACCAACGGCGTCATCGCCGAACTCGTCGTGGTCATGGCACTCGTGCCGCCACACACCGACGCGGACGGAACCCGCCACAAGGGCGGCATCAGCGCATTCGTGGTGGAAATGGACACCCCCGGCATCACCGTGGAGCACCGCAACGCCTTCATGGGTCTCCGCGGGATCGAAAACGGCGTCACACGTTTCCACCAGGTCAGGGTCCCCGCGGCCAACCGGCTGGGCCGCGAAGGCCAGGGCCTGAAGATCGCCCTCACCACCCTCAACACGGGCCGGCTCTCGATCCCCGCACTGTGCGTCGCCTCGGGCCGGTGGAGCCTGAAGATCGCCCGGGAATGGTCCAACGCCCGCACCCAGTGGGGGCGCCCGATCGGCCAGCATGAGGCTGTGGGCAAGAAGATCGCCTTCATCGCGGCCAGCACTTTCGCCTTGGACGCCGTGTTCGAACTCTGCGCGGAAATGGCCGACGCCGGGCAGAAGGACGTCCGGATCGAGGCGGCGCTGGCCAAGCTGTGGTCCACGGAGATCAGCTGCCTGATCGCCGACGAACTCGTGCAGATCCGCGGCGGCCGCGGCTTTGAAACGGCCGATTCCCTCGAGGCCCGCGGCGAGCGCGCCGTTGCGGCTGAACAACAGCTCCGCGACTTGAGGATCAACCGGATCTTCGAGGGGTCCTCGGAAATCATGAAGCTGCTGATCGCCCGCGAAGCCGTGGACGCGCACCTGGCCGCCGCGGGAGACCTCGCCTCGGCAGACGCCCCCCTGTCGGACAAGGCGAAGGCCGCCGTCGGCGCCTCCGGCTTCTACGCGAAGTGGCTGCCCAAGCTCGTGGCCGGCGCCGGCATGGACCCGAGGTCCTACAGCGACTTCGGCCGGCTCGCCAAACAGCTGCGGTACGTGGAGCGCTCCTCCCGGCGGCTGGCACGGCAGACCTTCTACGGGATGGGCCGCTGGCAGGCCAAGCTCGAGCACAAGCAGGCATTCCTGGGCCGGATCGTGGACATCGGTGCGGAGCTGTTTGCCATGGCGGCATGCTGTTCCCGCGCCGAGATGCTCCTGCAGACGCAGCCGGAACGCGGTGCCTCCGCGTACGAACTCGCCGAGGCATACTGCGAACAGGCCCGTGTGCGTGTGGACGAATACTTCGACCGGTTGTGGCGGAATACCGACGACGCCGATCATGCCCTGGCCCGCAAGACACTGGGCGGCGACTACACCTGGCTGGAGGCCGGCGTCCTTGACCAGTCCGAAGGGACCGGGCCGTGGATCGCGGACGCCAGCCCACGCGCCTCGGTTAAGGAAGACCTGCACCGCAAGTACCGCTGACAGATCGCTGGGCCACCCCCGACGTACCAACAACGGATAGTAAGCATCCTTGCTAACCGGATTCGGCCGTGGTTAGGTGGACCCGAGACCGGCACCCTTACCGTGCCCGGGTCAACCAGCGAAAGTGAGCAGTCCTCATGAGCAGCACCGCAGGCCCTGACGACAACACGCCCCGCCACGCCGTGCCGGAGGACGGCACGGCTGCGCCGCGAGAACCCCGCATCCATGACGCCATGCAGGACGTCGCGCGCGAAGAACGGGGCGAAGAAGCACCGCCGCGGGCGAACCGGGCCGATGCCACCCGCCCGGTCCCCGCCACACCGGTGACGGCCGTCCGGCGGCACGACGAACCCGTCCGTGAACCGGTCCACCCCGTCCACGAACCACTCCGTGATACCGCCGTGGCCGAGGCGCCGACCCGCGAAACCGTCGTGGCCCGCGAGAAGGAGCAGTTCGGCGGCATCAAGGTCGGCTCAGCGTTCTTCGGTTGGCTCGCCGCCACGGGCACTGCCGTACTGCTCACCGCACTGGTCGCCGCCGGCGGCACCGCCGTCGGACTGGCCACCAACACCGACGTCAACGACGCCGTCAACCAGGCCGCGGGCAACCAGACAATCGGCTTGGCCGGCATCATCGTTCTGCTGGTGATCCTTCTGGTCGCCTACTACTGCGGCGGGTACGTGGCCGGCCGGATGGCGCGCTTCAACGGCGCCAGGCAGGGCTTCATGGTCTGGGTCTGGGCCCTGATCGCCGCGATCGTGGTCGCTGTGCTGGGCATGGTCGCCGGGCAGCGCTTCAACATCCTGGCAAACCTGAACAGCTTCCCGCGCATTCCGGTCAACGAGGGCGAGCTGAACACCATGAGCATCATCGCGGCGGTCGTCGTTGCGGTGGTTGCCCTGGTGGGCGCAGTGCTCGGCGGCCTCGCGGGCATGCGTTTCCACCGCAAGGTGGACCGGGCCGGTTTCGCGCCGGCAATTACGGCCGAAGAACACCCCGCCGGAAACTCACGTCAGCCGGACACGACGCCGTCAAGGTAGTACCAGCGCCTGCCCTCCCGCACAAAGCGGCTCGTTTCGCGCTGCACGCCGCGTTCGCCGTCGTGCCGGTAGTGCGCCGCGAATTCCACCGTACCTTCGGTGTCCAGCGGACCGCCGCGGCTGGTGGAAAGGATGTCCAGGCGGCGCCACTGCATGTCGGCATCCAGCCCCAGCGCAGCGGGCCGGGTGGTCGGATGCCAAGTGCGCAGGAGGTACTCCTCGTCCCGGACGACGAAGGCGCTGTACCGGGACCGCATGAGCTGCTCGGCCGTCGGCGCCTCGGCGTCCCCGCGGTGGAACCGGCCGCAGCAGTCGGCGTATTGCTCACCGGACAGGCACGGGCAGTTCCCCTCGTACGGCACGGCCGCCCGGCTCCCACCAGGGTTCGCCGGCGACGCGCCGTCGGGGTTTGAATCTGCTGCTGCGGCGTGCGTCACAAGGTGTCCTTCCGGCGGGCCGGACGACGCCGGCGGGGCTGACTTTGACTATAGACGCCTGCCCCGCGGCGCCGATCCCCGCTCGCGGGTAACGGCTTCGACACATCTTCGCCGGGGGCAGCGGCGGCGACACGTGGCCGGGCGAAAAGTACGTATTGTTAAGAGCGGCTCCTGCCCGCCACATGGTTGCGGCAGGGACTGCGCTGCAGCAGGACGGCAAGGAGAGGTGACATGGAAGATCCAACGACCATTGCGCTGCACCTGACCTTTTTCGGGACCCTCGGGGTGGCGTTCGTCATGTTCCTTGGTCTCTTCCTGGTGTTTGCCGCAACTCTCGTCATTGCCGGGATCGGCCGGCTGGTAGCTGTTGTTGTGATGGCCGTCGCCGGGCTCGGCAGGCGCCCTGAAACACGCGACAATCCCTCGACAGCTACGAAACCCGGGCGCCCTGCCACGGCAGCCAAGCCGGCCCGTTCTTCCATGACCGGCGGGAAGTCTGCCAGGAACGCAACCAGAAACCCCGCCAAGAAGGAAGCTGCGCTGTCCCCGGAATGGGCCGCCGCCGTGGCCCGGGCCGATGCCCGCGCCGCCGCGAGGGCCAAGGCCGAGGCCGGCCCCGACGTCCGGGTCTCCGTCCGGGACCTGCCCAACCCCAAGGCGCCGGCGCGGGACATCACGGAAGTCTCAGCCCTCGTCGAGTCGGCCATGGACACCAACGGGACGCTCGGCGCCGTCCCCCGGGCTTTCAAGAAGCCGCCTATGCCCGCCGCGAAGTCCATGCTGGACACCGGCTCGCTCGTATCGCTGCACGGCAGCCTTCCGGTCGGGAAGGCCAAACAGCAGGCCCCGGAGCGCAAAGCCGGCTGAGCCCTTACCCCGGGCGGGCAAGTCCGCTACGTTGGAACCCATGGAATTCAGATACCTCGGGAACAGCGGCTTCAAGATTTCAGAAATCACGTTCGGCAACTGGCTGACGCATGGCTCCCAGGTGGAGAACGACGTCGCCACCCAGTGTGTCCGCGCCGCGCTCGACGCCGGTATCAGCACCTTCGACACGGCCGACGTCTACGCCAACACCGCGGCGGAGACGGTCCTCGGCGAAGCCCTCAAGGATGAACGCCGGGAGTCACTGGAAGTCTTCACCAAGGTGTTCGGCCCCACCGGCCCCAAAGGCCACAACGATCTCGGCCTGTCCCGCAAGCACATCATGGAAGCCATCAACGGCTCCCTCCGGCGACTGCAGACCGACTACGTGGACCTTTACCAGGCCCACCGCTACGACTACGAAACGCCGCTGGAAGAGACCATGCAGGCCTTCGCCGACATCGTGCGGCAGGGCAAGGCCCTGTATATCGGGGTCAGCGAGTGGACTGCCAACCAGATCCGTGACGGCCATGCCCTTGCCCAGGAACTGGGCTTCCAGCTGATCTCCAACCAGCCGCAGTACTCCATGCTGTGGCGGGTGATCGAGGCCGAGGTGATTCCGACGTCGGAAGAGCTGGGCCTGTCCCAGATCGTCTGGTCCCCCATGGCGCAGGGCGTGCTGAGCGGCAAGTACCACCCCGGCAAGCCGGCTCCCGAAGGCAGCCGCGCCACGGACACGAAGGGCGGCTCGCGGATGATCGAGCGCTGGCTGTCCAACGAGGTCCTCACCGGCGTCCAGCAGCTCAAGCCGATCGCAGATGAGGCCGGGCTGACCATGGCCCAACTCAGCATTGCCTGGGTGCTGCAGAACAAGAACGTCGCCTCGGCCATCATGGGCGCGTCCCGGCCGGAGCAGATCGAGAAGAATGTGGCGGCCGCGGGCGTGACGCTGGACCCGGCGATCATGGACAAGATCGATGGCGTCATCGGAGCCCTGGCCGAACGCGACCCCGCGCAGACCAAGTCGCCGGCCTCCCGCGAAGCCTAGGGCCATGACCAACGCCCCCGAGCTCGCCGTCACCGGTTCCACCGGCCACCTGGGCGGCCTGGTGGCCCGGCTGCTGGCCCGGGCCGGCAGTCAGCAGCGGCTGCTGGTGCGGGACGCCGCGCGGGCGCCCGAGCTCGACGGCGCCGTCCCGTTTGTGACCACGTACGCCGACCGGGAACAGGCGAAGGCGGCCCTGGCAGGCGCGACGACGCTGTTCATGGTCTCCGCCGCCGAGGCCGAGGACCGGCTGGAACAGCACTACGCCTTCGTCGATGCTGCGGCCGCAGCGGGCGTCCGGCACATTGTGTACACCTCATTCTTCGGGGCGGCGCCGGACGCCACGTTCACCCTGGGCCGGGACCACTTCGCGACGGAGGAGCGGATCAAGGCCTCCGGCATGGACTACACGTTCCTGCGCGACAACTTCTACCTGGACTTCCTGCCGTTGCTGGCCGGGGACGACGGCGTCATCCGCGGCCCCGCGGGCGACGGCGTGATGGCCGCCGTCGCGCGGGCGGACATTGCCCGCTCGGCCGTCGCCGTGTTGCGGGACCCGGTCCTGCACGTGGGACGGACCTACGATCTGACGGGCCCGGAGGACATCTCGCTGGCCCGCGGCGCGGAACTCCTGACCGCCGGAACCGGCCGGACCATCACCTTCCACAACGAAACCCTGGAGGAGGCCTATGCCTCCCGCGCCTCCTACGGTGCACCGCCGTGGCAGGTTGACGCCTGGGTGAGCACTTACACGGCCATCGCGGCCGGCGAACTGGCGGGCCCCACCTCCGCCGTGCACGAGCTGACGGGCCGCGAGCCGCTGAGCCTCGAACAGTTCCTTGCGGAGGCCCACACGTTGTAGGCCGCCGCACTGGACTTACAGAACCCAGTATTGACGGCGTCCGGGGCGCGGCGTAGACCTGAATTCAGGTGACACCGGCCAAAAACGGGCTGGGCCTTCATAAGAATCGCAGCGCGCCATGCCAAAGCAAATGTCCCGACACTCCACTGTCCTGAAGAGTCCGCGCCGGCAGGCCGGGAAACCCCGGCCGCATTCCGGCGAACCCACCCACGGCCCGCTGACAGCGGAGGAACTCCAGCTCGCCGTGCGGAACCATTCAATGCCGCTCGAAGCCCTGCGGAAGGACACCACGCCGCCGGGGCTGCACTATGTGCTCACCCACTTCGACATCCCGTTCATCGATACCGACCACTGGCACCTGCAGATCGGCGGCGCCGTGCAGCGGTCCCTGGAGCTGAGTTTCCGGGCTTTGCTTCGGGCTCCCAGCATCACCATCCCGGTCACGCTCGAATGCGCCGGCAACGGCCGGTCCCTCCTGCGGCCCCGCCCGCTGAGCCAGCCGTGGGTCCTGGAAGCAGTGGGCACCGCTGTGTGGACCGGCGTCCCGCTCGCCTATCTGCTGACCCAGGCCGGCGTGGAGGACGACGCCGTGGAGGTGCTCTTCAGCGGAGTGGACACCGGGGTCCAGGGCGGCGTCCGCCAGCAGTTCGCCCGGAGCCTCCCGATCGAGGAGGCCCTGCGGCCCGACGTCGTGCTCGCCTACCGGATGAACGGCGCAGAGCTGCCGCCGCAGCACGGTTATCCGCTCCGGCTGGTGGTCCCGGGCTGGTACGGCATGGCGAGCGTGAAGTGGTTGTCCTCGATCAAGGTCCTCACCAGACCCTACGACGGTTTCCAGCAGGCCGTGGCGTACCGCTACCAGGAGGACGCGGACGACGCCGGCACTCCCGTGACGTGGATGAAGGTGCGTTCGCTGATGGTTCCGCCGGGCGTTCCGGACTTTTTCAGCCGCAGCCGGATCCTGCCCCCGGGACCGGTATTGCTGACCGGCCGGGCCTGGTCCGGGCAGGGCGCCGTGCAGCGCGTCGACGTCGGGATCGACGGCAAGTGGGCTCCGGCCCATCTGGAGCACCCGCCCGCGCCGTTCGCGTGGTGCGCCTGGTCAATGCCGTGGGTGGCCGACCCGGGCGAACACGAGGTCAGCTGCCGCGCCACCGATGCCAGCGGCGCGGTACAGCCGCTGGAGCCGGTGTGGAACTACCAGGGGATGGGAAACAACGTGGTCCAGCGGATCAAGGTCACCGTCGGGCAGTAGACCGCGTGCGGTGCCCCCGGGGCCGGGACCTATCGGCCGCGTCCCAGGTGCTCGGCGTTCAGTTCGTCGAGTTGCGCGTCCGTGAGGTCATCGAAGCCGCGGGCCTCGCGTTTGTCGCTGCGCGAGAAGCGGATGAACATCAGGATGATGAGCGGCAAATCGACAATCTCGCAGATGAACCATAGAACGTCGCCCGCCAGCTGCTGGTCGCGCAGGGCGTCCGGAAACCAGCCCAGTGAAGACTGCCGCGTCGTGACGTGATCCAGTACCTGGCCGCTGAGGCGCAGCAGGATCCCCGGAACGGCGTCGACCAGCAGCTCAATGAAGACAAACACGAATTCCAGGATGAAGAACGCGCTGGACCGGCGGAAATCCGCTTCCTCGATGATCGGCAGGGCCATCAGCATGCCCAGCAGCGGAACCCCGACGGTCAGCAGCGACTCGGCCAACGGCGCAGTACGGAGGGTGTAGAACGCCGGCGTAAGGAAAGTGGAGAACAGGGCAAGGCCAAGGAGCGGGGCGGCCATGGAGTTGCTCACAAACCGCACGGCGCGGTGCGCGAGTACATTATTCAGCCGGTTCACGCCCCCCGGCGGCAGGGCGGCGCGCGCCAGGGCGATGGGTTTTCCCAGGCCGACCAGCAGCGGCACCACGAAGAGCATCAGCGAAATCTTGAGCGTGAAGGCCCACCGGAGCTGGGCGCTGTAGACGCCCGGGAACCCGCACGTCAGCACTGTCAGGAACCCCAGGCCCAGGAGATAGAACGCCAGTGTCCGCCATACGGGCTGGCGGTGCCCGCGCGCCGCTGCGGCCTTCAGGCCGAGGGCGTAGAGCACCGCCGAAGCGCTGATGAGGGCAGCGGCAGCCCAGTCGATCTGCCAGGCGGTGAGGACTACATCAAGGGGTGGCACTGGCCCATGATAGGCGCCTTTCCTTGGAGGACCCTCAGCATCCCTCGAAGTCGGTGAGCACCTTGACCTTCTCCGCGGAGGCGGACGAGGGATCGAAGGTGTAGCCGATCCATTCCCGCGCGAGCCGCCGTGCCAGCTCCAGCCCGACAACACGCTGGCCCATGGTGAGGACCTGGCAGTCGTTGGAGAGCACGGAGCGCTCCACACTGAAGGAGTCATGGGCGGTCGCGGCCCGGATGCCGTCCACCTTGTTGGCGGCAATGGCGACGCCGATTCCGGTGCCGCAGAACAGGATGGCCCGGTCTGCCTGCCCGTCCCGGATCAGTTCCCCCGCGGCGATGCCCACGTACGGATACGGCTTGGTGAACTGCTCCGGGGCGTCGTCGCGGTTTACCCCGATGTCGATGACTTCCGCGACCCGTGGATCGGTCCGGAGGTCCGCCAGGATCTGGTCCTTGTAGTCCACGCCGGCTTCGTCCGCGCCGACAATGAGCCGGATGCCTGCCGGGCTCATGAGCGTGCTCCGGCCGCTTGCCGCACACCGGCGAGGTGTGGACCGAACACGCCGAACACCATGGCCAGGGACGTGGCCCCCGGGTCCGGTGTCCCCACGCTCTTTTCGGCCAGGGGGCGGGCGCGCCCCTTGAGCGGGCGCAGGGCCGCGGTGGCCTGCGCCGCGGCGGTGGCCTCGCGTGCCGCTGCTGCCCAGCCGGCATCCGCGCCGGCGCCTTCGCCGGCCAGCCGGCTGAAGGTCTCGGTGAACGGGACAAGCGCGTCCACCATGGTCTTGTCCCCAACATCGGCCTTGCCGAGCTCCGCGATCCGGGCGGCAAAAGCCGCCACGGACGCCGCGAGCTCAGACGCCTCGGGCGCGTGGTGGTTGCCGAGGGACTCACCGAAGGCCCGCAGGCCGGCGCCCCACAGCACTCCGGAGGTGCCGCCGGCGTTGTCGGCCCAGGCATCACCGGCGGCGGCCAGGACGGCGCCGGCTCCGGCGCCGCGGGACGCAGCGCCCGAGGCGGCGGCACAGGCAGCGTCAATGCCGCGGACCATCCCCCGCCCGTGGTCGCCGTCGCCGGCGATGGCGTCGAGGTCGCCGAGGGATTTCTCGGCGTCGTGGAGTGCGTCCCGGGCCGCCGTTAGGGCGGCGATGCAGCGCAGCGCGTAATCACGTGAAGCGTCCGCCGCGGTGAAGGTCTCCGGTGCCGTGGTGTCCTCGGCAGGCGTCGGCTCCTCCGCCACGCCGCCGGGGAGGGCTGCGTTGCCCCGCCGGTACGCAGGGGTCTCGGCGGGAGCGGTCCAGAGCGGTTCGAGTTCGTCATCGAGCCACGTGACGGTCAGTGAGACGCCGGACATGTCCAGGCTCGTGACGAGCTCGCCGACCTCCGGCATCACCAGTGTGTAGCCTGCGGCGCGAAGCAGCGGGGCGACGGTCAGCCACAGCACGAAGAGCTCTTCCTGTTTCGTGGAGCCGAGCCCGTTCAGGAGCACGGCAATCCGCGGGCCGGCACCGTGCGGCGTCTCTGCAAGCACGCGCGCCACCAGTTCCTCGCCCAGCTCCCGTGCCGGCGGCAGTTCGGTGTCGAACAGTCCGGGCTCGCCGTGGATGCCCAGGCCGAGCCCCATCATTTTGTCCTCCAGCGTGAACAGCGGAGCGTCGGCGCCCGGAAAGGTGCAGCCGCTGAAGGCGCTGCCGATGCTGCGCGTCAGGTCGTTGGCCTTGCGGCCCAGGCGGACAACCTCGGGCAGGGTCTCGCCGGCCTCGGCGGCGGCTCCCATGATCTTGAAGACGGTGAAGTCGCCGGCGATGCCGCGGCGCTTGCCGGATTCCGACGGCGGTGCGCTGGCGATGTCGTCCATCACGAGCACGTTGTCCACCTGGATCCCTTCGGCGGCCAGCCGTTCGCTGGCCAGGCCGAAGTTCATGACGTCGCCGGCGTAGTTGCCGTAGGTGAACACCACGCCGGCGCCGCTGTCCGCGGCTTTGGCAACGGAATACGCCTGCTGCGCGGACGGCGAGGTGAAGATGTTTCCGACGACGGCGCCGTCGGCCATGCCGGTGCCGATGAGCCCGGCGAAGGCCGGGTAGTGGCCCGAGCCGCCGCCGGCCAGTACGGCCACCTTCGGCTGGCGGGGCCGGTGCCGGCGGACGGCGCCGCCGGGCACCTGGCGGACCAGGTTGGCATGGACGTCGCAGAAGCCGGCAAGGGCTTCCTCGGCGAAATCGGACGGGTCGTTAAAGATTCTTGTCATGATGGGCTCTCTAAGCTGAACTCGGTCGTCTGCCGCTCTGTCCAATAGACGTTGAGGCTGCTAGTGGATGTGGCTTCCGCCGTTAATGTCGATGGTGGTTCCGGTGAGGTAGGCGGACTCCTCGGAGGACAGGAAGGTGATGACGGCAGCGATTTCCTCGGTGCTGGCGTTGCGTCCGAGCGGGATACCGGCGTTAATGGCCGCTTCCTGCTCCTCGGTGCTGCCCACGCGGATGTTGGTGTCCACAGCGCCGGGGGTGATGGCGTTGACGGTCACGCCGGTGCTTCCGAGCTCACGGGCCAGGGCCTTGGTGAAACCCAGGATCGCGGCCTTGGCTGCGGAGTAGGGGACCTTGCCGAAGACGCCGCCGCCGCGCTGCGCGGACACCGAGGACATGTTCACGATCCTGCCCCAGCCGCTGGCGATCATGTCCGGCAGGAACGCCTTTGTGACCAGGTAGGTGCCCGTGGCGTTGACGGCCATGACCTTGTTCCAGAGCTCGAGGGTGGTTTCCAGGAACGGCACCGGCGAGGTGATGCCGGCGATGTTGGCCAGGGCGCCGACGGCGGGCAGGTTGCCGGCGCTGACCTCGGCGGCCACGGCCTGGTAGGCGGCGTTCACGGAGTCCTCGTTGGCGACGTCGATCTCGTGGCCGAAAGCGGGAACGTTGAATTCGTTGCCGATCTCCGCGGCGACCTTGGCGGACTTCTCGCCGTCGAGGTCCAGGATCACCACGCCCCAGCCCTGGCTGGCGTAGCGGCGTGCGGTGGTGATGCCGATGCCCCGGTCCGAGGTTGCCCCGGTGAGGACGGCGGTGCGCTGGACGGTGGTGCTCATGATGCTCCTTGGAGTTGGTGTGGTGTCTCTTTGATGGAATCGATTGCTCCAACAGCGCCGTTTTGGCGGTCCAAAACGGCCGTTTCGGAGCAGTCCATGGGTCAGATGAGGTCTGTGATGAAGCTGGCGGCCTTGGCGGCTGCTGCCGGGCGTTCGTCGTGCGTGACGTCGCGGGTCTCCAGCTCCAGGGAGAAGTGGCCGGCGTAACCGTGGGCCGCGAGTGCGCTCAGGCCGGCGGCGAAATCGGCGTCGCCGTTGCCGATGCTGAGGTTGATGTTCCCCGGCACGGCATCGCGCAGATGGACGTGGGCGATCCGGCCTCGGTGCCGCTCAAGGTAGTCCAGCGGGTCCTCGCCGGCGGCCACGATGTGGCTGAAGTCCATGACGATCCCGACGCCGGATCCGGCCAGCCGCTCTGCCAGCAGTTCCGCGCGTTCCAGGTTCCAGCAGAAGCGCAGGAAGTGCAGCGACTCGGTCCAGAGCTCGACGCCGAACTCGTCCGCGCGTCGCCTGGCCCCGAGGAGCTGAGCGGCAATGGTGTCCAGATCCTCGTCGATGCTGCGGACCGGCTCGTGGCCGAGGGCGCCGCAGGGAAGGACAAGGGCCTTGGCACCAATTCCGGCCGCCAGGGTGAGGAGGGCGTCAAGGTGCCGGTTCCGGGCGGACTGTGCGTCGGCGTCGAGCACGGCGTTGAGGTCCCCAATGTCTCCGTTGACCGAACGGACCCGCAGCCCGGAGGCAACGACGTCGGCCGTCACGGCGGCGACGGCAGCGGCGTCAAGGTCGTAGGGAACGTGGTCGCACACTCCGGGAAGGGCGCCGAGATCGATTTCCTCGCAACCCAGGCCGCTGATGGTGCGCAGGGCCGTGGGCAAGTCCTGATGGCGGAAGCTGATGGACGAGCAGCCGAGTCGGGAATTGAACATCGTCGTTGATCCTCTGGTCATGCCCCGAGGGCGGTGGTGATACGGACCACACTACAAAGTCGACTGTCAACAGTCAACCTTTGAAGTTGACTGTTGACATTACTTATGTCGCGGGTCACACTGGCGTATCATCTGTTAACAGTCGACAGTGTTGGCGCTGAAGCGTCGACAGCTCTCTTCGAAAGGGATTGACATGAGCAACGAAGCTCTCACCATGCGAGGCCCTGTGCATGGCACGAAGGACGCCCGGCGCGTCGCGGTCGGCTCCAGCGTCGGCGCAGTTATCGAGACCTATGACTTCATCGGCTTCGGCACGGCAGCGGCCCTGTACTTCGGTACGGCTTTCTTCCCCACGGGCGACCCGGTGACCGGGACCCTGGCCGCCTTCGCCACCCTGGGTGTCGGCTTCGCGGCCCGTCCCGTTGGCGGCATCATCGGCGGCCACCTCGGTGACAAGCTCGGCCGCAAACCGGTCCTGGTGGCGTCCCTGATCCTCATGGGCGTCGCCACCTTCGTCATCGGCCTGCTTCCCACGTACAGCCAGGTCGGCCTGATAGCTCCTGCTTTGCTGGTGTTCGTCCGCATCGTCCAGGGCCTGGCCTTCGGCGCGGAGTGGGGCGGCGCCATCCTCATGAGCTACGAACACGCGCCGTGGAAATCCAAGGGCAAGTACACCGGCATGGTCCAGGCCGGCTTCCCGGTCGGGCTGCTGCTGGCCAACCTGGTGTTCCTCTTCAGCGTCCAGCTCGGCGGCGAACTCGCCTGGCGCATTCCGTTCCTCGCCAGCATCGTGCTGGTCGTCGTCGGCCTGATCATCCGCTCCAAGGTCCCCGAGTCCCCGGTCTTCGACGAGGTCAAGGACAGCGGCAACATCGTGAAGTCGCCCATCACGGAGGTCCTCAAGACCGACTGGCGCAACATCGTCAAGGGCATCGGCCTCCGCATCGCCGAGACCGCAGGCTACGCCGTGTCCATCACCTACATGATTTCCTACCTGAACAGCCAGCACCTGGCCGACAAGACCCAGACACTCGTCGCACTGTGCATCGCCTCCGCGATCGGCATCTTCGCCACGCAGGCCTGGGCACGACTGACCGACAGGATCGGCCGGCGCCCGCTCTACATCTGGTCCTGCGCCTTCGCGGTGGCCTTCGCCGTGCCGATGTTCCTTTTGGTCAACACCGGCCTGTTCATCTTCATCATCGCCACCCTCGTGATCTCCTACGCCGTGTGCCAGAACTCGCTCGCCGGCGCCCAGGGCGCCTGGTTCCCGGAGCTCTTCCAGGCCAAGACCCGCGCCTCCGGCGCCTCGCTGGCCTACCAGATCTCGGCCATGGTCTCCGGCTTCACCCCTTTCATCACCACCCTGCTGTTCGTCAGCTTCGGCTGGATGGGCCCGGCACTGCTCTTCGGCACCTACGCCGCCATCGGCCTCTGGGCCGCCCTCGCCACCCGGGAAACCTGGGGCAAGCGCGAACGCCAGCTCGCGGACGAGGCCACCAAAAGCACCCCCACCCACGTGACCGCGTAGGGACGCACCCCACCGGACGCCGTCGACGGCCTCCCGCAGTAGCTCATCACGTCAATTTTGAAAGGCAGAATTGTGGTTCTCACACAGGAAAAAGCAGCCCGGGGCAAACCCTCCGACGTCGAGGCAGCACGCCTTGAACGGGTCGAGGGGGCCGCGTTCCGGATCCGGCACCACGCCCTGAACATGGGCGAGGTCCAGGGCCAGGGCTACGTGGGCCAGGCCCTCGGCGCGGCCGACATGCTGGCGGTTGTCTATGCGGACCAGCTCCGGTTCCGCGCCGACGATCCCGAATGGGACGGGCGGGACAGGTTCCTGCTCTCCACGGGCCACTACGCGATCGGCCACTACGCGGCCCTCGCCGAGGCCGGGACCATCCCCGTCACGGAACTGGAGACCTACGGCTCGGACAATTCCCGGCTGCCGATGTCCGGGATGTCCACCTACACCCCAGGCATGGAGATCTCTGGCGGCTCCCTCGGCCACGGCCTCTCGATCGCCGTCGGCGCCGCCCTTGGCCTGCGTTACCAGGGGTCGGACGCGCGGGTCTACAACTTCCTCTCCGACGGCGAACTCGACGAGGGCTCCACGTGGGAGGCCGCTATGGGCGCGCACCACCACCAGCTCGGCAACCTCACCGCCATGGTGGACATCAACGCCCTGCAGGCCGACGGGAAGACCGACACCGTGCTGCGCACCGAGCCCGTCACCGAAAAGTGGGAGGCGTTCGGCTGGTACACCCAGCGCGTGGACGGGAACGACGTCGGCGCGCTGCTGGCCGCGTTCGACAACGCCGCTGCCCAGGCGGCCGCCACCGGACGTCCCTCGGTGATCCTGTGCGACACCAAAGTGGGACGCGGCGTCCCGCTGCTCGAGGACCGCGAAAAGGCGCACTTCATGCGCATTGAAGAGCACGAATGGCAGCTCTGCCGCGAGCAGCTGACCGCAGGATTCGAAGGAAAGGCCGCACGATGAGCACCGCCGCAACACCGAAGCTGAAGACGTCGGCCATGATCGCGTCCTTCGCGGACCCGGGCCAGAAGACAGCGCCCGCACCGTTCGGGCACGCCCTGGTCAAAGCCGCACAGGAGAACGACAAGATCGTGGGCCTGACCGCGGACCTGGGCAAGTACACGGACATGCATATCTTCGCCCAGGCTTTCCCGGAACGGTTCTTCCAGATGGGCATGGCCGAGCAGCTGCTCTTCGGCGCGGCGGCCGGGCTGGCGGAGACGGGCCTGGTCCCGTTTGCATCCACATACTCGGTGTTCGCCGCCCGGCGCGCCTACGATTTCCTGTGCCTGGACGCCGCCGAGCCGAACCTCAACGTCAACATCGTGGGAGGACTCCCCGGACTGACCACCGGCTACGGCCCCAGCCACCAGGCCACTGAGGACATGGCGATCTTCCGCGGCATGCCCAACCTGACGATCGTGGATCCGTGCGACTCCCTCGACATCGAGCAGGCCGTCCCCCAGCTGGCGGCCAGCGAGGGCCCCACGTACCTGCGCCTGCTGCGCGGCAATGTCCCCACGGTGCTGGACGAGTACGACTACACGTTCGAACTCGGCAAGGCGAAAGTCCTGCGCGGTGGCAATGACGTCGTCTTCATCTCCAGCGGACTCATGACCATGCGGGCGCTTCAGGCGGCCGAGGCGCTGGCCGCGCACAACGTGGATGTCGCCGTCGTCCATGCCCCCACCATCAAGCCGTTCGACTCTGCAACAGTCCTGGCCGAGCTGAACACCGACCGCCTCGCGGTGACGCTGGAGAACCACAGCGTGGTGGGCGGCCTTTTCGAGACCGTCGCCTCGGCCGTGGTCACGGCGGGACTCGGCAAGCGGGTGGTGCCGGTGGCGCTGCCTGATGAGTTCCTCGACGCCGGGGCGTTGCCCACTCTGCACGAACGCTACGGGC
>NZ_BAAAQB010000038.1:219705-229190 GCF_039531445.1 Arthrobacter humicola | reverse complement strand
CGCCGCGCGGGCCCGGCAGCCGCCGGTCCCGCGCGGGTGCCGTACCATCAACTGTTAACACACCAACTGTAGACAGTTGACCACTGACAGTGAGGACACACCATGGCCGGAGCAACAGCCCCGCTGCTCGGACTCGAAAAGAAGAGCCTTCGCGAACAGGCGCTGTCCGCCCTGCGCACGGCGATCACGAGCGGTGAACTTGAGCCGGGCCGGCATCTGGTGGAGACCGAACTATCCGACATGCTCCAGATCAGCCGGGGAACGCTGCGCGAGGCCCTGCGGCAGCTGGAGCAGGAGGGGCTGCTCTCGGCCGGAGCGCGGGGACGGCTGTCCGTACGGCATCTGGACAGCAAGGAAATCCGGGATATCTACGCCGTCCGGGCGGCGCTGGAGTCGCTCGCGGTCCGGACGCTGTGTGAACTGCCGGACCGGATCCCGGTGATTGCGTCCCTGCGCTCGGCGATCGACGCCATGGCGGCGGCCGCGGAGGGGACCCTGGAGGAACGGATCGAGTCCGATCTCGAGTTCCACCGGACGATATGCCGGCTGACGGGAAACGAAACCCTGCTGCACTCCTGGGAATCGCTTGAGGGCTCCATCCGGATGTCGATCATGTTTGCCGGGATCGAACGGGCCGTCAAGAACATGAGCGTTGACCGGCACCACGACATCGTCGCCGCGATCGAGACCGGCGACGCAATGCTGGCGCGCGCCACCATCCTCGAACACATGGACGTCGCCGCGGCGAACCTCGTCGCCTAGCCGGCGTCAGTAGTCCACGATCGCGCCGGCGGAGATGTTGACCGTCGCGTCGGTGATGGCTGCCGCCTTATCCGAAACGATGAACGAGGCCACGTTCCCGACGTCTGTCAGGGTGGCGGTGCGGTTCAGATGGGCCGTCCTGGCGATCTCCACCACGATCTCTTCCCGACCTTCGGCTTGCCACGGGATGGTTTCAATAATGCCGCCGGTCACCATGGTGACCACGCGGATACCGTGCTTTCCCAGCTCGAGGGCCCATTGCCGGCGCAGTCCTTCCATCGCATCGAGCGCCACTTTGAACCCGCCCAGGCCCGGTACAGTCTGCGGGCCCGAGCCGCCGAACATGAGCACCACGCCGGAACGCTGTTTGACCATGTGGGCGGCGGCCGCGCGGGTGGTGAGAAAGTGGGTGCGCGCAGCCAGGCTGATGGGCCGGGTGAAGTCGTCCACATCAATGTCCATGAGCGGCTGCTGGACATCTCCAAACGAGATCACGTTGAAGGAGATGTCAATCCTCTTGCTCTTTTTCGCCACCCGGTTCACGAAGGCATCCACCTGCTCCTCGTCCAGGGCATCGACGACGGCGGTCTCCGCCGTGCCGCCGGCCTCGCGAATGTCTCGGGCCACTTTCTCCAGTCGCGCTTCGGTCCTGCCGGCGATGTGGACGGACGCGCCTTCGGCCGCGAAGGCCCTGGCCACCGCCCCGCCGACCGCCCCGCCGCCGCCGTAGATCAGTGCGGTCTTGCCGTGCAGCAAGCCGTTGTCCGGAAGCCCGTTATTCAGCATGGTCGCCTGCCTAGTGCCGCGGAGTTCGTGAATTCCCTCAACTATGTTCTTGCCGGACGTCGGTGGCAAGAGGCCCGGTCCCGTGCGGGCCGTCGCGGGACAACACCGGGGAGGGGCCGGGGCAACGCCGGGACCCGGCCAGGAGCCCCCCAAATGCTTACGCCTGGCCGAATCACGGCGCGCCTGACGGCTTACCGCCGTCCTGCCAGCGAGGAATTGGACACGTCCAATTCCTCGCCCTGAGCGTAACCGGAACAGATTAGACATGTCCAATCTGTTAGGATTGCACGCGAACTGACGACACGTGAAGAGCCGCGTCCGACCATATTCGCTTGATGAAAGAAGCCACTGTGAGCAGTGACCAGTCGACCTCGGCGCCGGGCCTAGCCCTCGCCCGCAAACTGAACATTCTCCTGGATACCGCTGAGGCCGAGGGCCGGAAAATCACGTTCAATGACGTCAGGGACGCCATGACCGAGGCCGGGACGCCGCTCTCTCGCGCCAGATGGCACTACATGCGATCGGGCACCGGCCCCGCCGTCAAGAAGGTCGAACTCCTGCAGAACCTGGCCAGGTTCTTCGGCGTGAACGAGAACTACCTGATCGATGGTGACGACGAACTTCCGCCCCGGGTGGAGGCTCAGCTTGAACTGCTCGCCTCGATGCGGGCCAACAAAGTCCGTAACTTTGCCGCCCGCCAACTGGACGGCCTCTCCCCCGAAACCCTGCTCCAGATCCGGGACCTGATCGACGAACAGCTCTCGCGCGGGGATACGGACGAGCCCTGAGTAGGCCGCCAACCATGCTTTGACCTGCGCTGATATGCTTTTGGCGAAGCTTGGCGGCTATGATCGCGGGCATGCTGACGCTCTCAACTGCCAAGGACTCGGTACATGGATTACGACGCCGCCCGGTCGCGGGCACGGGAAGCAGAAGCCGGCCTCGCCCTCGCCGAGCCGGTGTCCCTTGCCTCAATCCAGAGACACCTTGAACGGCAGCGGGGCCGCAAGATCGTCATCAACGCCATCGATGGGGCAACAGACAAAGTCTGCGGGCTGTGGTTCGGGCTGGACCATATGGACCTGATCCTGCACGCACGGGCGGCCTCCGAGGTCCACCGGCAGCAGATTGTCCTCCACGAGTTTGCCCACATGGTCCTGCGCCACGAGCAGGAAATCGTCTCCCCTGAATTGGCCGGCACATTCTTCCCGGAGCTCGATCCGGAGCGCGTCGTCAGGGCACTCAGGCGGACCGACTTCCTCAATGAGGTCGAGGTCACCGCGGAGCTCTTGGCAGATCGCCTCGCCGCACGCATCCGCCGTTCCCAGGACCGCTCGGGCGGTCAACCGGGGAACTTCAGCTCCGTGTTCGGATGATCCAACTCATCACGGCTTAGGGTCACCCTGGCCGCCCTGGTTGTTGGGGACTTCAGGGGCTTCTGGGGTTTCTGGGGTTTCAGCGTTGACCGCGGCCGCCGGGCCGCCGATGCCGTAGAAGCCCGCCTGGCCACCAGCCGGCCCGCCAGTCTGACCGGACGGGGGGCCGCCGGGCGATCCGCCTGGAGCCTCACGCTCGGGTGCCGGGCCACGCACGGTCGCCTGACCCTGACTCGGGGCTGGACCTGGCGCTGCTGGAGGATACGGGGATGGACCGGGGACCGGATACGGGGCGGCCGCGGCGGACCCAGCTGGGGGGCCGGAATAGGGTCCGGCTGGCGGGCCAGCATAAGGCCCGGCTGGGGGGCCGGAATAAGGCCCGGCTGGCGGGCCGGCATAAGGCCCGACCGGCGGTCCGGCATAGGCCGGCACCGGCATGTCGCCCGGATCGACGGGACCCATATCGAGGTGGAACGGCGGATATTCATCCCGCATCAGGGATACGTATGCGATGACGCGGTAGATCCAGCGGTTCAGGCCGAGCAGAAGATCGAACAAACCCCGCCAGTATTGGCCGGTGAACAACAGGATCACGCCGGCAATGAAGACCAGCAGCCCGAGGAGCGAGATGCCCACGCCTTCCTGCACCCAGCGGCCGTCGCGGAACTCCCATGACCTCGCCGTCCCGGTCAGCACGCCGATGATCAGCAGATGCGGAATGGCCAGCAGCCACGATTTCACGAAGATCAGGCCGCGGGACAGCCGGTCGGGATAGTCGACGTCGAAGTCGGCCGGGTAGCTGGTGCGGGCCAGGGTGAAGGGCGGATAGGCATCGGTGCCGATGGCGCTGAAGGCATAGAAGGCCACACGCCAGTTCCAGCGGATCACGCCGACATTGAAGTCGAACAGTGAGCGGGGGTAGCGGCCCGTAAACAGGATCGCGAACCAGGCCACAAGAGTGACGACGCCGAAAGCGAACCAGAGGAAGAACAGCACGATGCAGTGCGGAATGGCCAGGAACCACTTGACGAGCCACATCCAGCGGGACAGGTTCGGGTCGAGGTAGCCGTTGAGGCGGGCCGGATACACGTAGTGCGAGGGACCGCCCGGAGGCACCGGATAGGGAGTTCCCGGCGCGGCAGCGTAGGCTGCTACGGCGCCTGGCGGGGCTCCGGAGGACCCTGCCGCGCCCGGCGGCACTGCGCTGTTCAACTGCCCTGGGGCCCCGGGCGCGTACGCACCCACCGGATGCGGCTGGCCGGGCTGGGGCGGCAGGTTGCCGGGAGGGACGCCGCTGCCCGGGCCGCCTCGGCCGGACCGTGCGGCGCGGCCGAGGCCGGCCGCGCCCAGCACGATCAGCGGCACCCCGATCAGCAGCATCACAAGGCCGCCGATCAGCAGGCCGATGAAGATCGGCCACAGTAGGTCGGAGCGTGCCCCTGCCTGCAGATTTACCGCCACCGGTGCACTCGCATCGGCATTCATGACCACCACGGCCCAGCTTCCGGAGCGCAGGTTCCAGGTGAGTTCCTGTTCACCTGGGCCCGTGGCGGTCGCGGCCCAGAAGCTCTGCCGCGCCGGATCGGCCGGGGGCTTGAATCCGTCCACTTCGCGGTAGATAGTGCGGAAGGGATCGAACCTGACGTCGACGATCTCGGTATGCCGGACCCCGGCCATGTACGCCGCGACGTCGGCCCGCGGGGCAATTCCAATGAAGATTTCTTTGCCGGGGTCGTTGGTGGAGCCGCGGAGCAGCACGCTGCCTGCAAGGTCCACGGGGGTGCCCTCGGGCAGGCCGCCTGCGGTCATGAGGTCCAGCCGCGGGGTCGTCAGGGCGAAGGAATCGCCTGAGAACTGCTCCGACGGCGTGACGAAGTACCTGCCGTCGCGCTGCTGGTAGTTGGCCCATCCCGTGACGCCGGCTCCCGCCAGCAGTCCGAGCCCCACCAAGGCGCACAGCGCGCCGAGGACCAGCATGACAATCCGGCCTGCTTTCATGGCCGCCGTCCTTTCAGATGGTCCGTTTGTCCTGCCCGGTCGGGCAGGACTTCCGGATGCAGGGTGCGCCTGGCCGCGCCGCTACCGACCGAGCGAGGTCAGGAGGGTCTTTGCCCAACTGCCAGCCTTCTCGATTTCACCGCTGCGCAACGGGCCCTTGGTGCCGCCCACGTAGAACGGCATGGGCTCGGAGATGATGTCGGCTCCGCCGGAACGGAGGGCATGCGTGATCTTCTTGGCGGCGTCGCCGTGGATGAACATGCGCACGCGGGTGTCGAAGGCGGCCGCCTTAACCCCCGTGAGCCGGTCCTTGCCGAGGCCCGAAAGCAGCGCGGTGACCTTCGGCGTCGGACGCCATCCGTTGATGGGACTGCCGACGACGAGGAGGTCCCCCGCTGCCAACTCTCCGGCGTTGAAGTCGTCGACCGGGACGGCCGCGGCGTCCAGTCCCTCGAGCTCACCGGCCACTGCCTCGGCCACGGCCTTCGTGTTGCCGAAGGCCGAGTCGTAGACAATGAAGGCTTTCAAGCCGTGATCACCACTTTGAGGGCCTTCGTCTCTGCCGCGCGGGCGAAGGTGTCGTAGGCTTCCATGAACTCGTCAAAGGTGAAGTGGTGGGTGGCGAAACTGTCCGCTGGGAGTTTTTGCTGCGCCACGAGCTTGAGCAGCATGGGGGTGGTGTTGGTGTTGACCAGGCCCATGCTGATGTTGATGTTCTGGATCCAGAGGTTTTCGACGTGCAGCTCCACGGCTTTGCCGTGCACGCCGACATTGGCCACATTCCCGCCGGGCCGCACGATGTCGGTGCACATGGCGAAAGTCGCCGGGACGCCGACGGCCTCGATCGCCACGTCCACGCCCTGCCCGTCGGTCAGGAGCATCACCTGCTCCTTCCAATTGGGATCGCTGGAGAGGACGACATCGGTGGCGCCGAATTCACGGGATTTCTCCAGCCGGTTCGCGTCGAGGTCGACGGCGATGATCGTGGCGGCGCCATAGAGGCCCGCTGTGGAGATTGCGGCCAGCCCAACGGGACCTGCGCCGATCACTGCCACCGTGTCACCGGGCTTGACCCGGCCATACTGCACGCCGATCTCAAAGCCGGTGGGCAGGATGTCCGAGAGCATGACGGCCTGCTGGTCGCTGACTCCCTCGGGCAGGAGGTGCAATGAGTTCTCGGCGTACGGGACGCGGACGAACTCGGCCTGGGTGCCGTCGATCAGGTGCCCGAAGACCCAGCCGATGCCGGAGGTGCCCTCGTCCCCCAGGCAGTGGGAGTAGAGGCCGGTCTTGCAGTTGGCGCAGTGCCCGCAGGACTTGATGCAGGAGATGATGACACGGTCCCCGACCTTCAGGCTGGTCACGGACGCGCCGATCTCCGTAATGGTGCCGACCCCTTCGTGGCCCAGAATGCGTCCCTTTGTCACCGCCGGAACATCGCCTTTGAGGATGTGCAGGTCCGTGCCGCAAATGGTGGTGGTGTCCACCTTGACGATCACATCGCTAGGGCTCTGGATGGTGGGGTCGGGTACGTCGGTCCAGGATTTCTCTCCAGGACCGCCATAGACGAGGGCTTTCATACGTGCTCCTTGGTTTTGAGGATGGTCGGCGGATCCACGATGCGCAGCCGGCACGGCGTTACCGAGTCGTCGATGCCGGATGACATGACTGAGCGACGGGCATGCTCGTAGAGTTCTTCAATGGCATCGTCCGTCACGCGGGAGTGGGCGAGGTCCACCACGATTTCGTACCCGGGGAGTTTGGCCGCCACGCGGCGGCAGACAACATAGAGGGCCCGGATATTTGCGGGGGTGACGACGCCCCGCACGTTGACCCTCGCCGACTGCTCAATGGCGTCGATCCGAATAAGGACTTTGATGCGGGGATCCCCATGCGAGGGGTGTGCGTAGTAGGCGCTGGATCGGTTTCCGTATTGCCTGTGAGTCACGTGAGGTCAGAGCTCCCGCGCGGACCGTCACTGGACTCAAGAATGTAAAAATCGCTGTCAAAAGTCATGTTGGCTTCGGTCTCCTGCCCTATTCCCGCAGACGCGGGAAAGGGCGGAATGCCTTTTCCTTCCCCAAGGTTTTAAGCGAGACCGTGCACCTGATAAGCAAGCGGTTCATCCCCCAACTGGCCGTGCAGGAACCGCCCCAAATCCAGCTTGGGGGGTGCGGGATGAGGGGGTAAGGGGCGAAAGTCCCTTATGGGCGTTTAGGTCCTTCGGGGTTTCGCGCCTAGCCTGATTTCCATGTCTGAACAGCTCGATTCCCGCCTTTCGCCCGACCTCGTGCTGATTGCCGTGCGGCAGCCCGGGGACGACACATGCTCCGATGTGCATATACGAAATGGCGTCGTGGCGGCGGTTAGTCCGTCAACCGGGAATTCCGGCGTCGCCGGCACGCGGGTGGAGGCTCTCGACGGCCGCTACATCATTCCGGGGCTCTGGGATGAGCATGTCCACATGACGCAGTGGGCGTTAGCGTCTAATCGCCTTGATCTCTCCGGGGCCGGCTCGGCACGCGAGGCGGCCGCCGTCGTCGCTGCGCACCTGGCCGGGGCTCACCTGGCCGGGGCCGGAGGTGGCGACGCCGTTCCGGGTACTGTCCAGACGCTGGTGGGAGTCGGTTTCCGTGATGCCGTCTGGACGGATCTGCCAAGCCTGGACCTCCTCGACGGCGTGACGCACGGCCGGCCGACGGCCCTGATCAGCCATGATCTCCACTGCGTCTGGCTCAACTCCGCGGCGGCCCGGCGGTACGGCGTGCAGGTGGACGCGGGCGGCCTGCTCCGGGAAGAACCGGCGTTTGCCCTGACACGCGAGCTAGGCAAGCTTCCGGACACGGTGGTGGATGCTTGGGTGCAGAAGGCGGCCCAAGCCGCTGCCGCGCGGGGCGTGGTCGGGATCGTGGACTTCGAGATGACGTGGAACCGCAGCCCCTGGCTGCGGCGGATCTCCGGAGGCTTCGATGCGCTCCGGGTCGAAGCGGGGGTCTACCCGCAGGATCTGGACAGGGCCGTGGCCGAGGGACTGCGGACAGGCTTGGAGGTCGCCGGCGGCGGCGGGCTCCTGACCGTGGGCCCGCTGAAGGTGCTGATCGACGGCTCGCTCAATACCCGCACCGCATACTGCGTTGACCCGTACCCGAACGGCGGCCACGGCCTGCTGACGGTGGGCGCGGCAGAGTTGCTCGCCCTGCTGCTCCGGGCGCGGCAAGCAGGATTCGTGCCGGCCGTCCACGCGATTGGCGACGCGGCCAACCGCGTGGCGCTGGACGCGTTTGAGGCGGCCGGAATTGCCGGACGGGTGGAACATGCCCAGTTTGTCCGGAACGAGGATTTCGCCCGCTTCGGCCGGTTGGGCGTGATCGCGAGCGTCCAGCCGGCGCACGCCCTCGATGACCGCGACGCGGCCGAGGCGAACTGGCCCGGCCGCACGGACCGTTCCTTCCCGCTGCGTTCGTTGGTGGCCGCCGGTGCCAGGCTCGCTCTCGGCTCCGACGCCCCGGTGGCTCCGCTGGACCCCTGGACCGCCATGTCCGCCGCAACAACGCGCGCCCGGCAGGACGGCCGCGGACCCTGGCATGCCGAGCAGGCTCTCACCCGGCAAGAGGCACTCACCGCGTCAACGCGCGGGCGGGGCAGGATTCGGGTCGGGGATCCGGCGGATCTCGCGGTGCTCGACGTCGACCCGTTCACTGCGTCCGAGGCAGAGTTTGCCGCGATGCCGGTGGCCGCCACGCTGATGGCGGGGAGATATACGTACGGCGGCGTTTAGTTGTTGACCGCGACGGCGTCTGGCTGGCGACTAGTCTTTGCCCTTGACCCGCGCTTGGACGAGGTTGGCGTACGGCAGGCGGCCATACTCCGCCACGAACGCCGCGTGATAGCCGGCCTCGGCCGCGTTGAGCTCCTCAACGGGCAGCTCTTTCCACGCGATGATCAGTGACCCAGCCGCGGCGAGCTGCCAGATGAGCCGGCCGTCCCAGTGGCCGGGCGGCTTGCCGGCGCCGAAGTCGACGAATTCCTGAATCTGCCGCCGCAGCCCGCGGTTGCCTTTGCTCCCGGGACCGGCCTTGCCCACGAAGAGGACGTCGGCGCCATCGACCCATTCGGCGTCGAGCGCTTCGGCTTTCAGGGTGGGGTCCTTCTTCTTGAAGACGCCAGCCGTGCTCCTGGCCAGGAACTGCGGGCGGTACCCTTCGGGCTTTAACACCGCGAAAATTCCGGGTTTCTGCGGGATCCGGTTGATGTCAAGATCCCCGAGCAGCCGGAATCCTGTGAACCCGTCCTTTTTCAGTGACTGTCTGTTGATCGGCATGGATTCCTTGGATCGGGGCGGGGGCGTTCCTTCGAAGCTTACCGACGCGCAAGTTCGGCGGCCCTCATTTTGTCAGTGGTCGACGGGACACTGGATTCATGGACGGCATCCAAGGGCCCGAGACGGGGCCGGCAGACCCGGCACCGGCAAGTGCTGTGACGGTCGCTGACCTGGCCCGGATCCTGGCCTTCCTCCCGGTCCCGGACAGTGCCGCCGCACTGATCGACGAGATCCGGGATCTC
>NZ_BAAAQB010000038.1:186758-219526 GCF_039531445.1 Arthrobacter humicola | reverse complement strand
GTCGGCGCGCAGATCGCCCTGGCCCGGCGCGAATCCCCCGCCAAAGGCAGCCGCCTCCTGGGCCTGGCCAAAGCCCTCGTGACCGAAATGCCGCACACCCTCACCGCCCTGGAAACCGGGAACCTCAACGAATGGCGCGCCACCTTGCTCGTGCGCGAAACCGCCTGCCTGACCGCCGCCGACCGGGCCGGGGTCGATGAGGAAATGGCCGCCGACACCGGCGCCCTCGCCGGGGCCGGGGACCGGGGCCTGATCGCCGCGGCCCGCACCGCCGCCTACCGGCGCGACCCGCGCTCCGTCACCGACCGCGCCGCGCACGCCGCCACCGACCGGCACGTCAGCCTCCGCCCGGCCCCGGACACCATGACCTGCCTCACCGCTCTGCTCCCCGTCGCCCAGGGCGTGGCCGTCTACAACGCCCTGACCCGGCACGCCGACTCTTGCCGCTCCGCCGGAGACCCCCGCACCCGCGGCCAGGCCATGGCCGACGCGCTCGTCGAACGCACCACCGGCACCCCCGGCGGGATCGCCGGCATCGAACTCCAACTCATCATGACCGACCGCACCCTCCTCCAGGCCGACTCCGAACCCGCCCGGCTCCCCGGCTACGGCACCGTCCCCGCCGGCTGGGCCCGCAAAATCCTGACACCGGACGAGAACCCAGCCCCGGACATCCGGCTCCGCCGCCTCTACACCCGCCCCGGCACCGGGGACCTCGTCGGGATGGACTCCCGGGCCCGGATCTTCCCCGCCGGGCTCCGCCGCTTCATCCAAACCCGCGACGACACCTGCCGCACCCCCTACTGCGACGCCCCGATCCGGCACCTGGACCACATCATCCCCTGGCACCACGGCGGACAAACCACCGGCACCAACGGCGCCGGGCTCTGCGAAGCCTGCAACCACACTAAAGAAACCCCCGGCTGGAACGCCCAGCCCCGCCCCGGCCCTAGGCACACATTCCTGCTAACGACGCCGACCGGCCACACCTATCCCTCCACCGCGCCGCCACTGCCCGGGACGCCATTTCGCCCACCAGCGTCAGATCAGCCAAGGTCCCGCCAACCACACCTCATCACCTATCGAGCGAAGGGCGCTCAAGATTCGCAAGGACGCCGTCATCACGGCGGCCTAATGCCAGCCGACCGCTGGTTGGCAGCCTGTCGGTTGTCGCGAACCTGCCAGCGCGCACGGGCACTAGTTTGAAGCCGCGTCCTCGCCATACGGGGCGGCTCCGGTGATGACCTCGTTCGAGGCGCTGTGGCACCACTCGGAGAACGAACCGGGGTACAAAGCAGCGGGAAAGCCGGCGATCTCAAGGGCGGCGATTTCGTGGGCCGCCGTCACCCCGGAACCGCAGTACACGGCGGTGGGGACGCCTGCACGGTAGCCGAGCCGTTCGAAGCGTTCCCGCAGCTCGGCCGGGGGCAGGAATCGCCCGTCGGGCTGCAGATTCCCGGTGGTGGGGGCACTCACGGCGCCCGGAATATGACCGGCGCGGGGATCCACGGGTTCGACTTCCCCGCGGTACCGCTCCCCCGCCCTGGCATCGAGAAGCAGCCCGCGCCGACCCCAGGAAGCCGCCTGGCCGGCGTCGATCGCGGGCATGGCTCCCCCGGACAGCGTGACAGTCCCCGATGCAGGCTGCTCGGCTCCGGCTACCAGATCGAACCCGGCAGCGCGCCAGGCGGCCAGGCCGCCGTCGAGCAGCTGGACGGAACGGAAGCCGGCGTTGCGCAGCATCCACCACAGCCGGGCGGCGGCCATGTTGCCGCTGTCGTCGTACGCCACGACGGCGTCGCCATCGTTGATGCCCCAGCGGCGCGCGGACTCCTGGAACTGCTGCGGCGTCGGCAACGGATGCCGCCCGCGGCTCGGTTCCGCGGGGCCGGCGAGTTCGGTGGCCAGATCCACGAAGATGCCCCCGGGGATGTGTTCGCGCAGGTAGTGGTCGTGGCCGTGAGGGTCACCCAACGCCCAGCGAACATCCAGGAGCACTGTGCGGCGGCCCGTTTCTCGGGCGCTGTCCAACCGGTCTTTGAGGGCAACTGCATCGATGAGGGTGTCCATGCGCCCACTCTATCTTCGGCGTCCCGCCGCCTTCGGTAGGCTGTAGCGGTGAACACCGCGCACCGACACGACCGGGCCTGGGCCGACGAAGCCGTCCGCCGGATCAACGCCGAGAACAACCGATCTGCCGACACCCACCTGTATTCCGTCCCGCTCCCGGAGCACTGGGGCGTGCAGCTGTACCTGAAGGACGAATCCACCCACCGCACGGGCAGCCTCAAACACCGCCTGGCACGGTCGCTGTTCCTGTTCGGCCTCGTCAACGGCTGGATCCGGGAAGGCACCACGATCGTCGAGGCCTCCAGCGGCAGCACCGCCGTCTCCGAGGCCTATTTTGCGCAGCTGCTCGGACTGCCCTTCATCGCGGTCATGACCCGGACCACCAGCCGGGAGAAGATCGCCCTGATCGAGCAGTTTGGCGGCTCGTGCCATTTGGTGGACCATGCCTCCGAGGTCTACGACGCCGCCGCCGGCCTCGCCAGCAGCACCGGCGGGCACTATATGGACCAATTCACATACGCCGAACGGGCCACAGACTGGCGCGGGAACAACAACATCGCCGAGTCGATCTTCGGCCAGCTGGCCCTGGAGGAGCATCCGGTCCCCCGCTGGGTGGTGGTCGGGGCAGGCACCGGCGGCACCAGCGCCACGATCGGCCGCTACCTGCGCTATCAGCGCCATGAGACGAGACTCGCCGTCGTCGATCCGGAAAACTCCGCGTTCTATCCGGGCTGGCGGGACAGCCAGTCCGACGGCGGGACCACCGCCGCCCGCGGCACGCCTGCTGCCGGGACGCCGACGGGCCTGCCGTCCCGCATCGAGGGCATCGGCCGGCCGCGGATGGAGCCGAGTTTTGTGCCGGCCGTGATCGACCACATGATCCAGGTTCCCGACGCCGCATCCGTGGCGGCCATGCGCCACCTCAGGGAGCACGCGGGGCTACACGCCGGGCCGTCCACCGGCACCAATCTCTGGGGCGCGTGGCAGCTCATCGCCGGGATGATCGCCGAGGGCCGCCGGGGCAGTGTCGTCACGCTCATGTGCGATGCCGGCGACCGCTATGCCGGGAACTACTACAACGCGGAGTGGCTGGCTGCCCACGAACTGGACCCCGAACCCCACGAGGCCGTGCTGCGCGGCTTCTTCGAGAGCGGTGTGTGGCCGGCCTGAGCCGCCCGGGCGCCCGCGGTGGCTAAACCTCCAACGGGCTAGACCTCCACCGAGTCTCCGCTGGAGAGGTGCCGGTACTCGGTGCCGTATTTCGCTCCGATCCGGGTCACATGCCCTTCTATCAGGCCCCGGCCGGTGTCGTTCAGGAGCGCGTCGTGGACCGGGAACGCCAGCGGCGCGCGGACGCCGATCACAAAGTCCACCACTTCGCCCACCTTGTTCCACGGGGCGTGAATGGGGACCAGCAGCGTCCGGACCTCGACGCCGTCGGGAATCGCGAAGGAGTCCCCCGGGTGGTAGACGTTGGCATCCACGAGGTAGCCCACGTTGGCCACGACGGGAATCTGCGGATGGATGAGGGCATGCTGACCCCCGAAGGTCCGGACCGTGAAGCCTGCCGTCTCAAAGTCCTCACCGACGGCCGCCGCGTGGATGCGGCTCCCGGCGTCGGGCGCCTTGCTGCGGAGCGTGGCGGCCACAGCCTCCGGGGCGAACAGCTCAAGGGCGGTGTTGCCCTGCAGCGCCGCGGCGACGGCGTCGACGTCAACATGGTCCGCGTGCTCGTGCGTGATCAGCACGGCATCCGCCCCGGCCAGCGCCTGGTCCGTCTCAGAGAACGTACCCGGGTCGAGCACCAGCACCCGGCCGTCCTTCTCGAGTCGGACACAGGCGTGGGTGAATTTGGTCAGCTTCATCCAGCCAGCCTAGGCAACACCCGTCACGGTGTCCACGGAGCGCTGCCGGCAATCTTGGACGCTGGTAATCTTGGACATTGCCACCACCCCTCAGCGGGTCCCCCCGCGAAACCCCCAAAGCGAAGCGAGTTCCACGATGTCCCAGGGCGCCACCGCCGGCAACAGCCGGATTCCGGCCCCGGCGTCAGCGCCGAGACCCGTCTCGTCAGCGGCACCCGCGCAGGGCAAGGAGCAGCGCGTCACCAAACAGCGTCTCGCCGTCAGTGCCGCCCTGGACGATCTGGCGGACTTTGTCAGCACGCAGGAGCTGCACCGCATTCTCCAGGAGCGCGGGAGCACGGTGTCCCTCGCGACGTCCTACCGCATCTTGCAGTCCCTCGCCGACGACGGGCTGGTGGACGTCCTGCGCAACGCCGACGGTGAAGCCGTGTATCGGCGCTGCGCCGTCACCGGGCACCACCATCACCTGCTGTGCCGCAACTGCGGCAAGGCCGTGGAAGTTGAAGCACCCGCGGTCGAAGCCTGGGCCGCGAGGATCGCGAAAGAGCACGGATTCACGGCTGTGGAGCACACCGTGGAAATCTTCGGGCTATGCCCCGAGTGCACGGCGCTGAAGACCGCAAAGTAGCCTCGCCGTCGAAGTTCCCTGCAGCACGACGGCCGAATTTCCTCGCCTTTGACGTAAATCCGCGGCAATCAACCAGCGGGTCGCGGCGCCACGCGGTCGATCCTGCGCAAAGCTGGGGAAAATGGGACGCGGCAGGCGCACGCGCTCAAGCCACCGGCGTCGAGGTAGGGGTCGGCGTGCGGACAACCCGGCCGTTAAGTCCCCGATTCGCCCGCGCGCCGCCGATCACCCGGCAGGCTACGTAGATCAGGAACGACAGCGTGGTGACGTAGGGGCTGATGGGTAGCCGGCCGCCGAGGGCCAGCAGGATTCCGCCGACGGTCGCCGTCATGGCGAAGACGATGCTCAAGGTGACCACCAGCCGGGGCGAGGACGTGACCCGCATGGCCGCCGCCGCCGGCGTGATCAGCAGGGCCAGCACCAGCAGGGCGCCCACAATCTGGATCGACAACGCCACGCTGATGCCCAGCAGCACCATGAAGGCCAGGGACAGGGCCCGCACCGGGACGCCGCGGGCGGTGGCGACGTCGGGGTCCACGCTGGCAAAGGTCAGTGGCCGCCAGATGGCGACCAGCGCCAGCATCACCACGACGGCGGCGGCCGCCAGGACCTGCAGCTGGACCGTTCCGACAGACACAATCTGCCCTGTGAGCAGGCCGAACTTGTTGGCGGCCCTGCCCTCATACAGGGACAGGAACAGGATGCCCAGGCCCAGCCCGAACGGCATGATGACGCCGATGATCGAGTTCTTGTCCCGCGCACGGACGCCCATGAGGCCCAGCACCACGGCCGCCAGCACCGATCCTGCCAGCGAGCCGAGAATGATGTCCGCGCCGATCAGCAGCGCGAACGCCGCACCGGCGAAGGAGAGTTCAGAGATGCCGTGGACCGCGAAGGCGAGGTCGCGTTTCATCACGAAGGTGCCCATGAGGCCCCCCAGCAGCCCGAGGACGGCGCCGGCCCAGATCGAGTTCTGCACCAGGACCAGCAGCTCGCCGTAGTTTTCGAAGTTGAAGATTGAATGCAGCAGGTTGCCCAGATCCATCTAGCCCACCTCTCCCGCGACTGAATGCGCGTCGTGGTGGTGGTGCGTCGTGGCATCGGGCAGCCCCACCACGATCAGCCGGCCGTTGGCCTGAATGACTTCCACGGGGCTGCCATAGAGATCGGAGAGCACCTCGGTGGTCATGACCTCAGCAGGAGTGCCTACCCGGAACCGTCCGCCGGCCAGGTACAGGACGCGGTCCACGTAGTCCATGATCGGGTTGATCTCGTGCGTCACGAACACCACGGCGCTGTCGGCATCGCGGCATTGCTTGTTGATCAAGGCGCTGACGGCCTGCTGGTGCTGAAGATCCAGGGACAGCAGCGGCTCGTCGCACAAGAGCACCTTGGGATCGGTGGCGAGGGCCTGGGCCACGCGCAGGCGCTGCTGCTCACCGCCGGACAGCTGCCCGACCGGCACTTTGGCGTAGTCGCTGGCGCCGACGAGCTCCAGGAGTTCGTCCACCTTCCGGTTCACTTTTGCCCCGCCAAGGCGGATGCCCCAGCGGTGGCCGTCGAGGCCGAGGGCCACGAGGTCGCGGGCGCGCAGCGGCGTGTCGGGGTCGAAAGATTTTTGCTGCGGGACATAGCCGATCCGGCGGCTTCCCCGTTCGACGGGCCGGCCGTCAAGCACGGCCGTGCCCGTGCTCAGCTCCTGCAACCCGAGCAGGACCTTGAGGAATGTGGTCTTGCCGCTGCCGTTGGGGCCGAGTACGGCAAAGAATTCACCCGGGTTGATGTCCAGGTCCAGGTCCTCCCACAGTGTCCGCTGGCCGAAGGACAGGGAGGCGCCGCGGAGGCTCACTACCGGTGTCAAATGAGGTTTCCTCGATTTCCCTACGGAGACAGACGCTTCCGTTGTTGCGATCATCCTAGGGCCTTGCTGATGCTCTCCACATTTGCGGTCATCCATTGCAGGAAGGTCTGGCCCTCGGGAAGGGTTTCGCTGAAGTTCACGACCGGGACGCCGGCGGACGCGGCGGCCTTCTTCAGCGCCAGAGTCTGCGGCCCCTCAGTCTGGGTATTGTAGGCCAGCAGCCGCACGCTCCCCGATCCCACGAGATCGACGGCGGCCTTGAGGACGGCCGGCGGGACATCGGCGCCTTCCTCGATCGCCGCCGTGTACTCGGCGGGGGTCTTGTTCTCAAGTCCTGCATCTTCCAGCAGGTACAACGGCACCGGTTCGGTGACGGCCACGGGCACGTGATCCTTCGCGGACTTCATCGCGGCGAGCTTGGTTTCCAGGCCGCCGAGCGAGTCCTTGAATGCGGCCGCGTTGGTCCGGAACGTCTCCGCCGAGGCGGGTTCCAGCGTGCCGAGTTTGTCCGCAATGGCGTCCGTAAGGCGGGACATGGCCGGCAGGCTGTACCAGACGTGCTCGTTCAGCCCGGTGGCCGCATGGGTGTGGCCGGAGGCCTCGGGGCTCGCCGCCGCCGGGCTTTCGGAGGCAAGGCCGGAGACGTCCACGGCGCTGATCACATTGCCGCGGTCCAGCCCGGTGTCGGTTGCGAGCGTGTCGATGAAGGTGTCGTATCCCCCGCCGTTCTCCACCACGAGTTCGGCCTTGGAGACAGCCAGTTTGTCCTGGGTGGTGGCCTCGTAGGAGTGCGGGTCCTGGCTGGTGCGGCTGATGATCGAGCTGACCCGGACCTTGTCGCGGCCGATGCTGGAGACGATGTCGCCATAGACACTCGTAGAGGCTACGACGTCGACGACGCCGTCGCCCGCGGTCCCCCGGGCGCTTCCCGCCGTCGGAGCGCACGCGGTCAGCAGGAGGCCTAAGCCGGCAAAGCCAGCCAGCACGGCTCGGGCAGCGGGACGGCGCACGGGAAACCTCGGATCTGTTATTGAGAATCAGGAGCAATAGCAACAGCCTGAGTGTATCCCTAAATAGGAATCATTCCTATTTAGGGATACCCGGCGCGGCGCCGTGCCGCCCGTCCGCTGCTGGCAATGCGCTACTGGTCCTGGCCGAGCCTCCGGTAGCCGGTGGCCTGCGTCGCGTCGCGGATCTCGCCCACCAGCTGCTCGATCACGTCTTCCAGGAACAGCACGCCCTGGGTCAGCCCGTCGGGCCCGATCACGCGGGCCAGGTGCGAGCCTGTGCGCTGCATGACGGACATGGCCTTCTCGATTTCGTCGTCCATGGCGAGGTTCGCCAGCGACCGGATGCGGCTTTCCGCAATCGCCTGGTGGTATCCGGCGTCGGGGATGGACAACACGTCCTTGATGTGGAGGTACCCGGACAGCATGCCGTCGTCGTCGAGCATCGGGAAGCGCGAAAAACCGGTCCGGCTCACTGCCTTTTCGAATTCCGCCGGCGTGGTGGCCGCTTTGAGCATGACGAGCTTGTGCAGCGGGACCATCACGTGGGACGCCGTGTGCTCCGAGAACTCCAGCGCTCCGGTGATGAGCCCGGCGTCGTCATCCACGAGCCCGTGGCGGGTGGATTCCTGCACGATCGACTGCACTTCCTCCAGGGTGAAGGAGGACGTGACCTCATCCTTCGGCTCAATCCGCATCAGCTTCAGGATGTGGTTGGCGGACCAGTTGAGGGCCGCAATGACGGGCTTGACCACGCGGGCAATGAACATCAGCGGCGGAGCCAGCAGCAGCGCCGCTTTGTCCGCGACGGACACCGAGATGTTCTTCGGCACCATTTCGCCAAACGTGACGTGCAGGAACGTCACCACCAGCAGGGCGACGGCGAAGGCCACGAGGTCCGCGGCCTCCATCGGGATGCCCGCCGCTTCCAGCGGCACCGCCAGGAGGTGGTGGATCGCGGGTTCGGCCACCTGCAGGATCAGCAGCGAACAGACAGTGATGCCGAGCTGGGCGCACGCGAGCATGAGGGAGACGTTTTCCATGGCCCGCAGGGTGGTCTGCGCGCGCTTCGAGCCGGCCTCGGCCAGCGGCTCGATCTGGCTCCGGCGGGCGGACATGATGGCGAATTCAGCCGCCACGAAGAAAGCGTTGCCGACCAGCAGGACGGCAAGCCACAGGATTCCTGCCCAGTCGCTCATGCGGCACCTGCCTGGCTGGCGGGCTGGCCGCTGCCCTGGACCCGGGCGGGCCGGAAGCAGATCCGGTCGATCCGGCGGCCGTCCATGCGGGTCACGCTGAGCGTTCCGCCGACGACGTCGACTGTGTCGCCGACTGCCGCGATGCGGCCAAGCTGGCTCATGACGTAGCCTCCCACCGTTTCGTAGGCAGCTTCGTCGGGCACGGTCAGGCCCGGGATCTGTTCGGAGAGTTCATCGGGCCGGAGCAGCCCGGGGAAGTACCAGTCGCCCGAGGCGCTCTGAAGCAGCCCCGGCCGGACTTTGTCATGTTCATCGGCCACTTCCCCAACAATTTCCTCCACGAGGTCCTCCAGCGTGGCGACGCCGGCCGTTCCGCCGTACTCGTCGAGGACGACGGCCAGTTGCAGGTTGCCCTCACGCAGTTCGGCGAGGAGGGCATCCAGGTGGATGGTTTCGGGCACCCGGAGAACATCGGTCATGATGGCGCCGGCCTGCAGTTTGGCGCGGCGGTCCGCGGGAACGGCGATGGCCTTCTTGATATGGACCACGCCGCGGATGTCATCGGACGACTCGCCGATCACCGGGAAACGGGAGTAGCCGGTGCGCTTGGCGGCCTCGACGATGTCCGACACAGGCTGGTCGGCGTCGATGGTCTCCACCCGGATGCGGGGGGTCATGACGTCCGCGGCGGTCCGGCCGGAGAACTTCAGGGTCCGGGCGATGAAGTTGGCCGTTCCGGCGTCGAGCGTGCCCATGGCCGCGGAGCGGCGCACGAGGGAGGCGAGTTCTGCCGGCGTGCGCGCGCCGGAGATTTCCTCCTTGGCCTCCAGGCCGAAGACGTTCAGGACCTTGTTGGAGAAACCGTTCAGGACCACGATTGCGGGCTTGAAGATCGCGGTGAACACCAGCTGGGGCCGGGCAACGGCCTTGCCGATCGGGAAGGACAGGGCGATCGCCATGTTCTTGGGCACCAGTTCGCCGATCACCATGGAGAGCAGGGTGGCGAGCGCCATCGCGAGGATCAGGGAGACGGAGGCGACCGCCGCTGCCGGTACTCCGATGGCCGCGAGCGGGCCTTCGAGCAGCTTGCCGACGGACGGTTCCATGACGTAGCCGGTCAGCAGCGTGGTCATCGTGATGCCGAGCTGGCAACTGGAGAGCTGGGTGGAGAGGGACTTGAGGCATTTGAGCAGAGGCTCGGCGGCGGCGTCTCCGCCGTCGACCGCGCGCTGCACTGTCGTCTGGTCAAGGGCGACCAGGGAAAATTCCACGGCAACGAAGAAACCGGTGCCGAGGATGAGCAGGAGCCCTGCTACGAGGAGAAGCCATTCCATTTAATGGCCTGCTTCCGGAGAGGCGGCGCACAGCCGGTGCCGTTGCGGGGTGTGGAGTGGCTGGAGTCGGCGGGCCGGCGGAGGATGGTCGGCGGCAGCCGACCCTGTGTCCTGGAAGGCTCCGGAGTGGCGAATGGCCGGAGAGTGATGGGCGCGTGAACGGGGTTTGCCGGCTCTGCGGGTGGACTGCGCGGGAACGGTTTCCGTTCTTCGCTGACAGCCCCCAGGCCGGCACCTAGATTTACTGTCCATAAGAATTTCAGTCTACAGGAGCAGCCGCCGCCAGCCCCCGAGCTGCGGCGTCACCAGCTTTGCGGGACGGGGCGGCCTTCCTCGTACCCGGCCGCGGACTGAATGCCGGCCACGGCACGTTCGCGGAAGGCGGCGAGATCGGCGGCGCCGGCGTAGCTCATGGAGCTGCGCAGGCCGGCGGTGATCATGTCCAGCAGGTCCTCGACGCCGGGCCGCACCGGATCCACGTACATCCGGGACGTGGAGATGCCCTCCTCGAAGAGGGCCTTGCGGTCCTTCTCAAAGGCGCCCTCGCGCTGGTTGCGGTTCTGCACGGCGCGTGCGGACGCCATGCCGAAGCTCTCCTTGTACTGCCGGCCGCCCGCGTCCAGCTGAAGGTCTCCCGGGCTTTCGTGAGTGCCGGCAAACCAGGACCCGATCATGACCTGGCTCGCCCCGGCGGCCAGGGCCAGGGCGACGTCGCGCGGGTAGCGCACACCGCCGTCGGCCCACACCCGGCCCCCGGCGTCCCGCGCTGCCGCGGAACATTCCAGGACGGCGCTGAACTGGGGGCGGCCCACGGCCGTCATCATGCGGGTGGTGCACATGGCGCCCGGACCCACGCCGACCTTGACGATGTCCGCTCCGGCCTCGATGAGTTCCCGGGTGGCCTCGCCGGTCACCACGTTGCCGGCCACGACGGGCACGCCGGGGTTGAGTCCCTTCACGGCGGCCAGGGCGTCGAACATTTTCTGCTGGTGGCCATGCGCGGTGTCGAGGACCAGCACGTTGACGCCGGCAGCCAGGAGTTCGGCCGCCCGCCCGGCCACGTCACCGTTAATCCCGACGGCGGCAGCCACCTTGAGTTTGCCGTCCTCGTCCAGGGACGGGCGGTAGATGGTGGAGCGAAGGGCGCCCTTGCGGGTGAGCACACCGGCCAGGACACCGTCCTGCTGCACCGGCGCATAGTCCGTCCCGGCGGCGTCCATCGCTTCAAAGGCGCGGCGGAGCGACTGGGCAGCGCCGGCAGCATCCGCGGCCGGTCCGCCCGTCAGCGTTCCCGTACCGAGCATCCCGGCATCCAGCACGAGCGGCTGGTGGCGCAGGACGGAGGCCAGCGACGCGAAACGGTCCTGGCCCTCGCAGTCGGCGGCACGGACCACTCCGGTGACGGCGCCCGCCGCGTCCACCACCACCACGGCCCCGTGCGGCCGTTTGCCCATCAAGTGCAGGGCATCGATCACCGTGTCCGTGGGCGCCAGGGTGACGGGGGTCTCGAGGACCGGGTGGCGGCCCTTGATCCAGGCTGCAACGTCCCGGATGACATCGAGCGGGACGTCCTGCGGCAGGACGCCCAGGCCGCCGCGGCGGGCCATCGTCTCTGCCATCCGCTTTCCCGTCACCGCCGTCATATTCGCCGCCACCAGCGGAATTGCCGAGCCGGTCCCGTCGTCGGCCGCGAGATCCACGTCCAGGCGCGAGGTGACATCGGAACGGGACGGAACGAGGAAGAGGTCGGAGTAGGTCAGATCGGTGGTGGGTTCATTCAGGAAACGCACGGCTGCTCCTTAGCTGGCACCTTCGGCACCAAACGGTTCTCCCTCGATTCTAGGGGCGATTTCCGGTGCGGCAGCCGCTGCATCCTCGCCGGTTCCGCACGACATCTTCACGCCAATTCAGCGGCCGCCGGGGCAGATCATGATTTGAGTCACGCTTATTGGCGGTTTGGCAAGAATCGTCACTAGACTGGCATGGGTCTGGGTTCACTGGACGCAGAGACTGGCTCGATCGTTGTGCCGAAGCACCGTGGAAGCCAGAGGGAATCAAACTCATGGAAGAGGCGTATTTCAAGTGCCAGAGCAGCCTAGCCACCGTCTACCAGAGGAATTTGGCGGAAACGAGTGGCTCGTTGACGAACTGTACGAGCGTTACCAGCAGGACAAGAACACGGTCGACGCCAAGTGGTGGCCCCTGTTCGAATCCTTTGCAGCTAGTGACGCCTCTTCCGCCAACGGAACGTCCGGCACAGCAGTCGCTGTGCATCCTGCCACCCGTGAACTTCCCGTTGTAGCGCCTGCTGCCGCAGCGCCGGCAGCAGCTGCGCCCTCCGCACCTGCGCCCGCCGCGCCCGCAGCCCCCGCTCCGGCCCCCGCAGCCAAGAAAGCCCCGGCCACCGTCGCCCGGGACGGCTCCAAAACCTCCGACGCCGGCCCCGGCACCGCACCGATCCCGGCACAGCTGCCCAAGAACGTCAAAGCTCCGACGGCGCCGGAAGAGGACGTCGTCTCCGTCCTGCGCGGCCCGGCCAAGGCCATCGCGTCGAACATGGTCACCAGCCTGGAAGTGCCGACCGCCACGAGCGTCCGCGCCATCCCGGCCAAGCTGCTGATCGACAACCGCGTGGTCATCAACTCCAACCTGGCCCGCGCCCGAGGCGGCAAGGTCTCCTTCACGCACCTGATCGGCTACGCCGTCATCCGCGCCCTGTCCCAGTTCCCCTCGATGAACGTCTACTACGACGAGATCGACGGCAAGCCGGTGGCTGTCCAGCCGGCGCACGTGAACTTCGGCATCGCGATCGACATGCCGAAGCCTGACGGCACCCGCCTGCTCATGGTGCCGAACATCAAGAAAGCGGAGACCCTCAACTTCTCCGAGTTCTGGCACACCTACGAGGACCTGATCAAGCGCGCCCGCAACGGCAAGCTGACCGCGGACGACCACTCCGGCACCACCGTGTCCCTGACCAACCCCGGCGGCATCGGCACCGTGCACTCGGTGCCCCGCCTCTCCAAGGGCCAGGCCGCCATCATCGGCGTCGGCGCACTGGACTACCCGGCCGAGTTCCAGGGCGCCAGCGAGAAGATCATCGCGCAGAACGCCATCAGCAAGGTCCTCACCCTGACCTCCACCTATGACCACCGCGTCATCCAGGGTGCCGGCAGCGGCGAGTTCCTCAAGCTTGTGCACCAGCTCCTGCTGGGTGCGCAGAACTTCTACGACGAAATCTTCGAGTCCCTGCGCATCCCGTACGAGCCCGTGCGCTGGAGCCCGGACCTGCAGGTAGACCCTGCCGACGAGATCAACAAGGTCGCCCGGATCCAGCAGCTGATCCACGCCTACCGCGTGCGCGGCCACCTCATGGCGGACACCGATCCGCTTGAGTACGTCCAGCGCAAGCACCCGGACCTCGACGTCCTGACCTACGGCCTGACCCTGTGGGACCTGGACCGCGAATGGCCCACCGGCGGCTTCGGCGGCAAGCCGATGCTGAAGTTCCGCGACATCCTCGGCGTCCTCCGCGACGCTTACTGCCGCACCGCCGGCATAGAGTACATGCACATCCAGGACCCGGCCGAGCGCAAATGGTTCCAGGACCAGATCGAGCACCCGTACTCGAAGCCGAGCCGCGACGAGCAGCTGCGCATCGTCTCCAAGCTCAATGCCGCCGAGGCCTTTGAGACGTTCCTGCAGACGAAGTTCGTCGGCCAGAAGCGCTTCTCGCTGGAAGGCGGTGAGTCCCTGATTCCGCTGCTGGACGCCATCATCTCCGACGCCGCCGACGACGAACTCGACGAAGTGGCGATCGGCATGGCCCACCGCGGCCGGCTCAACGTGCTCACCAACATCGCCGGCAAGACCTACGCCCAGGTCTTCCGTGAATTCGAAGGCACGCAGGACCCCCGCTCGGTCCAGGGCTCCGGGGACGTGAAGTACCACCTCGGCACCGAGGGCACCTTCACCTCGGACAACGGCAAGGAGACCAAGGTCTACCTCGCCGCGAACCCCTCGCACCTCGAGGCCGTCGACTCGGTCCTTGAAGGCATCGTCCGCGCCAAGCAGGACCGCCTGGACCAGGGCGAGGCATTCCCCGTGCTCCCGATCATGGTCCACGGTGACGCCGCTTTCGCCGGCCAAGGCGTAGTGGCCGAAACCCTGAACCTCTCCCAGCTGCGCGGCTACCGCACCGGCGGAACCATCCACATCGTGGTCAACAACCAGGTCGGCTTCACCACCGCCCCGTCGTCCTCGCGGTCCTCCACCTACTCCACGGACGTCGCCAAGATGATCCAGGCGCCGGTGTTCCACGTGAACGGCGATGACCCCGAAGCCGTTGTCCGCATCGGCCAGCTCGCCTACGAGTTCCGCCAGCGGTTCCACAAGGACGTTGTCATCGACATGGTGTGCTACCGCCGCCGCGGCCACAACGAGGGCGACGACCCCTCGATGACCCAGCCGCTGATGTACAACCTGATCGAAGCCAAGCGTTCGGTCCGCAAGCTGTACACCGAATCGCTGATCGGCCGCGGTGACATCACCGAGGAAGAAGCCGAGCAGCTGCTGCGCGACTACCAGGAACGCCTGGAACGCGTCTTCGCAGAGACCCACGCCGCCCAGACGTCCCCGATCCCGATCATCACGGCCGATTCCGCCGCGGTGTCCGATCTCGAACGCCCCATGGCCCAGCAGTCCGATTCCGGCGTGAGCACCCCGACGTCCACCGCGATCTCCGCGCATACCCTGGCCCGCATCGGCAAGGCCCACACCGAGATCCCGGAGGGCTTCACCGTCCACGCCAAGCTCAAGCAGCTGCTGGAGAAGCGCGAGGCCATGTCCCGTGAAGGCGGGATCGACTGGGGCTTCGGCGAGCTCGCCGCGTTCGGCTCGCTCATCATGGAAGGCGTCCCGGTCCGGCTCGCCGGCCAGGACTCGCGCCGCGGCACCTTCGTGCAGCGTCACGCCGTCTTCCACGATCGCGCCAACGGCGACGAGTGGCTGCCCCTGGCCCACCTGTCCGAGGACCAGGCCAAGCTGTGGATCTACGACTCCCTGCTCTCCGAATACGCCGCCATGGGCTTCGAGTACGGCTACTCCGTGGAGCGCCCGGATGCTTTGGTGCTCTGGGAGGCCCAGTTCGGTGACTTCGTCAACGGTGCGCAGACCATCATCGATGAGTTCATCTCCTCCGCCGAGCAGAAGTGGGGCCAGCGGTCCTCGCTGGTTCTGATGCTGCCGCACGGCTACGAGGGCCAGGGCCCGGACCACTCCTCGGCCCGGATCGAGCGTTTCCTGCAGATGTGCGCGGAAGAGAACATGATCGTGGCCAACCCCACGACGTCGGCCTCGCACTTCCACCTGCTGCGCCGCCAGGCGTACAGCAGGCCCCGCAAGCCGCTGATCATCTTCACGCCGAAGCAGCTGCTGCGTCTCAAGGCGGCGGCGTCCTCCGTGGAGGACTTCACCACCGGCTCGTTCCGTCCGGTCATCCCGGAGCACGAGCAACTGCAGCCGGACGCCGTCGAACGCGTCCTGCTGGTCTCCGGACGCCTGTACTACGATCTGCTGTCCACCCGGCAGAAGACCGAGAACAAGACCACGGCAATCGTGCGCGTCGAGCAGCTTTACCCGCTGCCGGCCGCCGAGATCGCCGCGGAGCTGGCCAAGTACCCCAACGCCGAAGTGGTCTGGGCCCAGGACGAACCCGCGAACCAGGGTCCGTGGCCGTTCATCGGCCTGAACCTGCCGGACGCCCTGGACCGCCGGGTCCGCCTCATTTCGCGCCCCGCCTCGGCTTCCACCGCCGCAGGGTCGATGAAGCGCCACGCGGCCGAGCAGGACACCCTGCTCAAGCAGGCATTCGCGCGTAAATAGCGTCATTGCTGCCCGGCCGGAGACTGAAACACAACACTCCGGCCGGGCAGCTCTGTTTAATGGACTGTTAGTGGTCAGCTTGATGGACAGCGTTGAAGTGAAGAGGTAGTCGTGGAAGATCGGAAGCTGCGGATCGCAGCCGTTGGGGACGAGCTGTTGGCCGGGCTCGGTGATCCGCGGGCTCTGGGCTGGTTGGGCCGGGTGCTGGCCCGGACCCCGCAGGACAGCGTCGCCCTGGAGTGCTACCCCCTGCCATGCCCGGAAGAGGGCACCGAAGGAATTGCCGCGCGCTGGCTCGAGGAGGCGGGCCGCCGCTTCGGCAACCACCACGAAAACCGCCTGGTGATCGGCCTATCCGGGCGCGACATCGAATTCGGCCTGTCCACGGCCCGCAGCCGGCTGAACCTCGCCAACATCCTGGACTCCGCCTCGCAGAACAAGATCGAGGTCTTCGTCGTGGGGCCGCCGCCCACCCTCGACCCCGCGCAGAACCGCCGGCTCGGTGAACTCAACACGGCGTTCGCCGACGTCACCACGCGCCGCAAGCACCTCTACGTGGATACCTTCTCGCCGCTCCTGAATCACGAACAATGGCGCCAGGACCTCGCAGCCAACGGCGGCACGCCCGGCCAAGCCGGCTACGGACTCATGGCGTGGCTGGTGCTGCACCGCGGCTGGTTCCAATGGCTCGGCATCGAGGCGCCGGAGTAGCCCGGCCGGCTCTCCCGGGAATTTCGCGATATATCTTGACCCGCCGGAAAGCGCGATATATCGTGACTTCATAGTCGCGATATATCGTTAGTTGTCCAGCCGCTTTTCGCATTTTCCGGAGGAACCATGTCAGAGAACACGTGGACCGTGACAGGCCCGCAGACCATCGACGTCGACGGCGTCCGCTCGCTCAAGCTCGGCATCGTCCGCGGCCGCTTCGACATCGTCACCCATGACGAAGACGTGGCCAGGATCGAAGTCTCCGAAATCACCGGCGACCCGCTCACCATCTCCGTCACCGACGGCCGCCTGGAAGTCCGCCACCAGCTCCACGGCCCGCAGGGCTGGTTCAAAAACCTCATGGGGACCGTCAACAACCACAGCAGCAACTCAGTGGTCATCAGCATCGCCCTGCCCGCCGGCGTCGAGGTGGAGGCCGGAACGGTCAGCGGCGACGGCATGGTCTCCGGGACCAGCGGGCACGCCCGGCTCAACACGGTCTCGGGGTCCGTACTGGCCGACGGCACGTCCGGGGACCTCTCCGTCAACACGGTCAGCGGCGAAGTGATCGCCCGCAACCACCGCGGCGTCCTGACCGCCAAGAGCGTCTCCGGCGAGGTAACGGCCTCGGGCCATTTCAGCCACATCCGCGCGAATACCGTCAGCGGCGACCTGAGCTTCGACCTCCACGGTTTCACCCAGGATTTCGGCGCCAATTCGGTCTCCGGTGACGTCACCATCCGGCTGCCGCACGACGTCGGCGTGGACATCATCGCCAAATCCGCCAGCGGAGCAGTGGTCATTAACGACCTGAGGTATTCCCAGCCCAACGGCACGGTGCAGACGATTGCGGGCCCGGACGCCAAGCTAATGCTGGTCCGCACCAACTCGGTCTCGGGAAAGACATCGATTTTCCACGGCCACCCGACCGCGGACACCGAACCGGTGCTCTGATGCCTCCCGTCTTCGCCCACGGAGCACTGCGGCTGTACCTGCTCGCCCTGCTCGAATCAGGACCCAAGCACGGCTACGAGCTCATCAAGGCCCTCAGCGAGCGGTTCGGCGGCACCTACTCCCCCAGCGCCGGAACCATCTACCCGCGCCTGGGCAAGCTCGAGGAGGAAGGGCTTGTGGCCACCCACACGGAAGGCCGCCGCACCAACTACAGCATCACCCCGGCGGGGCTCAAGGAACTGAACAGCCGCCGGGACGAGCTCGCCGGCGTCGAAAACGACATCTCGGCCTCGGTGCGCCGGCTCGCCGACAACCTGCGCCAGGACATCCGCGTCAACATGCGCGGCCTCCGGGCCGATCTCGCGGCAACGGCGGAGGCGGCGCGCACCTCGGCCCGTGCCGCAGGGACGGCGGCCGGGACGGGCTCTGCCGGCGTCGCGGGCACGCGGTACTCACCGGAGGGGGAACGGCGGCTGAAGGAGGCCGAACTGCTCGTCCAGGCCTTCCGCGACGACATGCGGGTGGAACTGCGGCGCCACGCCGGGAGCCACCCCGTCACCGCCGTCACGCTCGAAACCGTCAGGACAGTCCTGGACCAGGCCCGGATCTCGATCCGCAACTCACTCGAGGCATAAGCTCGGTCGCTGAGGTCGGCGTGCGGGGCCGCCGGTTCGCGGCGGGTGCCGTGATGTGGGAGACTTGAGGGCAGCTCTTTTGAGTACCAAGATTAAGGAGGCCAGCTATGAGCAAGCGTGCACGTAAACGTCGTGACCGTAAGCGTGGCGGCGCGAACCACGGTAAGCGCCCCAACACCTAAGCCACGGCTAGGATTGACTGCTTTAAGCGAAAGACCCCGGACACCTCACGGTTCCGGGGTCTTTCTCTTTGGGGTCCTTCGCTGTGCGGCTTAGGCTTCCACGGTCCGGATGGAGTGGATCCGGTCCAGGATGGAGTTCTTGAGGTTCTCCGGAGCCGCTTCGGTGCACGAACGCTTGACCATCACGCGGATGACACATTCGAGGTCGTACTGCTCCAGGCACTCCGGGCAACTGTCCAGGTGGTCCTTGATCTCTGCGATGTCTTTATGCGTGAGCGCACCATCCAGATATTCATAGATACGTTGCATCCGGGCGTCGTCGCAATCGCCCAGTCCCTGGCAGTCGCTCATTTCCTGTTCTCCTGTTTGTTGCTGTCGGCCGCGCTGGTTGACTCGGTGGCGGCCCTGAATCCCCGCTCGGCGGCATAGTCCGCAAGCATGTCCCGCAGCATCTTCCGGCCGCGGTGCAGCCGGGACATGACGGTCCCGATGGGGGTGTTCATGATGTCTGAAATTTCCTTGTACGCGAAGCCCTCGACGTCGGCGAAGTACACGGCCAGCCGGAATTCCTCGGGAATCGACTGGAGGGCGCGCTTCACATCGGAATCGGGCAGGTGGTCAAGCGCCTCGGCTTCAGCCGAACGCAGTCCCGAGGACGTATGCGACTCTGCGCGGGCGAGCTGCCAGTCCTCGATCGTGTCCGAATTCGACTGCAGGGGCTCGCGCTGACGCTTCCGGTACAGGTTGATGTAGGTGTTGGTGAGGATGCGGTACAGCCAGGCTTTCAGGTTGGTGCCGGGCTTGTACTGATGGAACGCCGAGAACGCCTTCGTGTACGCCTCCTGGACCAGGTCCTCGGCGTCCGAGGGATTCCGGGCCATCCTCATGGCCGCGGAATACAACTGGTCCACGTACTGCATCGCGTCGCGTTCAAAGCGCGCCCGGCGCTCTTCCGCGGACTCGGTGGAGACGTCCAGCGGCTTGCCGTCCACCTCGGTTTCCAGGGCGGCGGCCGCACTGGCATCAGGTGTGGGGGTGGGCGTGGCGTCGTTTCCGGCAACCTCGTGCATGGCCGTAACGGCCGGGTCCATGGTGCTCATTGCGTCCAAGTCTACTGTCACCTTCCGCCGGGCACCCGGAACTCCCGGAAGCGCGACGGTCCACGGCTGCCCGGAACCGGCTTCCAGTTCCGTTCTGTCCAACACTTGCGTCAAATCTCCGCCTTCCTTAGCCGTGCTTAAACCTGCCTTTCACAACCACGTCCGGCAGGCAAATATTCCGCAAAAGTGCAAGACTAGAACCGGTTCTCCCGCAGTGAATCCGCAGTTCGTCCATCCAGGAGGAAATTCATGTCGATTGTCCGCTTTCTCGCCCGGCCCATGCTCGCCTCCAGTTTCGTCCTCGCCGGCGTGCACAAGCTCAAGAATGCGGATGACACTGCGGCACAGCTGTCTCCCCTGCTGCGGCGCACCGCCGACGCACTGCCGTTCCAGGTCAATGAGAAGGTCCTGGCGCGCGCGATTGGCGGAACCCAGGTCGGCGCCGGCGTCTGCTTCGCCCTTGGCAAGTCCGCCCGGCTGGCAGCCACCCTCTTGGCCGTCATTTCGGCCCTCAACAGCTACGTGGAATGGCGCAGCGCGGACATCTCCTCAAAGGAAGCCCGCGACGCCCGCCGCAAGCAGCTCCTGAAAAACGTTTCCCTGACCGGCGGCGCGCTGCTCGCTGCCGTCGACACCGCCGGCAAGCCCAGCCTGGCGTGGCGCGCCGGCACCTTCGCCGCGGACGCGAAGAAGAACGCGAGCCACTTCGCGGCCGATGCCAAGAAGACCACCAACAAGCGGCTGAAGAAGGCCGACAAAGTGGTCCGCAAGGCCGTCGACCACAAGGCCGGGGCCTAAGACGGTAATGACTGGCACCACCCCCTCCGCAGCTACCCCCTCCCGCTCAGCCGGCCGCCATGCTGCCGACGCCGCTCCGCCCTGGCCCGCGCCGTTCGCGGCACGGCCGGTCGACGCCACCGTCACCGTTCCGGGTTCCAAGTCCCTGACCAACCGGTACCTCGTGCTCGCGGCCCTCGCGGACGGGCCGTCCCGCCTGCGGGCGCCCCTGCACTCCCGGGATTCAGCGCTGATGATTGCGGCCCTGCGGCAACTGGGGGCCACCGTGACGGAAGTTCCCGGCGACGGCGCGTTCGGCCCCGACCTGGAAATCATCCCGATCAGCCTGGACGCCGCCGCGGCGGACACGGCGATCGACTGCGGCCTGGCCGGCACGGTCATGCGCTTTGTGCCGCCGGTGGCCGCGCTGCGCCGCGGAGAGTCACATTTCGACGGAGACCCGCACGCCCGCAAACGGCCGATGGGCACCATCATCGAGGCACTGGCAGGCCTGGGCGTGGCGGTCAGCGCGCCCGACGGCGGTCCGGCGTCGTCGCTGCCCTTCACCGTGAAGGGCACGGGTGAAGTGCGCGGCGGCCACCTCGTCATCGACGCCAGTGCATCGTCCCAGTTCGTCTCCGCCCTGTTGCTGGCCGGCGCCCGCTTCACCGAGGGGCTCCACCTGGAACACCAGAGCAGGGCAGATGCAGGCAAGCCCGTGCCGAGCCTGGACCACATCAACATGACGGTGGCCGTGCTGCGCGGAGTGGGCGTCACGGTCGATGACTCGGTACCGAACCACTGGGTGGTCTCCCCCGGCCCGATCCGCGCGTTCGACCAGCGGATCGAGCAGGACCTCTCCAACGCCGGCCCGTTCCTCGCGGCGGCCCTCGCCACCGGCGGCACCGTGCGGATCCCTAACTGGCCCGCCGGGACCACGCAGGTCGGTGACCTCTGGCGCGGCATCCTGACCGCAATGGGCGCGACCGTGACGCTCGACGCCGGCACCCTGACCGTCACCGGCGGACGCGAAATCAAGGGCGGCGACTTCGACGAAACCAGCGAACTCGCCCCCACCGTCGCCGCGCTCTGCGCCCTCGCCACCGGCCCCTCCCGGCTGAGCGGCATCGCGCACCTCCGCGGTCACGAAACAGACCGGCTCGCCGCCCTCGTCGCCGAGATCAGCCGCCTCGGGGGCGATGCCGAGGAAACAACGGATGGACTCATCATCCGGCCCGCCAAGCTGCACGGCGGCGTCGTGCACAGCTACGCAGACCACCGCATGGCCACGGCCGGCGCCATCCTCGGCCTGGCCGTGCCAGGCGTCGAGGTCGAGGACATCGCGACCACGGCCAAGACGATGCCCGACTTCCCACGGCTCTGGGAAGCCATGCTGGCGCAGGGACCCACCGCGGACGAGGACGGCGCCGGTGGCACGCAGCACTGATTCCTGGGACGAGTCCGATGTCCGGATCCGTCCGAACAAGAAGGGCTCCCGGCCCCGCACCAAGGACCGGCCCAGCTACGACGACGCCGTCACGGGCCGCATCATCACCGTTGACCGCGGCCGCTACACCGCCGTCGTCGGCGAAGGCACCCCCGGGGAACGCAAGATCATCGCGGCGCGGGCCCGGGAACTGCGCCGCAATCCCGTGGTGGCCGGCGACTTCGTTTCCCTCGTCGGGGACGTTACCGGTGAACCTGACACCCTCGCCCGGCTGGTGAAGATCCTGGACCGCAAGACGCTGCTGCGCCGCAGTGCCGATGACACGGACCCGATCGAACGGGCCGTTGTGGCCAACGCCGACCAGCTCGTGGTGGTGGTGGCGGCGGCCAATCCCGAGCCCCGGACCGGTTTCATCGACCGCGCGCTCGTGGCCGCGTACGACGCCGGCATTGAGCCGCTGCTGCTCGTCACCAAGGCCGACGTCAAGGATCCCGCCGATCTGTTGTCCAATTACACGCACCTCGACTTCCCCGTCATCATCTCCAAGACGGCGGACTCCGCCGCATCAGGCATAGACGCCCGCTCCGACGACGGCCTTTCGGCCCGGCTCGACAAGGACGCCGTCTCCCAGCTCCGCGGCTACCTCGACGGCAAGGTCACCGTCATGCTGGGCCATTCCGGCGTCGGCAAATCCACCATGGTCAACGCACTGACCGGGGCCGAACGTGCCACCGGAGGCGTCAACGCGGTGACCGGCCGCGGCCGCCATACGTCTTCCTCCGCGCTGGCGCTAAAAGTCAACGATGCCCCGGCCGGCAGCTGGATCATCGACACCCCCGGCATCCGGTCCTTCGGGCTGGCCCACGTGGATCCGGACCGGATCCTGAGGTCCTTCCCGGACCTGGAACCGGGCACGGACGATTGCGAACGCGGCTGCAAGCACGACTCCACCGCCGTCAACTGCGGCGTCGATGCATGGGTTGCGGCCGGGCATGCGGGTCCCTCCGGGCCGGCAAGGCTGGCCTCCCTGCGCCGGCTGCTGGGCACAGACCCGCGGATGGAAGCGCAGGACACCAAGGAACTCGGCACTGTGTCCTAATCCGGCCCCTCGCCGGCCCGCGGCGCAGCACCGCGGCCTCCCGGCGGCCCGCCCGCTTAGACGGTAGTTTGGAACCATGAGCCAAACCGATTCGAGCTACAACGATGACCTGCGCCTTGCCCATGTCCTGGCAGATTCCGTCGATTCCCAGACCATGAGCCGCTTCAAGGCGCTGGACCTTCGGATCGAGACGAAGCCCGACCTCACCCCGGTCACCGACGCCGACAAATCCGCCGAAGAGGCCATCCGCGGCCAGCTCTCCCGCTCCCGGCCGCGCGACGCGGTCCTGGGCGAGGAATTCGGCAGCTCGGGCCACGGCTCCCGGCGCTGGATCATTGACCCGATCGACGGCACCAAGAACTTCGTCCGCGGCGTCCCGGTCTGGGCCACCCTGATCGCCCTCGTTGACGAGGGCGAACCGGTGGTCGGCGTCGTCAGCGCGCCGGCCCTGGGCAAGCGCTGGTGGGCGGCCAAGGGCGCGGGCGCCTACACCGGCCGCTCCCTGGCCTCCGCCACCCGGCTGAAGGTGTCCAACGTTTCCAAGCTCGAGGACGCGTCGCTGTCCTACTCCAGCCTCGGCGGCTGGAAGGAACGCGGAAACCTGGACGAGTTCCTGGGCCTCACCGAGGAAGTGTGGCGCACCCGCGCCTATGGTGATTTCTGGTCCTACTGCCTCGTGGCCGAGGGTGCGGTGGATATCGCCTGCGAACCCGAACTGAACCTCTACGACATGGCCGCCCTCGTGCCGATCGTCACCGAAGCCGGCGGCCGCTTCACCTCGCTCGAGGGCGAGGACGGCCCCTTCGGTGGCAACGCCCTGGCCACCAACTCGATCCTCCACTCGGAAGTGCTCAAGCGGCTCAACCCCGGACTTGACGACCTCCTCTAGGATCGTCCGACCTTTCTCAACAATCGAACAAACGACAGCGGCGGCCCCCATTCCGGGGCCGCCGCCGTCGTTTCTTCGGCCGACGTGCGCATTGCGGCGCGCACGTAACAAAACGCTTCACATTCGGAGGCCGCCTTTTCCCCGGCTGCACCGATGTCCTACGCTCGATGCAGGTCACGAGTGCCAGCGCTAAACCCCGGTTTGCTGGCCGGCAACCCTCCAGTCGCGGTGGGGTGCCCCGGGTGACGACCTGGCCGGTCCGGAACGGACCCGGCAAGCGCGGATTCCCACGATGTGGGGTCCTGTTCGAGTGAGGTCCCATGACAACTGCCATTTTCCCCGCCGCCCGCGAAGTCGACGCACGGTTTGCCGCCGCCGCACGCCCGCTCGCCGCCGTCACGGGCGCCGAGATCCAGTCCCCGCTGATCAAGGGCGGCCACGCCCGCTACGCCAACCTCGATTACGGCGCCTCCGCCCCGGCCCTGTCCGTTGTCTCGGCCTACCTGAACGAAATCCTGCCGTACTACGCCAGCGTCCACCGCGGCGCCGGCTACGCCTCCCAGATCAGCACCTCGGTCTACGAGAACGCCCGGGACATCGTGCGGGACTTCGTGGGCGGCCGGCCGGACGATTCCGTCATCTTCACCCGCAACACCACCGATTCCCTGAACCTGCTGGCCGGGTGCCTGCCGTTGCAGGACGGCCGGCCCGCCGGCGAGGTCATCTACCTCGACATCGAACACCACGCGAACCTCCTGCCCTGGCAGAACGTCCCGCACCGCAGCGTCGTGGCCGCGCCCACCCTCGCGGCCACCATCGACCGCTTGCGGGACGAGCTCGCACGCGGCGGTGTGAGCCTGCTGGCCGTTACCGGCGCCTCCAATGTCACCGGCGAGATCCTGCCGATCCGCGCCCTCGCCGCGCTGGCGCACGAGTACGGCGCCAGGATCGTCGTCGACGCAGCGCAGCTGGCGCCGCACCGGCGGATCGATATCGCCGCCGACGACGTCGACTACCTCGCCTTCTCGGGTCACAAGCTCTACGCCCCGTTCGGCACGGGCGTGCTGGTGGGGCGCACGGACTGGCTCGACGCCGGCACCCCGCACCTGGCCGGCGGCGGCGCCGTCCGCGACGCCCGGCTCGACTCCGTCAGCTGGACCACCGGACCGGCCCGGCACGAGGGCGGCTCGCCGAACGTCCTGGGCGCGGCCGCGCTGGCCCGCGCCACCCAAGTGATCGCAGAGCTGGACCCGGCACAGTGGTACGCCCACGAGGACGCCATCCGGTCCTTCCTGGTCGAAGGCCTCCAGCGCATCGAGGGCGTGACCGTACACCAGATCTTCGCCGACTCATCTGCCGAATCGTCGCTTGCCGACGGTCAGCCGGGCGCAGGCACCATCGGCGTCGTGAACTTCTCCGTGGAGGGCTACGACGCCGGGCTGGTGGCCGCCTACCTGTCGGCCGAACACGGGATCGGCCTGCGCGACGGCCGCTTCTGCGCCCACCCGCTGCTCAAGCGGCTCGGCCTGCCCGCCGGCTCCCTGCGGGCCAGCTTTGGCCTGGGCTCCCGGCTGGAGGACGCCGAGCGCCTGCTGGCCGGCCTGCGGCAACTGCGGCAAACAGGGCTCGGCTGGGATTACGTGGTGGATGCCGGCCGCTGGGTGCCGGCCAATGACACCCGCAGCTACCCGCACTGGGCGCCGAACACGCCGGGCACTGCCGGCGCCGCGCCGTGCACCCTGGACTAGGCACTGCTTGGACTGGGCACTGCTGACTGGGCACTACTGACCAGGCGCTGGGGATCAGGCACTGCGCCGGTGCGGTAAATTCGAAAGGTACCTGAACCGGCAGGACCTTCCCCGAAGGAGATCGCACGTTGCACAGCGTGCCCAAAATGCACGGCAGGCCCAAACTGCACGCCGGGCCCAAGCTGCACAGTCAACGGCGCCAGGAACTCGGACAGAGCTTCCAGGACGGCGGAGAGCACTACGACCGCGTCCGCCCGGGCTATCCGCAGGAATCGGCCGACTGGCTGATCCCGGCGGGGGCCAAGGACGCCGCGGACATTGGCGCCGGCACCGGCAAGTTCACCGCCCTCCTGGCCGCACGGGGACTGCACACGGTGGCTGTGGACCCCTCCGCCGACATGCTCGAGCAGCTGCGCCGGGCCCTGCCGGAGGTTACTGCCGTCGAAGGTACCGCGGAGCACACGGGCCTCGAGCCGGGAGCCTTTGATCTCGTCACTGTCGCCCAAGCCTGGCACTGGTGCGATCCCCGCCTGGCCAGCACCGAGATCGCCCGGATCCTCCGGCCACACGGAGTCTTGGGCCTGGTCTGGAACCAGCTGGACACCGCTGTGCCGTGGGTACACCGGCTCTCCCGCATCATGCACGCCGGGGATGTCCACAAACCGCACTTCCGGCCGCCCGTGGGCCCCGAGTTCACCGCGTTGGAGAGCCACCTGACCCGCTGGGAAGACGCTGTCACCGCGGAGGACATCAAGGAGCTGGCGAAGTCCCGCAGCTACTATCTCGCAGCGTCGGAGGCCACCCGGGCCAAGGTCATGGCCAACCTCGACTGGTACCTGAACGAGCACCTGGGCCATGCCCCCGGCGAGATCCTCCGGCTGCCCTACCTGACGCAGACGTGGCGTGCCATCCGGGCCTGACCCCGGGCCGGATTGCAGGGGAAGGCCATCGGGGCTTATTGTTTCGGTATGCCTAATAATTTCTTGTAGGCTGACAAAACTTTGACGCCGGCCATTTTCCCGCCGGCGCCGGCCGCCGCGTCAACGAGGACGCGCCAATCACGGGAGCTGTCAGTGTTGGACGTAAAGGGACACGAACAACCGCCGCAGGGCGCCCGCACCTATAAACATCCGGGTGCACACAAGGCGCTGATCGGCCTGCTGGGCCCGGCGTTCGTGGCGTCGATCGCCTACGTCGACCCCGGAAACGTGGCCGCCAACCTGACCGCCGGCGCGAAGTACGGCTACCTGCTGGTGTGGGTCCTGGTGGTCGCCAACATTATGGCCGTCCTGGTCCAGTACCAGTCCGCCAAGCTCGGGGTTGTCACCGGCAAGAGCCTGCCGGAGATCCTGGGCGAGCGGCTCAAGCCGTTCTGGCGCCGCGCCTTCTGGCTGCAGGCCGAAATCGTGGCCGCCGCCACCGACCTCGCCGAGGTGGTGGGCGGCGCAATCGCGCTGTACCTGCTGTTCGGCCTCCCACTCCCCCTGGGCGCCGTGATTGTCGGCGCGGTGTCGATGCTCCTGCTCGCCGTGCAGGCCCGGGAGAAGCAGCGGCCGTTCGAATTCATCATCATGTTCCTCCTCGGCATCATCACCATCGGCTTCCTGGCCGGGCTGATCATCAGCCCGCCCGATCCGAGGGCAGCCCTGGCCGGGCTGATTCCCGGCTTCCAGGGCCCGGACACTGTCCTGCTGGCTGCCAGCATGCTCGGCGCCACCGTCATGCCGCACGCCATCTACGTCCACTCGGCCCTGTCCCGGGACCGGCACCGGCCCGACGAGCACCAGCATGTCCCGCCGTCGGCTGTCGCCCGCCTGGTCCGGGCCACCCGGTTCGACGTCGTGGCCGCGCTGGCCATCGCCGGCATCGTCAACATCGGGATGCTCCTCCTGGCCGCCTCCACTCTCGGCGGCGAGGACGGCACGGACACCATCCAAGGCGCGCACGCCGCCATCTCGGCCAACCTCGGCCCCGTCGTCGGCGTGGTCTTCGCGGTCGGGCTCCTCGCATCGGGCCTGGCATCCACCTCGGTGGGCTGCTATGCCGGCGGAACCATCATGCAGGGCCTGCTCAAAATCCGGATTCCTGTCATGGCCCGCCGTGTGGTCACCCTGATTCCGGCCGTTGTGCTGCTGGCGGTCGGGTTCGATCCCACGTGGGCACTCATCCTGAGCCAGGTGGTCCTCAGCTTCGGGATTCCCTTTGTCCTGGTCCCTCTGGTGGTCCTGACCAGCAACAAGGCCCTGATGGGCAGGTTTGCCGACGGGTTGGCCCTCCGGATCGCCGCCATCATCAGCGTGGTACTCGTCGTGGCACTCAACCTGGTCCTGCTCTGGCTCACGTTCTCCGCCCGCGGCTGACGGTAGGCTTGGGTTTGTGAAGACCAGTACGCCCTCCTCCTCGATCGAGGACTACGTCAAGGTCATCTACTCGTTCACCGAATGGCAGCAGAAGCCCATCACCTCCACGCAGCTGGCGCAGCGCCTGGGGGTCGCCAATTCCTCGGTGTCGGAGATGGTCCGCAAGCTCAAGGACCAAGGCCTCGTAGACCACAAGCCTTACAGCGCGGTCACCCTCACCAGCGACGGGGTCCGGCTGGCCCTGTCCATGGTCCGGCGGCACCGGCTGATCGAGACGTTCCTCGTTCAGGAACTCGGGTACCGCTGGGACGAGGTCCACGACGAAGCCGAGCTCCTGGAGCATGCCGTCTCCGACACCTTCATTGACCGGATGGCGGCGAAACTGGGGAACCCTTCCCGGGACCCGCACGGCGATCCCATCCCGGCCGCGGACGGCACCGTGCTGATGCCCGCCGCCTTCCGCCTGAGCGAACTCGACGACGGCCACACCGGCCGCATCACCCGGATCAGCGACGAAAACCCGGAACTCCTGCGCTACCTCGCCGCCGAGGACATCGACCTCGACGCCGAAGTGGAGGTTGTGGGGCGGAGGCCTTTCGGCGGCCCGCTCGTGGTCCGGATCGGTTCCGCCGCGGCGCCCCGTGAATTCGATTTCGCCGAGGAAGTCGCCTCGGCACTCTGGGTCCACAGCGACGCCGAGCACGCGGGCTGCAGCGTCCCGGAGCGCTAAGCCGGCTGCCCGTCCGTCACGGGCGGGTTCCGGATCCCGACGGCGGAAATCAGCGCGCCGGCCAGGAACAGCGCCGCTGTCACGGCCATGGTTCGCTGCAGGCCCGCCGTCGTGACCGCCGGTCCCGTGATGACGCCGGCGAACGCGATGGTCAGCAGGCCCGCGATGCGGGCCACCGCGTTGTTCACGGCGGAGCCGATCCCGGCCTCTTCCGGCTCGACGGCGCCCAGGATGGCTGCTGTCAGCGGTGCGACGGTGAGCGACAGGCCGAGGCCGAAGACCAGTAATCCGGCCAGGATCTGGCCGGCATAGTCCAGCGGGATCTCCACGCCCATCATCAGGACGAAGCCGGCGGCGCAGAGCAGGGGTCCTCCCGCCATGAACCAGCGGGAACCGAAGCGTCCGGCGAGGGCGCCCACCCGTGAGGACAGCAGCAGGAGCATCAGCGTCGGCGGCAGCAGGGCGAACCCGGCAGCCGTGGCGCCCAGGCCCGCCACCTGCTGGAGGTAGAGGCCCAGCACAAAGAAGCCCAGCGAGAGCGCGCCGTATATGGCCGTCGTTGCGAGATTGCCCCAGCCAAAATTGCGCACGGCGAAGAGCCTCAGCGGCATCATCGGGTACGGGGTCTTTGCCTCGTGCACAAGGAACGCGGCCAGGCCAAGCACCCCGGCAGCCAGCGGCACCCAGACCTGCGGAGCAGCCCAGTCCTTGCTGCCGGATTCAATCAGGGCGTACACCGTGCCGCCCAGCCCTATCACCGCCAGGACGGTTCCGAGCAGATCGATCCGGCTGCCGGGAATCCGCCCGTGGTCAAGACCTCTAAGGCGCCGGAGCACCGGCCACACGGCGATGGCCGGAACCACATTGATGAAGAAAATGACACGCCAGGTGAGCACATCGACCGAAAGGCCGCCTAAGAGAGGCGCGGCAACGATCGCGCCGCTGGTCCAGGCGGACCACCGGCCGATCGCCAGGGCTTGCGCAGGACCGGTGAAGACCGTGACGATCAAGGCGAGCGAGCTCGGCACCAGGAGCGCACCGGCGATGCCCTGCAGTCCGCGGGCGACGATGAGCACCTCGGCGCTCCAAGCGAAGCCGCACAGGACGGACGTGGCGGTGAACCCCGCCAGGCCCCACTGCAGCACCCGGACGCGGCCGAACTGGTCCGACAGCGAACCGGCCACCAGGATCAACGCGCCCAGCGTCAGCAGGTAGGCATCCACCACCCACTGCTGGACGACCAGGCCGCCGCCGAGGTCCCTGCTGATGGCCGGGAGGGCGAGATTGACGACGGACCCGTCCAGGAAGGCCATGAAGGACGCCACGATGGCGACGTAGAGAACGCGCTGCTGTTGGGACACGGCTGCCGCCTTCCTCGCCGTCGGGCCGGGACCGCGACCGCCGGTGGTGTGTCGAGCCTAACACCGGGCCCCTTCGGTGGCTGGGGGCTGCCGTCGTTCCCGTATCGTTGAAGGATGGTTACCCGACGTGAAGCAGCCCAGGTCCTCGACATTCCCTTGGAGATGGCGCACCGTCACGGCATCCCGTCCCGCTTGTCCGAGGCCGAGCTCGGTGAGCTGCTGGACAATCCCCCGGCGTGGCTGCTCCAGTCCAAAGCGAACCGGACCGGGAAGCGCCCTGTCTGGGTCCAGCTCACGTGTGCGGTTTGCGGATTCTCTGAGGCGGCCCGGCCCAAGAAATGGTGGCCGGAGTTCACCTACGTCTGTTGCGCCCACCATGAGGCCCGTGACATCCCGGTCCTCGGGCCCGGGCTCGTGCGCAGCGTGTACGACGGCGTCGGCAGCCGCTTCGCAGGCATCGTGGACGCCGCGGTTCCCGAGGCGTAGCTTAGAAAGAGGGGCTACTCCGGGCCCCTGCCGTGAGGGAGAGCACCATGCCTGACAAGACGCCGCACCAGAGCGTGTCGAAAAAGTCGGTTAAGACGATCAAGGAAAAACGGGCCGAGAAAAAGGCCAAGCATATCGTTGACGCCCACACCGACCCGGTGGCGCACATCAAGAAACGCTGAACAATGCTGAAGGCCGGAAGCTGTTGCTTCCGGCCTTCAGCATCTCACCCGGCGCGGGTGGTGACGCCGGGGCGGCGGACGGCCACACTAGGACCAGCGCGCCGGACAGCGCGCTCGAACCAGACCGGAGGAATGCCAGTGACAACCACACCGGAGACCGAGGCCCACGGGCCGGTCGACTTCGTACTCCTTGAGTTCCCCATGACGGGACTGACGGGACGGGCCAGTGAGGAACTCGTCAAACTCGTCGAGCAGGGCGTGATCCGCCTCTTCGATCTCCTCGTCGTCATGAAGAACGAGGACGGCACTGTGGAAGTGCTCGAACTTACCGACCCGGGCGGGCCGGCGGCGGGGTTCTCCTACTTCGAGGGCGCACAGACAGGGCTTCTGGGCGACGACGATATCGCGGAGGCGTCGGCCGCGCTTCTCCCGGGGACGGTCGCCGCGCTGATTGTCTACGAGAACACTTGGGCAGCGCCGTTCGTAGCGGCCGTTCGCGAAAGCGGTGGCGAGCTCGTCGGGAGTACACGGATTCCCGCGCCGGACGTCATGGAGGCGCTCGACGCCCTCGAGGCCCGCGACGCCGCGACGCCAGCAGCCGACGCATAGGCCCTGACGCAGAAGAAATGTGAGAGGAGAGCAATTATGGGACTTCTTAGGGGTATGGCCCGGACGGCCGTGGTTGCCGGGACGGCATCTGCCGTCAGTGGCCGCGTCCAGCGCCGCCAGGCTAACAAGTTTGCCGAGAAGGATGCCGCTACCGCGGCCAAGCAGCAAGAGGCCTACGATGCGCAGATGGCGCAGCAGCAACCGCCGCCCGAGTACCAGCAACCTGCCTATCAACAGCCACCGCCCCCGCCTCCATCAGCCGGTATCACGGACGACGCCATCCAGCAGCTCAAGGAGCTCGGAGCTCTGAAGGAGCAAGGGATTCTCACCGAAGAAGAGTTCGTGGCCCAGAAGGCGAAGATCCTCGGCAACTGAACGATTCTCCGGGCAGTGCTCCGGCCAATTCTCCCGGGCAACAAAAAAGGTGGGGGAAGTGTCAGTAGACACTTCCCCCACCTTTTTCGGGGTGATGCTTGTGGAGATGGGGGGAATTGAACCCCCGTTTAGCCACTTTTCATATCATCAGTTCAATCTCTAATCCGCGGAATCTAGCGGTTCTTGCCTGTCCTGCACCCCATCCGTTCCGACCTGTGTTGGCGAGGCCAACAAGTCACCAGCCCCAAGGAGCACCATTCTCGTCGTAGAGAATGGGGCTCTTTTTCTATGCCGCCCGGCGGAGGGCCGCCGAGCTCAGAGCGTCTAACTCAGCCCGCGTGAGCAACTTGAGGTAGGTCTCCAGCACGCTCGGCACGACCCGCAGGCTGGAGGCAACTGAGGCGCTTGACTGCTCCAGACCAGCTGCGGCAACAAGATCATCGAAGAGGATCAAGCGGTTCGCAGCCCACCTGTTTGCCAGCACCTCCTGCTTCCCACTGACGCCGACGTGTCCATAGTGCGCGTGTCCGAGCTCGTGCATGAGCGTACATTCGAGCTGGATCGGGCCGAGGCCGGGCCGAAGCGTGACTAGCCGTCGCCTGTGATCGTAGGCGCCCCACCAGCGTGGCGGGGTAACCGCGGTCCTCACCCTGACGCCCATCTGCTGGGCAAGGACTCTAGGGTTCGTGCGGCAGCTCGTCATATCCAATATTCGGTTCCCCCAGACGGCTGACGTCCGGGAAATCATTCACTACCCCACACAGCTAAGCCTGACCGACCGCAACGCGGTTCACGCCTACATGAAGACCCGCTACCCAGAGCTGCTCTAGGAGCCGGAGACGTGTTCATTCAGCGCGTGACCCTCCGCAGGGTTCGGCTACGGCGGCCGTGAATCTCGGAGCTCCGCAGCGGGGCCTTCCTCCGCTAAATGTGCACTAGAACCAACTGAGCGGCCCCCTACGTTTCCGGAGCCTGTGGGTCATTTTTGCGCCCTCACTGCTGGTCAGAGATCCAAGTCTCCACCTCGGGAGCCGCCTTCGAGCTCTTCAGCGCAGTCTTCGCAGAAGAGCAAATCCGTTACGACACCGCACCACTGGCAACTATGTTCTCTGGCACGCGGTTCCACAATGCAAAAGTTCACTCATAGATCATCCGTGCCAAAACTGGGAGAAAGATGAAAACAGTGGCGTGGCCAGGCTAGGTCGGGCCGGACCTCGCAGGCCTGTGGCGTCATTCACCGCGACGGGGAACGCAGGAGTATTTCTGGGGCAACATC
>NZ_BAAAQB010000038.1:149348-186699 GCF_039531445.1 Arthrobacter humicola | reverse complement strand
CCGCAGCCAGTAGCACCAGCGGCCGCCCACTTCGGTGGGCGGGCGCCCTTTTCTTGTCGCGCAGGGAGTTCGGGCTGTGTCGTTTTGCCGCGCATGCTGCGAAGCCGGGTGGCGATCGCCCCGCTGTCGGGTAAGCACGCGCTGTGGAAGAATCGTGCCAAACGATGAAGAGGAAAAAATGCTTCAAGGCTATGTCGATATGATCTCACTCGATAAGCGAAAGCTGACAGGTTGGGTTCAACTGGGTAGATACGGCGAAGAACCACACCTCCAATTGGGCCGCCACGGGGATCATGCTGGGAGCGTCATATTCGGCTCCGAACGCCCGGACGTCCGAGCAGCCCGAGGGATCGCAAACACCGCATTCACATTGACATTTGAGGACCCGCTAGATATTAAAAGCTTCATTTTGAAGACGCTTCAAGTAACGGCTACTGTCGATGGTGAAATCAGCACCATTCCCCTTAGTTCCAGTGCAGAAGTTGGGCTCATAGCTGACTTCGTTAAGCAAGCGGCGACTAACACCGCGGGTGCACGCGAAGCGATACTTGAGGCGCTCCATATCCCTGACTTCACTCTCTCGAAACACATCGATGAAGTCAGGGAAACAGCGGAGTCGGGGGACCTGTCCTACATCGCATTCCCTGTAGGACTGCGGTCCAGCAATGATGTGGCGCAGATTGGCAGGGATGGACACCTCTTCTTGACCGGCGGCAATAACGCCCTGCGGGACCAGTACGTGGAGCCGAAAAACGCGGCTGAGCAAACCGCACTGGAGGAGAAAGCCCAGAGATGGGTTTCAACCATCAGATCCACCAGTCGAGCTCTGAACGACATGGGTATCCCGTTCCTTCAAATAGTCATCCCTGAGAAACTGACCGCCCTACGACACCTTGCCCCCCTGCCCATCAGCGGCCCCACCCCGCTGTACCGACGGGTAAATGAGCTAATGGATAGCACACCCGACTATCTGAGCTTCCTGGACATGTTCGACAATTGGTCGGGTGACATCGAAGGTTGGCAGCGGAACGACACACATTGCTCACCGGCAGGCTCGCTAGCAATGGCGCGTTCAATTCTGGAAAGACTCCCTGACTGTCACCCTGGGGTCCTCGCCGGTATCGAACTGACCGGGACGGTCTATCGCGACGGGGACCTATCGGCCAAGTTCTTCGACATCCCCTTGTGGGACAGGCAGCATGTTCCCGCCCCCGGCTCCTTGGACGACTCCGAGATAGAACTCGCATACTCCTACAACCCAGGAAATTTCGTCGACTCCCACAACATCTGGATAAATAATCGTGCGCCGATCAAGAAGAAAGTCCTAGTCTTTGGCAACTCGTTTTTTGGGGGCGTGACAAGCCCGACGAGGCTGGGATGGTGGTTCGCCCGACTATTCAGCGAATACAACATGAAATGGGTCAACACGGTCGACATGGACCTTGTGAAAGATGTCCGGCCCGACTTCGTAATCGCGCAGACGATTGAGCGCTTCATGGTCCGTCCTCCGGAGCCCGCCAGCTAGATTCTGGCTAACCATTGGGCCGTGACCAGACTTGACCCACGACGGCGTGACCCATGACCGAACGCCCCCGCACCGGTTCCAAGTGCGGGGGCGTTTTGGCGGCCCACGTTCTGTGTCGGTCGACTGCCGAGCCACTCTCCCGTCTGCGCGATGCCCGCTCCGTTCGCATACAGCGGGCACCCGGTTAGGCATAAGGCAAAACGACTTGCTGCCGGCCTGTAAGATCCAGCAAACAAAAACGATGTGTCGACGTGGATATCGGCTGTCGTAGCCCGGTTCCTAGCTTAGGGACCCACTACGATAGTCGACGGAACAGGATGCGATGCAACGACGGGAGCGCCCAAGCCCAACGAGGGACGCGACATCTGCCAGTCCTCGACATCTCTCACCAGAGTTTTAGCCCTGGCATCGAACGAGTGTTTGTCCATCACTTCTTGAGCCTGGAGGACTCGCTCTTCGGCGGTGCCGAAGACGGAGAGACCCTCCGGGCTGCACAGCCACCGGAGCTCATCAACGGATTCGTAAACTTGGACCATGCTGCCGAAGACCTCATTGAGGCCGGCCACGGCGTCACTGACGACCGGCGTCCCGCAGGCGACAGCGTCGAAGATCCGATTCTGAATGAATCCCTTTTCCGCCATATCTGGCCAGTGATCCGCCAGCACGCGCATAGACGACCGGTAAAAACTCCCCAAGTCTTCGTTTCTAATGTTTACGGCCTCGAGCATGCGTGGTTCGAGGACGTTGTCCCAACCGTGCCCGATAATTCGCAGATCGATGCCGGATCGAAGGGCGTCGGCAACGACTTTTCGCTCACGGTTGGGTGTGTTCGCACCTACAAAGGTTGTCGGGCGCCAGCGGTTCTCGGACAATGCTTGAGGCAGCTGGAACCGAGCGACATCCGTGGCCTGCAGAAGCGTTTTCACCTCGCGGCCGCTGAGCAGTGACATCTCTGCTGCCCAGGAAATCGATGAGGCGTATACGAGATCGAACGCACGCAACTCGTCGACCGTCACATCCTCAGGGTGACTGATGACCCACAGTACATTCACGGCCCCCGGAATGGGATTTACCTTGTCAAGGCCTCTCACAACTAGGTTTACATCGTCAAACGCCTGGCTACGGTCAGCATTGTGACCATGCCGGTAGCCGACAACGTCGCGGTCTAATCTACGCAAAGAATCGGCCAAGGAGCCGACATAATGAGTGTCTCCCCACCTGTCGCCATCTTGCCCACCCGTAGACGAGTATCGGATGCCCCACCGCTGGCGCAGCGAATCGGGCGAGCGTATGACGACCGGCCGAGGAGCCGGAACAAGGTTGTCGTCGCCGGCCACGTGTACGAGCCGAAAGCCTGCGCGGTCATACTTGTCGGTCTCGGGGGCTGGAAGCAACCCATTCCATCTCTTCATGAACTCTCGACGATTTGTATTTATGTTGCGCCCTCGACCGGGAGTCTTGCTCTCGTGATGGGTAACTCGAGACGTTGGCTCCACCACAAAATGGCCACCCAGTTCTCTGCTCGCTCTGAGGCAGAGGTCGATATCTTCCATGCCGTTCACAAAAAAGGGATCAAACCCTCCTAGACCGGAGAAATCGCTTGTTCTCCAGAGCATGCAAGCGCCCGTTATCGCAGAGAACTTTTCCCTAGACGTGTGCTGGGCGTCCTCCGGCGGGTGGTTAGCCAGAAAGTGCCCAGGCAAGGTGTTTTCAGCCATAAACACAGTGCCTGCAGTTTGGATGGAGTCGTCAGGATATTGCAGGAGGGGTTGAACGGATATGATCCTCGGATCCTTCAATCGACTGATCAATGGCTCCAACCAGCCTTCGCGCACCACGGTGTCGTTATTTAGGAAGCAGGTGTACTCCCCGGTGCCCAAAAAAGCACCGTAATTGGACCCAGTGCTGAAATTCAAATTCCGGGGCAATCGAACGTAACGCACACGCGGATCGCCGTGGAACAATTGTCCGAGGGGGGCACTGTAATAGTACGCAGACCCATTATCGACGATGACTACTTCGACATCAACGTCGCCGGAGTTGTCTAGGACGCTCCTCACAGCGCGAGCCGTCATAGCCCAGTCTTGGTACACCGGCATGGAAATGGTCACGCGGCCGGGAACTGAATCTCGGCTCCTCATGGCTTCCCAGTCAATAAGGTTCTTGCCAAGCACCACCCACTGCCACGCGTCGGACTCAGTCGTAGTGATCCGGTTCCCTCCATCCCTGTCGTCCCAGTACCTGCATCCGATGAAGGGCAGAAGGATAGGTTTGGAAATTTTTGCAACTCGAATAGCGAAATCGTGGTCGACCCATCGCTTAAGGCTCTCGTCGAAGCCACCGGCCTGGGAAGCCAAGTCGCGCTCTACTGTGAGTACGTTGAGATCGATGTGGTTGAGGATCATGAGGTCCTCGACGTCACCCTGATATGCCCTGTACGAGACCCTGTCCCCGTTGTGGAGCTCGAGCCCCGCGTACACAGCACGCGCCCCCGAGCTGACTGCTCCCTTCACGGAGAGCTCAAGATATTCGGTGGGCCACAGATTGTCCGTGTCCAGAAAGGAGACCCACTGGCCTTGGGCAAGTCCCAAGCCCACGTTGCGGGCCGCGCAGACACCGCGGTGGTCCGCAGCCACGAGTTTAATGCGGGGATCGGCCGCAGCCATGAGGCGCACTACATCGCGGGTGGAGTCCGTCGATCCGTCGTCGACGACGATCAACTCCCATTCGCGGATCGACTGTCGTTGGACGGATCGAATGGCTTGCGCAATGACGTCGGCGCGATTCCACGCGGGCATGATGACACTGACTATAGGCATCTCCTCTTCCGCTACTGGAACGTCCACGTCGATGAGGCTCCGACGCCAGGTGTGCTCCGCGCTTCGATCCCAATTGTCTCGCCCGCGAGGTCGGGACTTGAACGTATGGGTCTTTATCGTGTCAACGATGCCCTTCCAGGAATCGCGGACATCGCTCCAGACCCAGTGCCCGATCGGCGTGTCCACCACGAAATCGTTAGGGGCGTGTTTTAGCAACCACCCGAGGGTTCCTCCGGCATCGGCGGCCACATCGCTGTCTGTGATGACTCCGGACTCAGAATTAAGAAGATTGGGCATGAGCAGCGGACCAATCGAAGGCTGCGATCTTAGCGGCCTTCTATACCATTTCATCACGTCGCTGAACTTGCCCTGCTTCCAAGCCTGGCGGAGGTGGCCTGGAAAAGATCTGGGGTCCATAAGCGGGTGGGGTGACATCTCGTTCGACATGCCGTAATCGAGATAATCGGCGGCGGCGGCCCGATCAGAAGGGAAGAAGCGGTCACTCTGGGCTGAATACCAGTACCTATTAAATATCCCAGTGGCGAGAAGCAATTCGAGGTCGGAAAGTTGGTCAAAGCTGGTGGTTGTCACGCGCTGCCCCCTGCGGCGTAGATAAGTATGCTTTTTCTTCAGACTACCGGAACCGCATTCAGTTAAGGTCCAGCGAGTGCTGACCGGAGCGAGATGTTGCCACGACGATCAGCGGTTGCGCCGCCGGCGCCTGATCCCCTGGATGCTGGTCCCGCTGCTCAGGGAGTGAGGTGTGCAAGACGAACCAGTCCGCGCCCGGGTCACCGGGCGCCCAACCGCGCCCGAGCGTGACCCGTTGGTAAAGCCCGTCCGAGCGGTCGACCCGGCGGAGCGGGTTCCACGGTGATGCCAACTCCAGCGAGGTCATGGACAATTCCTCGCTCACAGCGAACGTTTGTACCTCCTGGTCGCAGCGAACGTCGACCAGGACACCGCGTGAGGTCGTTGCCGGAGGTCCGATTTCAATACGAAAGTCCAGAGATCCCTTTCCAGCAGGATCCCACCGGTACGTCCATTCAGTGAGTTGGCGCCGTACCCACTGGGAGCCGTCGAATGCAGCCGCCCATATCTGTTGGTAGTGTGATTCGTCCCGTTTATGATAGATCGCCAGTGGCCGTCCGTCGGGGAGAAATCCCAATCGAACGTTGTTGTTTATAAGCCCCCGACCTGGCGGCACCGGGTCGACCACGGTGCCGGCGTCCTCACCGATGGGGTGGTCAATTGGACTTCCTGCGGCATCGGTCCAGTTCACCAAATTTGCACTCCGCGCATAATTGACGGTGTGGGTGGACTCGGCCTCCGGAGAGTCGCGCCAAACCCAGAGCATGTGCCAAGCGCCATCAGGACCCAGGACGGGTGCGTTGGTGTCGATGTAAGCATTGCGTTCCCCCCTCCCATCGATCAGCGGGTGGTCGGTCATATGTTCGTACTGAGCAGCTTCGTCGTTCCAACGGAGGCAAATGAAGTCGCCATTTCCGCTGGTCCCGTCCCGGTAGGTAAACAGCAGCTCTCCGTCGTTGTCCCGCAGAAATCTGGGGTAAGTGACCTTTTGCTCTCGTCCAGCATCCGATAAGACTTCGATTCGAAGACTCGCTGCAGTGGTACTCGTTAGGTCGACAATCCAGTACCGGAGGGGCGATGCGTGCATGTTGCCAGCTACGTGGAGGCGCCCGGACCGGTCAAATCCGAGGTCGATGTAGTTGTGGCTATCCCACTGGACCTCTGATTCAAGCCTCTGAAAGTTCCAGTTGAGGCCTCGAACATTCCGATGGGCAAGGGTAAGGCGTCTTGAATCGTCATAATAAGCCAGCACGAGGGTTTCCCCGTGCCGAAGTAGAGTGGGTCGGATAGCTACATCCGAAACTGCACACCCGACGACATCGACGGAGTCGATAGTCTGGTCGTGCCACTTATCTCCGACGTGTAGCCTCGGTTGGTTTGATGGGCTTGGGCGCGGGTTCATGAATACAGTTCTACACGTCACACGATGGCAGCGCGAAGATCGCAAGCGGCTCCGCGGGTTCCGAGCTGCGCGACAGGCATGCCATGACCGGAGCGGTAGCGGTGTTGAGATCGGATGAAACTTCTCCCCGGGCGGACGCATTTTCGAGTGTATGACGTCGCCGGCGAGATGTGGCCCATCCCCGAAAATAGTTGCCTTGGGCCACATCCACCAAAGCATCCTGATCGAGCGTGAGAAGGCAGCAATGCCCTTTTTGACTTGCGGTGAAAGTGGATCTATGTTGGGACCGTTCCGTCGCACCCCCAATAGTGAGGGGACGGCAGATGACACCCACGCTCTCCCTCCCCCAGTCGAGAGCGTGGGTGTTTCTGCGTTCCGGCTACGATGTGCCCATGGCATCGTTCAACCTCGACGGGGAATCCTTCGAATACCTCCGGCAGGACCCCGGGCACCCGCCGGAGGAGACCCGCTCCTGGGAGTACGGTAACTACCCGAAGATCGGGGTCACACTGCCGCTGGCTGGTGGCCGCACTATGGACGTCTACGCTCACGCGAGCCGCTGGAACCCGTCCTTCGTCCTCGTCGGCTGGGCAGACGACCGCGACCACTCGCACTGGGCATGGGTCCCAGCCGGCAACATCCGCCGCGTCACCGGCTCCGAATGGGACATCGAAGAATACCGCCGCTCCCCCGAAAAGTTACGCCACATCCGATGGGGAAGCAGGCTGCCACGGTTCCTGCCGGCGTAACCGCCCAGACGTTGCCTCAATTTGGTCGCCTAGTATTTGTCAGATGACTCAAGAGCGCTGGAAGAATATAGTCGAGTGGCCCCTCGTGTGCGCCGCATTGGTGTTCCTCGTTGCCTATTCCGTCCAGGTGATCGCAAACCTCAACGATACCCAGTCAGCCTCGCTGGACGTCGTCATTGGAATTACGTGGATTGCCTTTGTCGCTGACTACATCATGATGCTGCTCCTGGCCCGCAGTCGCTTGCGTTGGTTCTTCACGAACATCCACGAGCTGGCTATCCTAGCGCTGCCGATGCTCCGGCCGCTTCGGCTCCTGCGCTTGGTGACGCTGATAAGGGTGCTGCACCGGACGGCCGGGAACGCGTTGAGGGGAAGAATTGTCACTTACGTCTTGAGTGCCGCCGTTTTGTTGACTTATTGCGGGGCCTTGGCGGTGCTCGATGCCGAGGAGAATGCTCCTGGCGCAAACATCGTGATGTTTTGGGATGCCCTTTGGTGGGCGCTGACGACCATTACGACTGTGGGCTACGGCGACCACTACCCCATCACTGCGACAGGACGGGTCGTGGCTGGCGCTTTGATGATCTCGGGAATCGGCGTTCTCGGCGTCGTAACAGCATCTGTGGCGTCGTGGCTGGTGGAGCATGTCTCTGCTGAGGCCGCCGCTGCAATTGAGACGCAGGAGGAGCCCCTCCGTGCGGAAATCCGCTCGCTGACGGCGCAGATCGAGAACCTTTCAGCAAAGATTGAAAGCTTGGCTGAACAGGGCAGCGTGAACTGAAACCGCCAGCGCCCGGACCCTGTTCAGCCGAATCCAGGGAAACTCTTACGACAAGCTCCGCCCCATTCGCTGGGGCGACCGCCTCCCGGGATTCCTGCCGGCCTAGTTTCCGAGCTACTTCCAACCCTTCATCGCTTCGATAACGAACGGGACAACGACGCCTCCCAAGGCTAGGACGCCACCGACAATGGCCATGATGGTGTTGAAGACCGCTTGCTTCTTCTGAGACTCGCGGTTGGCTTCCCGGTCAAGGTTCATCTGCACCAGTATCCCGGCCATCAGTTTGAAGTTCTCCGAGTCGTCGACGCGGCGCTGAGCTTCGGCGCGCTCCTTCTCGGCTTTCCGGCGCATTGATTTCTCAAGATCGTCCATACCGGGGGCCACTACTGGCATTCGCCCGATGTCCCGGATCAGATCGTCGTAGTTAATGCGGGGCCGTTCTTTGCGAGCCGCATCCGAAGCACGATCGAGGCCTTTCAATGCCTCGGCAAGCGAAGGAGCCATGAATGCGTCCATTGCGGATCGTTCTTGGCCAGTCAGCTCGGTCTTGCTCGGCTCGCTCGGAGGGTCCTAAACGTGGGTATCGTCGTTCGTCATGGTCAAGATCCTGCCATGGAAGCAATCACGTAGCGTCTAGCTCTATCCGAGTGCATCGGCCGCCGCGGCGTCGGACGCCTTGGCTAGCCGGGCGTACACGCGCAGCGTCGTCTGTGGGTCTTCATGCCCCAGCCGGGCCTGCACGACGTGGACTGGCACGTTGGCGTCGAGCAGGTGCGTGGTGTGCGCGTGCCTGATCTCGTGAATCCACGGCTTGCGGTCCAGCTCCTTGCCGACGAGCTCCCCCATGAGCGGCTGCCACACTTCCTTGTGGAAGCGTGAGTTTCGGACATAGTCGCCGTCTGGCCGCTGGAACACGAAGTCATCCAGCTCGATCTCCTGCAGGCGGTCCGCCAGGGCGGCTGAGAGCGTCGCGTTACAGGTGACCGTTCGGTTGGCCTTCTTCGTCTTGGGCGGCCCGATCTCTTCGCCCTTGCCTTTGGACTTCCATGCCCGGCTGACCCGGACCGCGGCGCGCCCATCCCGGATGGTGATGTCCCGCCGGCGGAGTGCCGTGGCTTCGGAACGCCGAAGGCCTGTGCCGCCCAGGAACCGTATCAACAACGAGTAGTGCGGGTCGATGCGCTCGGCGAGCATGACGAGATCCTCGGTCGATAGGTAGACGGCCTCCCCCGCCTCGTTGAGGTCAGCCTCGGCGACGCCCTTGGCCGGGTTGCGGGTCATGGTCTCGGCGTCCATGGCCGTGACGAACGCGGCGGAGAACAGCGCGTGGATGTTCTGCTTGGTCTTGCGTGAGAGGGGCTCGTCTTTGGTCTGGTTGGCGCCTTGCTTGACTGTTAGCTGGTCCAGCCAGTCGATTACCGCTGCCTTGTTGCCCTTGTCCACCGGTGTGCGGCCGAGGTCACTCCCATCGATGTGCGCGGCGGCAATCTTCCGGTTCGCGGAGCACTCAGCAAGGACGCGGTCGGGTTGGTTGTGCGCGACGTAATGGGCGTCATCCCTGACGAACGTCAGCCCGTCATGCGGTTCGGGCAGTTCGGGTATCTCCCAGCCGACGCCGCGGTTGTAAAGAGTCCACGGGCTAGGTGTGGCCGCCCGTGCTACAGCCTCATCCTCGGCTATGCGGGCTTCCAGGAACTCGGTAATGGTCAGTTGTCTCTGTCCCGTTCCATGCTGTGTCGCTTCCCTGCCTGTCCCCTAGCTGAGTCATTTCTCGCCAACAAAATGGGCAGTCTCGCCAACAGGCAAAAAGAAAACCCCTAGATCACAAGGATCTAGAGGCTATCTTAAGTAAGTGGAGATGGGGGGAATTGAACCCCCGTCCGATGTCGTGTTGTCAGGGCTTCTCCGGGCGCAGTTTGCGTTGGATTTTCTCGGCCCCAGCCATGCTGCAAACAGCTGGCTGATCCGGGCCCAGTCATCTAAGAGTCCCGTTTACCCCGATGACGGAGGTAAACAGCAGTGGCTATCTAAATGACGCCAGGATCCGGGGCAATAGCAACCTCGGGCTGACGGACTGTCTTACTGCTTAGGCAGCGAGAGCGAAGTCAGTGCGTTTTGATTCGGCACTTATTGGTTTGCAGACAGCGTTTACGAGATAATTCTGCATCCTCGGCCCGCTTCACCTGTCGCGACTAACATCGTCGAAACCGATCATCCCCGTATTTTTTTATCAAACCGGACTAGCCTGATGCTGAACCGCTTCGCGGTCCTGCTTCGTTCCTTCCCGGACACTCAATCATAACGCACGACCCCTGGGAAACATTCCCGGCAACGTTCCAGGGGCCCGCCGGCCAAACGGTAGATCGCCCGCTAGCGCCGGTTGCGTTCGCGCATGACCCGCTGGGCCTCGCGCTTGTCCTGCTGTTCGCGCAGCGTCTGGCGCTTGTCGTATTCCTTCTTACCGCGGGCGACGCCGATTTCCACCTTCGCGCGGCCGTCCACGAAATACAACTGCAGCGGCACGATCGTGAAACCCGATTCCCGGATCTTGTGCGAGATCTTCGTGAGCTCCTCGCGGTGCAGCAGCAGCTTGCGGCGGCGGCGTGCGGCGTGGTTGGTCCAGCTCCCCTGGTGGTATTCGGGGATGTGGATGCCCTCCATCCACAGCTCATCGTTATAGAACGTGCAGAAGCCGTCGACCATTGAGGCATGGCCTTCGCGCAGGGACTTTACTTCAGTGCCCATCAGCGCGATGCCGGCCTCGTATGTGTCAAGGATGTGGTAGTCGTGCCGGGCCTTGCGGTTGGTGGCCACTACCTTACGGCCACTTTCTTTGGGCACGGTAGGACTCCTTGGTTGTGGTGGTGATTCACTCCGGCCGGGTGGCGCGGAACCTTTCCAGTTTACGGCAGGGCGGCCGCCGCAGCGGATGGCCCGGGACGGGCTACAGCAGGGTCATGGGGTCCACGGCCCGGCCGTTGAGCCAGGTCTCGAAGTGCGCGTGGCACCCGGTGGAGTTGCCGGTGGTTCCCGAGTAGGCGATCAGCTGCCCCTGTTCAACGTGCTGGCCGACCGAGACCGTCACAGAGGTGTTGTGGTAGTAGATCGTGGTCAGCGAGTTGCCCTGGATGACGCCATGGGAAATCTTCACCCGGTTGCCGCCGCCGTCGTTGCCCCAGCCGGCCGAGAAAACGGTGCCGGCCGCCGCGGCGTAAACGGGGGTGCCGCACGTGGCGCCGAAGTCGATGCCGGTGTGCATATAGCCGCCGGTGCCGTAGAAGTCGATGGTGCCGGGCGGCGTCGCGCGCCAGCCGAATCCGGACGTGATCGGGATGTTGGAAGAGAACGGGTGCCGGAGGCCGAAGGCCGACGGCGGTCCCTGGACCGGAACGTAGGGCTGGATCGCCTGTCCCTGGGCACGGGCGGCCGCGGCCGCGGCCTCGGCGATGCGGCGCTGCTCGGCTTCCCAGGCCTCACGCAGTTTCCGGTCGCGTTCGGCGATATCGGCGGCGACGGCGTCCTGCTGGGCTTTGACCTGGGCGAGCTGGTTCTGGATGCCGGGCTTGGCAGCCTGGAGTTCGGCGTCGATCCTGGTGGTATCGGCGATGAGCTTGTCCACCTGCGCCTTCTTGGCTTCGGCCTCGTCCCGGGCGGCCTTCTCCCGTGCCAGTGCTGCGTCGGCTTTGGCCTTGAGGTCCGTGATTTCGGCCTCGACGGCTGCCAGCCGGGCCTGCGCGTTGACGTTGGTGGCACTCTGCTGCGTGAGCTTGTCCATCGCGGAGTTTTGGCTGCGCAGGGCCTGGTCCGCGAGGTCGATGGTGTCGGTCAGGCTGCCGCCCTGGTTCGAGCCGAAGAACAATGACAGGTTGGACGGTACGCCGCCGGACTTGTAGGCCTGCGTGGCGATCTGCCCGATCAGCTTGCGGGTGTCGGCGATCTTCTGCTTATCGCTCTCGAGCTGCGCGGTGATTTTGGCCTTGTTCTGCTGCGCGAGGTCCACGCGGGCAGCGAGGGCGTCCACCTCCTGGACTGCTCCGGCCACCCGTCCCTGGGCGTCCATGAGGGCCTGCTGGGCGGCGGGGAGCTGGCCCTGGTACAGGACCAGGTCTGCCGCGGCCTGGGCGATCCTGGCATCCACGAACTCCAGGGAGTCCTGGACCTGCGCCGCCTGATCCTTCAGTGCGGCCTGCTGGTCGTCCAGGTTGTCCGCAAATGCCACCGGCGCCGAGGCGCCCAGGCTTCCCGCGAGGACCAAGGCCAGGGTGGCGCTGATCATCCGGCTGCGGCGTCCCACCAGGCGAAGCCGGAGGGGGTGCCGGAGGGGGCGGGGGGCCATCGGTGTCATAAGCATTCCCTTTTCGTTGCGCAAAGCTAGACCCGCAAGTACCGGCGGAGGGTCAGCAGGGAGGAAATTCCGGCCAGGACGACGCCCAGGCCAATCAGGGCAGGTGCCAGCATCAGGGTTTGCCCCGGCGAGATGAAGGCGGTGTCCGGGTACTGCTTGGACAGGACCTCGCCAAGGAAGAAGTGGGCCACCGCCCACAGGGTGCCGGAGGCCAGGGCGGCGCCGATCACCGCGGCGATGACGCCTTCGAGGATGAACGGCAGCTGGATCACCATCTTGGACGCTCCCACGAGCCGCATGATGCCCGTCTCGCGGCGCCGGCTGAACGCGGAGAGCCGGATGGTGGTCGCAATCAGCAGGATGGCGCAAATGATCATGACGCCGGCGATGCTCACCGCCACGAGGGACGCCGCGTTCATGGCCGAGAACAGGCGCTCCAGCAGCTGACGCTGGTCGATCACGGTCTCCACGCCGGCCTGCGAGGAAAAGGTCTCGCTGATGATCTCGTACTTCTCCGGGTCCTTCATGTTGATCCGGAACGAGGCCGGAAGCTGGTCCGGGGTCACGGAGTCGACGATCGGGGAATTGGAGAACTGTTCCTTGAAGTGCTTGTAGGCGTCGTCTTTGGACTCGTACTGGAAGTCGTTGACGTACTGCGCGACCGCGGGCGACTGCAGGAGCTTGCGCAGGTTGTCTTCCTGCTCCGGGGTTGCAGGGCCGGTGGCGCAGCCAGGCGCCGTCGAACCGTCACTGCACAGGAAGATGGCCACCTGGACTTTGTCGTACCAGTAGCCTTTCATCTGGTTGATCTGCAACTGGAGCATGCCGGCGGCGCCGACGAAGGTCAGGGACACGAAGGTCACCAGGATGACGGAGATCACCATGGACAGGTTGCGGCGCAGTCCGCTGCCGATCTCGCTCAGGACGAATGCAAGCCTCACGCCTGGCCCTCCCCTGCGGTGCGGAGCCCGCGCGCTTCGGCGCGTGTTTCCGCACGGGGGGACGTAGCGGGCGGCTCGTCCCGGCCGCTGGCGTCGCGCAGGCGGCGCGACTGGCCCACCACCGGAATCATGGACGTGTACAGGGCCCTGGCCTCGTCGCGGATCACGACGCCGTTCTTGAGTTCCACGACCCGTTTGCGCATCTCGTTGACGATGTCGTCGTCGTGCGTGGCCATCACCACGGTGGTGCCGTTCTGGTTGATCTTGTCCAGCACGCCCATGATGCCCATCGAGGTGGTGGGGTCCAGGTTGCCGGTGGGTTCGTCGGCCAGCAGGATGCCGGGCCGGTTCACGACGGCGCGGGCGATCGCCACGCGCTGCTGCTCACCGCCGGAGAGTTCGTGCGGGAGCCGGTTTTCCTTGCCTTCCAGGCCCACGGTCTTGAGGACCTCCGGGACGGTGTCGCGAATGACGCTGCGGCTCTTGCCGATGACCTGCATGGCGAAGGCGACGTTGGCGAAGACGGTCTTTTGCGGCAGCAGGCGAAAGTCCTGGAAGACGACGCCGATGCCTCGGCGCAGGCGCGGCACGCGCCAGCTGGAGATGTTGGCGACGTTCTGGCCGGCGACGTACACGGCCCCGGAGGAGGCGCGGTCCTCTTTGAGGACCAGGCGCAGGAAGGTCGACTTGCCGGAGCCGGAGGCCCCGACGAGGAAGGCGAATTCGCCGCGGTCGATCTCAAGGTTGATCGAATCCAGCGCCGGCCGCGCCTTCTGGTCATAGACCTTGGTGACATTTTCGAAACGGATCATGGCCCTTAGTACCCTGCAGGACATGGCCGCGGGGGCCCGGTTCTGCTGCCGGCGCAAGGGCTTTCGTGTGGGGGAAGTAGAGCTCCGGCCCCTCGACTATACGCACGGGTAAAGGCGGATCGGCCGGAACGGCGGGGCGTGTCGCACGATTGTCAGCGACCTCCCAGTCGAGGCGACCGGCCGGGGTGCGGGGCCTACTTCTCGGCGTTGCGGTTGTCGGTCCGCCAGCGGATCCCGGCGTCGATGAAGTCGTCGATTTCGCCGTCGAACACCGCCGAGGTGTTGCCGACCTCGTGCTCGGTGCGCAGGTCCTTGACCATCTGGTACGGGTTCAGGACGTAGGAGCGCATCTGGTCGCCCCACGAGGCTTTGACGTCGCCGGCGAACGCCTTCTTCTCGGCGTCCTCCTGTTCCTTCTTCAGCAGCAGCAGGCGGGACTGCAGCACCCGCAGGGCGGCGGCGCGGTTCTGAAGCTGCGATTTCTCGTTCTGCATGGACACCACGGTCCCGGTGGGGATGTGGGTCAGGCGCACGGCGGAGTCGGTGGTGTTGACCGACTGGCCGCCGGGGCCGGAGGACCGGAACACGTCGACGCGGATCTCGTTGTCGGGGATGTCGATGGAGTCCGTCTGCTCGATCAGCGGGATCACTTCCACTGCGGCGAAGGAGGTCTGGCGGCGGCCCTGGTTGTCGAACGGGCTGATCCGGACCAGGCGGTGGGTACCGGCCTCGACGCTGAGCGTGCCGTAGGCGTAGGGCGCCTTGACCTCGAACGTCGCGGACTTCAGCCCGGCTTCTTCGGCGTAGGAGGTGTCCATGATGGTGGTCGGGTAGCCGTGGCGTTCGGCCCAGCGCAGGTACATGCGCAGCAGCATTTCGGCGAAGTCCGCCGCGTCCACGCCGCCAGCTCCGGCCCGGATGGTCACCACGGCTTCGCGCTCGTCGAACTCGCCGGAGAGCAGCGTGACCACTTCGAGCTCGCCCAGCGCCTTGCGGACCGATTCCAGCTCCGCGGCGGCGTCGGCCATGGAATCGGCGTCGTCCTCGTCCTGGCCGAGCTCCACGAGGACTTCGAGGTCGTCGATCCGGGCCGCCAGCTTGTTGAGGCGCTCGAGCTCGGACTGCTTGTGCGAGAGCTTCGAGGTGATGACCTGCGCCGCGGCGGGGTCGTCCCACAGGTTGGGTTCACCGGCCCGCTCGCTGAGCTCGGCGATGTCTTCCTTGAGCGCCTCGACGTTCGAGACGTTCTCGATGGACGCATAGGTGGCCCGCAGCGCGCGGATTTCAGCGGGAAAATCAATGTTTGCCATGGTTTTTTAAGCCTACGCTATGTGTCCTAGCCCCCTGGCCCTCACCGCGGCCCCTTCCCCTCCCGGATGCCCTGTCACTTGGGGCTGCTATCGGCCCCGGTTGGCCGCATCTACTGATAGGGCAACCGGGATGTTGGGGATGCGGGTCAGCGCTGCAGGGGGTTGGCAGGTCAGCGGCTGAGGCGGGACCGCGCTGTCGACGTCGCCTCGATCCGGATGCCGTCGGGCACCAGGAAGTTCACCACTGGCGGGTGGACCGCAGCGCTGAGCACCACGACGGCGGTGGCACCGTCCGGGCTGCCCGTGGACGGCGCCACACTGAGGCCGCTGACGCGACCGAAGGCGCCGTTGCGGCTCAGATAGTCGACGGCGGCGCTGCGCACCCTGGTACCGCTCAATACGGCGGATGGCGTGCCGCCGGCGTTGCCGAGCTGCCCGAGCGTGAAGCTGTCCGCTGCGGCCACCGAGGCGCCGTCCGCGAGCGAGAGCAGTTTCTTGTGTTCGAGGTAGACGCTGGAAGCGGCAATGACGACGGTCGCGACAAGCAGGGCAATCACGACGAACCCGATGCTCAGCACCAGCACCTGGCCCTCCTGCGGGCGGGACGGGCTCCTGGCTGGATGCTGGCATGCGCCGACGTGGATTTTCACCGGAACCTTCCCACCAGCTGGGTTGCCGAGGCGCTGAGCTGGCTCGCGTTGAGATGAAGCACATCGCTGAAGGGCACAAAGGGCAGCGGCACGGCGAGGTGAACGGTGACCGTCACCGCCGAGCCGGGAGCCAGACAGTCCGCGGGCTCGCAGCGTGTGTCGATGCTGGCGTTCTCCGGCGGCTGCCCGTAGTCGGCGAGCGCCAGCAGCACGGCCTGCTCGGCAGCGGCCCGGCCGCTTGCCGCGTCCGGCTGGGCGACATAGGCCTTGGCGGCCTGGTCCGCGGCGCCAACCACAGCGAACGAGCCGCCCTGGATCTGGCCCACGGTGATGATGAAGTACACGAGGGGCACCATCAGCAGCATGGACAGGAAGACGAACTCGATCACGGCACTCCCCTGTTCCGGCCCGGCGCTGAGGTCCCGAGAGACGCCGTCTCCCCCGGGGACGCCCCGGACTGGGCGGGGCGCTGCGCCGTTACGGCTGGATGGCCGCATGGCCCTTCACCTCCAGGAGCGCCCGTGGACCGATAAAGCCGATGACCGGCAAGGGCGCACGGACAGTGACTTCCAGCGTGCGGATGCCCTGGTACGTGGACTCGCTGGTGGCCACGTCCCGGGCGAAATCGGGGTTCAGCGCCGCCGTGATCAGCTGGACCGTACGGTCCCGGGCATCCCCGGAGTTGCGGTCCGCCAGCGTGCCGTATCTGGCCCCCGAGGCGGCGGCGTCTATCAGCGTGTTCCGCACATGGAGGACCAAGGTGAGCTGGACGATCGCGAGGAAGAACAACGTGAGCAGCGCGCCGATCAGCACGAAGTCCACCACGGCGGCCCCACGCTCACGGTCTGTGATGCGCCGGAGCCCGGTGCCGTGCCCCGCGCCTTGTGCCGCCACCTGCTACTGTCCGACCTTATCCATGGCCTGGTTGAAGAGCCCCTCCAGTGCCGGACCGGCGAGGGCCAGAAGGGCTGCCACGAGGACGGCGGACATAAGGGTGATCATCACCCAGCCGGGCACATCCCCCCGCTCCGGATGGTCTGCTACCGGGGCACGGTGGTCCCCCGGCCGCAGCCGCGACGCGACAGACCGCCACGTCACCATGCTCAGCGCCATCAATGCCATCCGGGTTCCGAAGTTCTTCACGGTGTCCTCTTTCCTCGTTCTTCTCGTGCCTGATCTCTCTTGTTTCGTGCTTCTGTCTTTCCGCTGCTTCTGTCTTTCCGGTGCTGTTGTCGATCTGGTGCATCTGGTTTCCTGCGCTTCGTGCCTGAATCCTGGTGCTGCTTCGGTGCAGAACCTGGCACCGCATCCGGGCCGGCAAGTCCCGGACCGCGGGACGTTCTTCGTATCCTCTTCCGTCGTCGTATGGCTTTTTTTGAATTCCGTCCTTATGGCCTGCAAGGCCTCGCCGTCTGCGCCGCGTCCAGGCTGGGCTGGCGGCTCCTAGAGTCCGAGACTGATGGCGGCCAGGCCGGGGAACACGGCGAAGATGACTGTTAGCGGAAGCACCCCGAAGACGAGCGGCACCATCATCCCGATCTCCTTCTTGCCGGCGGACTCCATGAGCTCCCTTTTGGCTGTGTCCCGGACATCCTGTGCCTGCGCGCGTAGGACGTCGGCCAGGGGTGTTCCGCGCTCCACGGCCACGATCATTCCGTCGACGAAACGGAGAAGGGGTCCCTGGTCCGTCCTGGCCGAGAACTCCCGCAGGGCCTCCACGAGGGGCTTCCCGGCCCGGGTCTCGGAGAGGACGCGGCTGAATTCGTGCGAGAGCTCGCCCCGGGCGCTGCGGCAGACCCTGTCCAGCGCACCGGTGGCGCTTTCCCCGGCACTGACAGCGAGGGCCATGAGTTCGGCGATGCTGGGAAACTCCGCCATCATCAGCGCCTCCCTTTTCTTGATGTGCGCTCCCAGCAGGTAGTCCCGGAGCAGGAACCCGCCCACGGCGCTCCCCACGACGGCCACCACCGCAACGAACGGGCTGAAGCGGCCAAGACTGCCGGCGAGCGCCACGACGCCGACGGCGAGGACAAAGCCGCCGGCCGCCCACACGAGCTGTTCGGCCCGGAAGTCCACCGCCGTTTTGGCGCTCCCGGCGCGGGCAAGCCTGCGGTTCAAGGCCGTCGCACCAAAGTTAATTCGGCCTAGTGATCTGACGCCGTCGCGGATCGCCGGGCGCAGAATCCTTTCCAGCGGCCCGAACGGCGTGACATTGCGCGGGGCGGTCCGCAGGAGCCGGGATTCCAGGTTGTGGGTTCTCAATTGCGGACCGATACGTTCGACGAACGTCGTCGGACGCATGAAGGGAAGCCGCACGAGGAACAGCCAGAGTCCGGCCCCGAGGACTGAGCCGCATACCGTGGCACCCGCCATCAGCCCGGTCATCGGAGCACCCGCTGCTCTTCCGGCAGCGCCCCGATCCGCAACATGATGGCATAGGAAATCAAAGAGACAGCCAGACCGCCCAGTAGGACCGCCGCCCCGGCCGCGGTGTTGTAGGCCATCACGGCCTCGGGCCTGCTGGCCAGCAGCACCAGCACAATCCAGGGCGCCGCGACGGCCAGCCGGGCGGCGTTGACGGTCCAGGACTGTCTGGCCTCCAACTCACTCCGGGTCCGGGCGCTCTCACGCAAGAACTCGGCGAGGGTGCCGAGAAGTCGCCCGAGATCAGAGCCGCCCACCTCCCGGGTGAGCCGGAGCGCCTCGACAATCCGGTCCGCCACGGGATCGGCCAGGCGTTCTTTGAGCCGGGTGAGCGAGGGATCGAACTGACCTCCGGAACGGTAGTCGGAGCCGAAGTCCACGAACACGTGGCGAAGCTCCACGGGGCCTTTCTCGCCAAGTTGGATCAGGGCCTCGGGCAGTGACAGGCCGGCCCTGATGGCTGACCGGAGGTGGTCTACGACGTCGGGCCAGAGTTGGCGGAGGACGGCCGTGCGCTTCCTTGCACGCCACCGGACGATCGCCATCGGCAGCCAGCCGCCAAACAGGCCAAAGCATCCCGAGATCGGCCACGACGCTGTCACTGCGAAGAAGGCCAGGGTTGTAAATACGCCGACCCCGAGGCACGAGGCGAGCAGGCCTGCCGCGCTGACCTTTTCGATGCCCGCCGTCCGCAGCAGATCCTCAACCCTGCTGGTCCGGGACTTGCGCCCGGAGCTCCCGGGCTGCTCCCACGCGGACCACCAGATCAAGAGAAGTCCGGCCCCGCCCAGCATCCCCAGGAGCGGCGCCATTAGCGCGGCTCCAGGAGCGCCGCGACGTCATAGCCGGAGCGGGCGAACTTTTCCGCGGCGGGCATCGAGTTGGCCTTCGGAAGAAGCTGCCCGTCCGACATCGTAAACACCATGGAGGATTCGATGATTCCGTTTTCCACGCGGCGGCCCAGCGACAGGATCTCGGTGACCTGTCGGCGCCCGTTGGCGTGCCGGCTGCAGTGGACCACCAGGTCGATGCAGGACGCCACCGTGGGAACCACGAAGGCACTGGAAATGTTGTCGCCGGCGAGCAACGGCAGCGTGCAAATCTTCGTCACGGCGTCATGTGCGGAGTTTGCATGGACGGTGCACATCCCGGGAAGCCCGGACATCGTTGAGGCGCAGTACAACTTCAGGCACGAACTACGGTAAGTTTCCTCGTCGTCGGTAGCCGGACGGGAGCTGACAGGGAGCGCTTCCCTACCCTGCTCAACCCATTCGCATGGCTGAGCAGGGCGTCATCCACCACCCACTTCCCTGAGGTCCGCTCCGGTGTTAGCTCATGGAATCAACTAAGGAGCCGTCAGGAATAGCGACGACTTCTTCTCTCAGAGGGGACTCAAATTCCACCATCGCTGCCACGGACTTACGGACTGCCTTAATCAGCTTTTGATAATGGCCCAATTCAGCAGTAGTCAGCACTTGGCCCTTCCGATCCTTCAACCATTTCAAAGCAGGCGAATAACTACCAACCAAATAATCCCAGTCTTCAGCAGATATGTTTCCGAAGTACTGGTGTTTGTTTATCCAAACCTTGTCGTCATTGTGCTCATAACGGGTGACCAGGTTGTCTCCTGCGATGGGGTATGTCGTGTCAAAGTCCTTGAGGTCGGAGGCCGCCATAGTGTGCAGCTCAATCAACCGTTCGCCATAGACCCTATACAGCTCGAACACCGCGTCCTCTGTTGGAATGGGAATGACCGGGTAGTTCAATCGGAGAACGGGATAGTTGACTTCTCTGTAAGTAGGATCGTTCAACACCCCGTACATGTATGCGAATACCTGACGCGGAGTCGGCTTAGTTGCGAGGTTCTTAGAGAGGCGGGCCAGTGCCTGCGGCTTGAAGTTGGGATGCTGGCTTCCTCCAGCATCGTAGACGTACAGCGGCGCGAAGTAGTTGCTCTCCTTGATGCTCATTGAGTGGAACTGGATGATGTCCTTCGTGACGAAGGCGTCTGCGAAAGGCCGGTTCTGCTCAATCCGCCGGTTGAAGCACAGCGCCAAATTATCGTGTCCGATCATCTGACGGCTCGCTTCGTCCCGAGGCCTGGTGTGGATCCCTCCCGCCGTGCCGGTGTAGTACGTGTAACGCGTATCGAAGGGCCGGTACAGGATGGGCACGATCTTTGAGTCATCGACGCTTTGACCAATGTCCGCCTGCGCGGAAGCGACGGTCCAGTCCTGCCCTTCCTTCTTTATCTTGTAACGAAGCTTCGTGTCGGCTGCTGTCCTCGAGACGAAGTCTTTAAGTCGGTGACTGAGCTCAGCTTTCGTTCGGCCAATAGTGATAGCGTCGCGCCCCGCGGCGATTCCGACGCTGTACACATTGAAAATCTCGTTGAGGGCGATGCCCGAGTTGGAATCGGCAGGCTTGCCGCCTCCGGTTGGCTTGAAGTAGACAGACTTCTCATCCAGGTCAAGCTTCTCCCAAGTTATGTTGTCCGCTTCCAGCGCGGTGAACTTGTCCTTTCGACTCCCCACGAGTTCTCCATGCAACACGTCGGCCAGTTCACCCTTGGGCTTGGCCCCGTTCTTGACAGCGATGAGAATAGACACGCCTTGCATGATGTCGAAGACATTCTGGTCCTGACTCATGGCGTCTGGCTTATCCCCCGCGATCTTGCGGCCATGAAGATCGAGCACCACCAGTCGATCAAACGTGTTTGCCAGGTGCCAACGCATCCCCCGGAACGTGGGGCTCATGAGATAGCTGTTGTCGGTGATTACGCCAATGACCCCTTCGCCATTCTTCGTGATCAAATCCTCTGCAAATCCAATGAACTTAACGTAGTCATTATTGAGCCATTTAGAATTCCTTTCCTGCAAAGGAATCTTGCCGCCGGGCTCAACCTTGTATTTACTTGAGAACTGGTTGGCATACGCAAAGTTGTTTGACGATTCTCCCGAATACGGTGGGTTACCAATTACCACCATAATGGGCCGCTGTTCCTTTATCTCCGAAGCAGCCTCCGATTCCTCGGTCAAGGCTTCCAAAAGACCAAACTGGAAAAGGTCGGGGTTCAAACCGCGGGGACGTTCCAGCGTGTTCGTCAGGAACACGCGGAAACGACTCGGCGCCGAGACGCCTAAATCGTTCAGCGTCATCCCCAGCTTCATGTGAGCAATGGCGTAGGGCGCCATCATGAGTTCAAACCCGTTGAGTCTCGGAACCAAATCCTCGGCCGCGTAGGAGGGCCAGATTCCTTCCTGCCCCTTGAACCCCTTATGTACATGCTTGATGACCTCGTTGAGGAACGTGGCCGTTCCGGTGGCGAAGTCCAGAATCTGAACCTTGTGTATGTCTACCGTCATGGACGTACTGCGGGAGCGCTTAATGTTGCCAGGCTTGCGCGTCAGGGCGGGTTGCGTGGGTACGGTCAGCGGGCGCTTGCTGCTGTCAGCCAAGCCCTCGGTAATGCCAAAGTCGTTGATCAGAGCGGAGTCCACTGCTCGCACGATGAAACGAACGACTTGGGTGGGGGTGTAGTAGGCGCCGCGTTTCTTGCGCTGTCCGGCGTCGTACTCACGCAGAAAATCCTCGTAGAAGTGAATGATAGGGTCGCGGCCGGACTCGTCATCGTCAGTGGCCAACTGGCGATGGACAATCTTGGCTACGTCGCTGACAACCAATACCTCACACATCTCTTGGACAATCTGGGCCAGCCCTTGGGCGAAACCAGGACCGGCCACGTGGTCAAAGAACGTCCGTAGGAAGTGGCTCGAGGCTGGAATGAGATCTCTTGCCTCCTGCCTGGAGAACGATTGCAAGGTCTTGTCGCTGTACCGGGCAGAGAAGAGTCCGTAGATCAGAGTCTGCGCATACATGTCTGCGAAGTCTTCGTGACTCATCCCCGCTACAAGGTTTCTCTCGACCACGGAATAGATCTTCAAGAGTTCGTCGTCTTCTGACACGTCTTCGCCGAGGGCATCAATCACGAAGTCCCTCACGCGCCGCGCCTTGCCACCCATACTTATGGCCAGCTTTGTCGCGGAGGTTATCTTCACCGGAGGCTGGTCAATGAACGCCAGGAACTCGTCAATGAACTTGGAGAAGTTCGCCGGCAGCGGTTCAACAAGACCATCGGTTGACAGTTGTGCGACGTGAACGCTCGAGTACTTCTGCCCCTCGCGGTAGAAACGAAACTCAAGCTCATTCGTCAGGATGAGCTGATCGTAGCCCGCGTACCGAATCAGCTGCTCAGACTTCTCCACGCGGTCCAGATCGTCCCCAAGATCCTTGGCTTCGCCATACCCCCGAACTATTTCCGCGTTCGACTTCTGGACGTAGACGAAATCCGGTTGCCCCTCCGATGACCTCGCGGGGTCATTGAAGGTTTCGATTTCGGTCGCGAGGGCGTTGAACATTTGTACCAACGCGGGGCGGTAACTGTGCTCTCGGGCAATGGAGTTGGTTGCCAGCGTGGCAACCTGCTGAACGTAGGCTGCGACTGCGTCGACTGAGACCTGCTTGGATGACATGCTTCCCCCGATGATTGTGTCTGGCTTACGGAGAATCTATCTCAGCTTTGCTTTTTACCGACGTTACTCCCGGCCCGGCGTCAGGCAATCCCCCTCCAACGCCTAGGCATTGGCCGCTCCGCTGGGGCTCCGCGCCCCATGTATGATTGACACCGGCCATTCCGCCTTTGCTAATAATGCGGCGGGGTAGCTCAGGGCTGGCAGTCGCTTGATTTCCCAGCCACTGCACGGGCTCCCGAGCTCAGCTTGATTCCACAACCACACTTTTAATGTTGCGCGCCTTGGTGCGCGACCGACGTGTGATTGGAGTGCCCAATGGGCCGGAAGAAAACCCTTGGACGGTGCACGAAGCGTGACGCGGGCGTCCGCTGTGCGGAAGAGGCAACACGCCGGGACTGGTGTCCCGCCCACTACGCGAAGTGGTACGACAGGAACAAGCACTGGCGTTGCCAGTGGCCGGGCTGCCGAGAGTTCAAATACGACGGCGGTCGGAGTATGGCCCGTAAAGGCAAGAAGCTATTCTTCTGCCGCTTGCACGAGGTCGAACACCTACGCCCCACCCCTGAAATCGAAGACATGAATGTTCGCCGCCTCGGGGGCAGCATCAAGGACATCAACGGCTGCTGGGTATGGATCGGTGGAGTGCAGGGAAATTACGGGGCTTTTGTCCCTGAGGGCGCCAACCAGGTTTCATGGATGGCCCACCGCGTCATTTGGGACCTTCTCGTCGGAGGCCACCGGCCCCGATACGAACTGGACCACGCCTTCTGCGGAAATCCAGCGTGCGTGAACCCATCCCACTTGGAGCCCGTCCGCCGGAGCGAAAACGAGAGACGCAAGAGGCGGCCCAAGCGCAACATAAACTGGGCTGCCGCCGAGAACCTTGCGGTTAGAGCCTTCGCCGAGCGCTTTGGTCTTTCATTGCCCACGCGCCCCGGAAAAACCCTGTAACCCGTGCGCAATAAAAACCGCTATCCACCTCCGGACAAGGCGCGGGAGGTCGAAGGGTATGCCCCCCACCCTTCCACAGGGCTGTTGGAACAGCCTCGCCTACCTGTCTGGGCTGTCGTGCTTGTCGTGGTTGTTGACGACACGACGGCGACCAGGAGGAGCTGGGACAGCCTCAGTTCAGGCAGGGCGATAGGGGTGGCTAGGAAGTTCAGTGCATCGTCGGGTTGTAGTCAGTGGGGTACGTCAACCGCACTCGAAGGTAGACCGTGTGGGAGGCGCCCGCTTGGGCAGTCTCACGGCTGGCGCAGACCTGACCGTCTCGCAACCCATGGGATTTAAGACACTTTGGTTGTGAGACACATCGACCGCTAAAAGACCAGACTTAAGTGTCTTGCTTGCATGTCTCGCAAGTACCAATTAAGTTCGATGTAATTAAATACTGTTGCAAGACACATCAAGGAGCAGGAAACATGGGAAAGCTGATCGGCTATGCGAGGGTTTCGACCAGGGCCCAGGACACGGACAGGCAGGAACAAGACCTGTTGGCCGCAGGGGTACGACGGGATGATCTGTACTTGGATCACGGGGTGAGCGGGGGCAGGGCGGAACGTGCTGGCCTTACTAAGGCTATGGAAGCACTGCACGGTGGCGACACGTTGGTTATCACGACGCTGGACCGCTTGGGGCGGTCCACCCACAACATGCTGGCACTGGCCGATGACCTGAGAGCACGCGGAGTGGGGCTCCGCGTACTCAACTTAGGCGGCGGCGACGTGGACACCAGCACGCCAACAGGGCAGATGGTCTTTACCGTCATGGCCGCGCTGGGGCAGATGGAGCTGGACATCAAGCGTGAGCGCATCAACGACAGCGTCAGCAAGCGACGGGCGGCGGGTAAGGACTTGGGGGGACGTAAAGCCCAGTTCACCGACAGCCAGGTTAGGAATGCGGCCCGCCTGATTGAGGCAGGGGAACCGGCAGCACAGGTGGCGCGGGATCTGGGTATGTCCAGGGCTACGCTCTATCGCCGCATGAAAGACACAGCGACGACCTCTTGACCCCAAAGGCCGGCTCACCTTCGGCCTGCCCGTCTGGGGTGCTGGGAGCGGTTTTAAGGCCCTATCGAAGTCACAGTGAGGGATTGGCCCACTGACGCCCTGCTGGGGCGCCTACGCGTTAAGGGCGGCCCGCGTGTCGAGGACTCGCTGGAGGCGCGCCCTGCCACTGTCGTCCAGCGGCATTAGGCGTTGGAGCCAAACCCCCTCATCGTCGGTTGGGTTGGTAGGAGCATCCGCTATCTGGAAGCTGACCAATTCACCGTCGACTGGGAAAGTGACGAAGGTTCCGGTCCCGGCGGACTCCAAAGAAGCGGACGCCGCAAGTCGCTCTATCTCACGAGAGTTCATCGGTCCTGGCCCCTCTCCGGGGGCCTTAATCACAAGCTGGACAGTGTCGGGGTTGAAAACTTTTGTGGAGCCTTTGCCGTGCGGAAGCAGTACCACATTGCAGATGCCTCGAAGGTAGTCCCGCCGATCATCAATGTGCATGCCCGCCCACTCCCGTGCGTAGGGCGAATCGGCTGGGATGGGCAATATCTCTGTCGGCGGCCGTCGGGCAGCCGTCTCCTCTAGCCGGGCCATGGCAGTGGTGACGGCAGCCAATTCCTTCTCGATGACCGAGTTGATGGTTCCAAGCATGTGCATCGGTATCTGGCCTAGAGCGGCCTGCATGCCCGCCTCTTCCTGCCGCTTCCGCAGGGCAGTAGCCTCCAGCTCCAGCCGCTCCGCTTCAGGATCGGGGCCAGCATCCGCCGCCTTAGTCCGGTCCTGCGCGGCTCGAACAGCGACGATTAGTTCGTTGACGACCTTGTCCACGTACTCGATCCCCTTGCTGACATGGCCAGGGCCACGCACACTGCACCGATAGATGCGGCGCTTGTCACCGGTTCGGGTTGTCACAGTCCCAGACCGAACGTATCCGCCGCAGTGGCACTGGGCTATGCCCGCCAGCAAGTGGACCGCCTTGTTCGACTGCGAACGCCTGCGGGAAGGGTCACTCAGCACGGCACAGACGCCTCGCCATACGTTCTCAGAAACAATCGCAGGGAACGTGGAAGGCCCGACAATCTCGCCATGCAGGTCCGCAAGCCCCGCGTTGCGTGGCCGCTCCAACGCCTGCGCCAACTGGGCATATCCCCATTGGTTACCGCGAGTGGTCAAGATGCCCGCATTGTTCATCTCACGGATGATGGATCCCAGACTGTCTCCCCGAAGAACCCGCATACAAGCATCCGCAAGTGCCTTGGATTCGATGGTGTGAAGCTCAGGCACACCACCGGTGATGGTCCATCCGAACGGACGGGTCCCCCCTGTCCATTTTCCGGCACGCGTCGATTGCTCGGACGCCCTTCGGATTCTGGTTGCTTTGGTATCTGATTCGTACCGTGCCGCCGCCCCGAGCATCCTGGCAACGAGCTGGCCCGAGTCGGTGGAGAGGTCCATCTCCCCCGCCTTGACGGAGTGCGTGAGGGCTTTACCAGCACGGCACACGTCGATGTAAGTCTCAAGCTCCACCGGGCGACGGTGGAGCCTGTCAGGGTGCCAGCAGAACACGGCATCAACTTCCCCGACTGCCACCCTTTTTATCATGGCGTTGTACTGCGGACGGGGCTTTCCCGAGTATGCGCTTATGTCGTTGTCCACGAAGACGCGAACGACCGTGTATCCCTTCGCCTCCGCCAGCTCGCGGCAGTCGTCCTCCTGGCGCTGGACGCCGAGTCCTGCACCCGTTTTGTCGTTGCTGATTCGGCAGTAGATGAAGGCTGTGCGCGGCATCGGACCAGCCTATCCTGTGATGTGCTTGACCAATAATCGGGAAGACCCGAATTCAAGGCTATGAGCATGTCAAGGCTCTCAGCCTCCCTGACCTCCCCCACCACGAGCCGGTCGGGCCGCATGCGCAAGGCCTCCTTGACGAGCCGCCGCAGCGGAATTTCCCCCTGCCCCTCCAAGTTCGGTTGCCGGCACTGCAGCCCCACGACGTCGCGGAGCGGAAACTGCAGTTCGAAGATCTCCTCCACGGTGATGACCCGCTCACGGGTGCCGATGCTCGCCGCGAGGCAGTTCAGCATGGTGGTTTTGCCGGCCTGGGTGGCGCCCGAGACCAGGATGTTGAGGCCGCTGGCGACGGCAGCACCGAGGAACCTGGCCGCCTGCGGGGTCAGCGTTCCCAGCTCCACCAGGTGCTCCAGCCGGCTGGCCTTGACCACGAACTTGCGGATATTGATGGCCCAGTGCCGCCGGGTGACATCCGGGATGACCACATGCAGACGTGAGCCGTCCGGGAGCGCCGCATCCACGAACGGGGAGGACATGTCCAGCCGACGGCCGGAGCTCTTCAGCATCCGTTCCACGAGGTCCCGGACCTGCTGGTCCGTCAACGACACAGAAGTCAGCTCCGATTCGCCGTTGCGCGCCACATAGATCTCGCTGGGCGCATTGAGCCAGATTTCCTCGATGCCCGGATCGTCCAGAAGGGGCTGCAGCGCGCCGAAGCCGGCCACGGCGTCGTAGACGAATCTCCGCGCCGACTCCAACGGCCCCAGTGGAGGCAGCGGCGCCAGCAAGGCCCGCTCGTCGTAGTCGCTGACCGCCGCTTCGACCAGGCGCCGGACCTCCCCGGACTGCCGCAGGGGGTCCAGGCCGCGCCGGCGGATCAGCTCGCGGACCTCGTCCTCGACAATGCGCACAGCCTCCATGTGGCCCCCAATATGACTGACGCCCCACTGCCGAGGCGATGAAAGTGGCTTAAACCTAGGCGGCACTGCCCGGCCGGACAAGGGGTGCGGCGGCCTTATGTGGATAACCGCCACCGTCGCGAAATAACATCTTTCTCACCGGTCACAGCAGGCTCATTGGCCTCACGGCCGGACCGAGTCGGAGCGGTCGGTCGGGCGGACAGCGCTTTTGTACCGGGTGCCTGGTGGCCCTACGATCGACGGGGGACAGACGGGCCCCGGCGTCCCGACGCGGTGTTCTGCGCGAATCTTCATGAGCAGTTTTCCGGCGGGGCGCTTCAAGGGCGCTGGACGCGTCTCATCACTGTGAAACGGTGCACTGAATCCATGAGTCTTCCCTTGCGCAAAGCGCAGCGGCCCCGCCAGGCGAATCCGGCGCAGTCCAAGCCCCCCGCACCGGTCCTGCGCTTCTGCATGATCTTCCTGATCCTGTCGATGTTCAGCACGTTGTGGAGCCTTGCCTCTCCCCTGATGTCGGTCCCCGACGAGCCGGCCCACACGATCAAGGCCGCCGCCGTGGCCCGGGGGCAGTTCCTCGGCACGTCCGGACAGACCCAGGGCGAACAGCTTCAGGTGGTGGTGCCCAAGTACATCGCCGACACCCAGTCCCTAACCTGCTTCGCCTTCAAAGTGATCGTCACCGCTGACTGCTCCCCCGGGCTGGATTCCGCGGACCGGCAGCCGACGACGGCCGGCACGTCGGCCGGCAACTACAACCCCCTGTACTACCTGGTGGTGGGCCTGCCCTCCACGATCCTGAGCGGCGAGCCGGCCATCTACGCCATGCGGATCCTCAGCGGATTGCTGTGCTCTTTGTTCCTCGCTGCCACGCTCCTCGCCACCACCCAGTTCGCCAACCGGCGCTGGCCCGTCGCGGCCGCGGGGATCGCCGTCACGCCCATGGTTCTCTACCTCTGCGGGTCCATCAACCCGAATGCCCTGGAGATCGTCACCACCTCAGCAGTGTTCGTCAACCTGTGCCTCGTGCTTGAGAACGTGCGGGAGCTGTCCCGGTTCCGGTTCAACATCGTTGTTGTGGGGGTCGCTGCCGCCGTCCTGGCCAACACCCGGGCGTTGTCACTGCTGTGGCTTGCCCTGGCTGTCATTGCCGCCCTGCTCATGTTCCCGCCCCGGGATCTACTGCTCCTGGTGAAGAACAAGCTCGTCCTGGCCATGGCCACCCTGATTGCCGTCGCGGCGGCCCTCGGCCTCCTGTGGCTCAAGACAGCCAACACCCTCGCCAGCCTGCTGGGCACTCCCGGTACCGTCACCCCGGAGCAAGCCTTCGGCACCATGGTTGAGCGGACATTCGACATCGCGGCCTCCTACGTGGCCCAGCTCGGCTGGCTGGACACCAACGGTCCCACCGGCGTCTACTTTTGGTGGTCCTGCCTCACCGGGGCGCTCATGGTCGCAGCGGTGTCCGTCAGGCCGTGGCGCCCCCGGCTCGGATTCATCGTGCTGCTCGCCGCGGCGATCGCCATCCCGCCAATCCTTCAGGCTCAGGTGGTCACGGAGTTGGGCTACATCTGGCAAGGCCGCTACCTTCTGCCCGTGATTGTCCCGATGCTCCTGGCCGCGGGACTGGCCCTGCGCTTCCTCCGGTTCCCCGACTCGCTCTTCGCGCGGAGAATTACGATGTGGGCGATCGGGCTCACCGCGGCCGCGCACACCGCGGTGTTCGCCAATGCCTTGCGCAGGTACGGAGTCGGAATCTCCACCGAAGCCAACTGGGCGGACATGTTCGGGGCAACCAAGTGGGAGCCGCCGCTGGGCTGGCTTCCCCTGGCTCTTGCCTATCTGGCCGTGACAGCCGTGGCGGGAGTCCTGCTGTACCGCCAATTGTCGCCCGGCCAGGCCCCGGCCGGGGAGCCCATCAACGACGGAAGCAGCCTTAGCTAATCCCGATGATGAGGGCCGCTGGCAGGGGTCGCGGAGGCGTCGAGGTCGACGATGTCGCCGTCATGCTCCGGCGCGGGCTTGAAGATCCAGTGCTTGTAGAGCAGGAAGTTCCAGGCGGTCGTGGCGATGGTCGCAATGACCTTGCCGAGCGCGTAGGACTGGCCGGCCCCTGCGGCGAGATTGACGATCACGTCTGTTGCCACGACATTGAACGCCACAAGTGCCCCGTATTTGATGAAACTGACGTGGGCCCGGGCGCCGGACTGGAACGTGAAGTTCTTTTGGACGAAGAAGTTGAAGACCAGGCTGGTCAGGAAGGCGATCGGGGTGGCAATCCACAGATCGACGTTGCCCACCTCATGAAGGAGGGCCAGAATTCCGAGGTCGATGGCGAAGGAAAGCCCTCCCACCACGAGGAACTTGACCAGGAAGCCGTCGCGCACAAGGGTCTTCATGCGGTGAGCAAGGCTCACAATTCAATCCCCATTGTTCGAACATACCGCCTGTAATCGTTGATGTGTCCGGGCGCTTTCATCCACCGGGACATCCGGCAAGTCTAGACCAGCACCGCGTGCCTTGCAGACTCTGGTGACGTGTTCCGGCAACCCCTCGACACCACGGGACCGGCTAGGGTAATAAGGAACGGTTTCGGAGGCATTCCGGAACGGGAAGGGAAATTCTTTGCGCAATCGGTCCACAGGTGGAGTTCTCGCCTGCATTCTGCTGCTGGGAATCGGAGTGACCGGTTGCTCCGGAGGAACGCCCGTCAGCGACGTCCGGGGATCCCTCACCGCGATCGGAACCCCCGTGCAGAAGGGGCCGATCGAGGCCTGGAGCAACGCCTGGAGCAAGGAACTCACCGCCACGTCGCTCAACTACTCCCCGGACGGATCCGACGTCGGACTAAGGGCCCTGGCCACCCGCCAAGCCTACTTCGCCGCACTGGACGGTCCTCTGACACCGGAACAGCAGAACCAGACCAAGGATGTGTGCGGGCCGGCGGGCGCATTCTCCGTTCCCGTTTCCGTGACCTCCATCGGCGTCGCGCTCAACAATCCGAGCCTTCGGAACGTCAAGCTGACCCGCGAAGTCCTGGCCGGGATCTTCTCCGGCTCCATCACCCGCTGGGACGCGCGTGAGATCGCGGACATCAACCCCGACATCACCCTCCCCTCGGACGACATCGCCCCCATCGTGGCCACGGAGCCCAGCGTGGAAACGGAAGCGGCCACAAAGTACCTCAGCGCCGACCCCGCCTGGACCTCGGGCGTATCCGCCACCTGGCCGAAGACCGGCAACGCCGTCACCGTCAAGAAGCACTCCGACCTTGCCGACAAGGTCGACAAGACCCCCGGCGGCATCGCGTTCATGGACCTCGGCTCGATCGGCAGCCGCTTCGAAACCGCCTTGCTCTCCTTCGGCGGAGGTTACGTCCGCATGTCCAAGGACTCCGCCGCGGTTGCCGCCCAAGAGGGCACCACCCGGACGCTGCCCACCGGGGTGGAATTCACTCTGCCCGAGACAAGCAACCAGGGCTACGCCCTCGGCGTCGTCGGTTACCAGGCCTTCTGCGGTAAGTATTCAAACCACCAACTGAGCACGCTCGTAAAGTCCTGGGGCACTTTTGTCCTCAGTTCCGACGGCCAGGTGTCCTCAACGTACTTCGCCAGTGTCGCCTCTCCCAGCGAAGAGGCCATTCGGGAATCCAAAAAGCTGATTGACACGATCGGGGACGCACAGTGATTCACGCAACCGAGGCGGCCCGCACGTCACCAGCAGGCTCCGTGCCCGGCGCCCGGCCCGGCAAGGCTCGGCGGTTCGCGCTGTCGGCAACCACCCGCGGTGGCATGGGCTTCTTCCTTCCCGTCTTCGCCCTTCTGTCCCTCCTGATCACCCTGTGGATCCTGGCCACCCCCCTCATGGCCTATCCGGACGAACCCTCGCACACCATCAAGGCGGCCGCAGTATCCCGGGGCCAGTTTTTCCCGGGCCCCGGCGAATCGTACGGCCACGGCGTCCATGTGCAGGTTCCGTCCTACATCGCCAACGTGCAGGCGCAGATGTGCTTCCCCTTCCAGGTGACGAAACCGGCAGGCTGCGCCCCGGCGATCCCCCTCGATGACAACGACCTCACCATCGGTGTGACGTCGGCCGGACTGTACAACCCCTTCTACTACTGGCTTGTCGGGCTGCCCAGCCTCGTCATGTCCGGGGCCCCGGCGATCTACGCCATGCGCATCGTCAGCGGTCTGCTGTCCGCAGCCTTCTACGCCGCCGGTTTCACGGCCCTGCACCGGCTGCGCCACCCCAAGTGGCCGCTCGTCGCGGCCGCCATTTCGACGACGCCGATGGTCCTGTTCCTGGGCAGCGGCATCAATCCGAATTCGCTGGAAATAGCGGCCTCCATGGCGGCCTTCTGCGGGCTGGTGTCCGTGCTGGAGAACTCGCGGCACCTGGAGCGGGCCCGCCCGGGCATCCTGACGGTCGGCATCGCGGCCGCGACTCTCGCGAACACCCGCAACATATCCCTGTTGTGGCTGCTGTGCGGCGCGATCGTTGCCTGCCTCTTCTTCCGGCGCGCTGACATCGTCGCCATCTTCAGGAACCGGGTGGTGCTGGCAGTAACCGCACTGGCCACTGTGGGCATCGTCCTGGGCGTGGCGTGGAATTTCCTGATGCTCCGGGCACCGGCTTCGGCCGGCGAAGCCCCGGCCGGGATCTCCAACGTCGCCGGCGAGGTGCGGCCGTACAACGCGTTCCTGACGATGATGGACAAGTCCTTCGACTTCGTGGGCCAGTACATCGGCGTTGCGGGGTGGCTGGACGCACCGGTTCCGCAGGCCGTCCAGATGTTCTGGAGCATGTTGCTCATCGGGCTCATGCTCACGGTCATGCTGGTCCGGCCCTACCGGCTGCAGACTGCCTTCTGGGTGGCGGTCGCATTGCTGGCGGTGGTCCCTGCCGTGGTGCAGTCGGCCCTCATCAACACCACCGGCTTCATCTGGCAGGGCCGGTACAGCCTGCCGCTGTTCACGATCGCGGTCATCTCGGCCGGGCTCGCCATGCGGTTCCGGCCGTTCGGACAGCGGCCGCAGAGCATGACCATCGCCCGGATCCTGCTGGTGGCCGGCTGCGTCGCGCACGCCTATGCCTTTGTGAACGTTCTCCGGCGCTATGTTGTGGGCATCCAGGAAACGGCCAACTGGCAGACCATGTTCACCGTGCCGGGCTGGCAGCCGCCGCTGACCTGGGAGGTCCTCACCCTGGCCTTCACCGCGGCAGTCCTGCTCTGCGCCTCGAAGCTGTTCAGCTACCTGTTCCCGGGCCATACTCTGCTCCCGAAGCGGCCGTGGCCGTCTAGGACCAGGCGCGCCCGCAAGCGTCCCGCTGCCGAGGCCGCGGCCGGCTGAGCCCGCGGCTCCCGCAGCTCCCGCGGCTCCCGCGGCGCCCGCACCAAAAAGACCCGTCCACGCCATGCGCGTGAACGGGTCTTTTTCGCGTGCTGATCCTTAGCTGAACCGCACGGCCAACGCTCAGTGCTGGGGAACTGTTGCCCCCATGTACGCCCTGAGCCGGTCCGAGGACAGCGGCGGGACGAACCCGGCGGCCTTGATCTTGTCCAGCTCGAGGGCACTGTTCAACGGGCGCGGCGAGACGGCCTTGCCCTTGAAGTACTCCTCCGTGCTGACACCCGTCACGGCCTCCCGCGGCTTGCCGGCGAGCTCGTAGACGTCCGCGGCGATGTCCGCCCAGGACTGCGGCTCGCCGTCGTTGCTGAGGTTGTAGACGCCGTACGCGGCGCCCGACTCCAGCAGGTGCCGGATGCCGGCGGCGATGTCCTCCGTGAAGCTCAGCCGCCCGATCTGGTCGTCCACCACCGACGGCTCTATGCCGCGTTCCGCCAGCGAGGCCATGGTGCGGACGAAGTTGTTGCCTTCGCCGATCACCCAGCTCGTGCGCACGATGTAGTGCCGGGGCACCACGCTGACGACGGCGTCGCCCGCGGCCTTGGTCTGGCCGTAGACGCCCAGCGGCGCCAGGGGCTCCGACTCGTCGTGTGTGGCGCGCGTGCCGTCGAAGACATAGTCCGAGGACACGTGGACCAGTGTGAGGTCGTGTTCGACGGCGGTGCGGGCCAGCCGCGCCACGGCCGTGACGTTGACCGCCCAGGCCGCCGCACGGCCTTCGGCCGACTCGGCGGCATCCACCGCCGTGTAGGCCGCGGCGTTGATGATCGCGGAATAGTTCTTCCAGTTGCGCCCGGTGAAGGCGTCCTCGCTGCCGAGGTCGAACTCGCCGCGGCCGGCGAATTCAACGGACGCGTCGCCGTCGTACTGTTTGCGCAGGGCCTTGCCGAGCTGGCCGTCGGCACCGACCACGAGGACCTTCTTCGGCGGCATCGGCGTGACGTCCGCCAGCCGCGGGTGTGCCTTGTCCTTGTCCGAGAGCTCGGCCTGCTCCAGCGGCACGGGCCAGCTGATGGCCGCGGTCTCGTCAGCGAGGTTCAGGAAGGTGTACTGGCCCTGGGCGTCGGCGGACCAGTGGTCGTTGACGAGGTAGGTGTAGGCGGTGTTGTCTTCCAGCGTCTGGAAGGCATTCCCCACTCCGCGGGGAATGAAGATGGCCTGGCTGGGATCCATTTCGGCAGTGAACACGGCGCCGAACGTCGGGCCTTCGCGCAGGTCCACCCAGGCGCCGAAGATCCGGCCGGTGGCCACGGAAATGAACTTGTCCCACGGCTCGGCGTGGATCCCGCGGGTGGTGCCCGCCGACTCGTTGAAGGAGATGTTGTTCTGCACCGGGCGGAAGTCCGGCAGGCCGAGCGCCACCATCTTTTCCCGCTGCCAGTTCTCCTTGAACCAGCCCCGGTTGTCGCCGTGGACCGGAAGGTCGTACAGGACGACGCCGGGAATCGGGGTTTCGTGTGCTGTGAGCTTCTTCGAGAACTCGATCGACATGATCTACTGGCCCTGTTCCTTGTACTTGGCTTCGGTCGCGGCCTTCTGCGGACGCCACCAGTCCTCGTTGTTCCGGTACCAGGCGATGGTGTCTTCGATGCCGGCGTCGAAGTTGGAGAACTTCGGCTCCCAGCCCAGTTCGTCGCGCAGCTTGGAGGAGTCGATCGCGTAGCGCATGTCGTGGCCGGGCCGGTCCACGACGTGGTCGTAGGCATCCGGCGCCTGGCCCATGTGCTTGAGGATCAGCTCGACGACGTCCTTGTTGTTCTTCTCGCCGTCGGCGCCGATCAGGTAGGTCTCGCCGATCCGGCCCTTGGCGATGATCGCCAGGACAGCGGACGAGTGGTCGTTGGCGTGGATCCAGTCCCGGACGTTCTCGCCCTTGCCGTACAGCTTGGGGCGGATGCCGTCGATCACGTTGGTGATCTGGCGCGGAATGAACTTCTCCACGTGCTGGTACGGGCCGTAGTTGTTCGAGCAGTTGCTGATGGTCGCCTGCAGGCCGAAGGACCGCACCCAGGCCCGGACCAGCAGATCCGAGCCCGCCTTGGTGGAGGAATACGGGCTCGAGGGGTTGTAGGGCGTGTTCTCGGTGAACCGCTCCGGATCGTCGAGCTCGAGGTCGCCGTACACCTCGTCCGTGGAGATGTGGTGGAAGCGCTTGTTGTGCTTCCGTGCCGCCTCGATCAGGGTGTACGTCCCGATGATGTTCGTGTCCAGGAACGGGCGGGGATCGTGCAGCGAGTTGTCGTTGTGGGATTCCGCCGCGTAGTGAACCACGACGTCCGTCCCGGCGACCAGGCCGTCAACCACTGCGGCGTCGCAGATGTCCCCCTGCACCAGCGTGAAGCGGTCTGCCGGAAGGCCCGCCAGCGACTCCACATTGCCCGCGTAGGTGAGCTTGTCGAGGACCGTGACGTGGTGGTCGGTGTTCTCCAGTACGTAGTGGACAAAATTGGAACCGATGAAACCGGCACCGCCGGTGACGAGGAGTTTCTGCATTAGGCCAGCTTACCGGCTGACGATTTTCTCCCGTCCCGACGCGGGACACACCAAAAGCAACATTGGCCACAGTGGTAACACTGAGGGCAATTGGTTACTCTTTACGCACATACGGGGGTGATCTTGGCCTCTGTCCAGATCCTCCGGAGTAATGGTGACGACTATCAAAATCCACAAACTACGGACCGCGGCGGCACTCTGCCTTCCCTTCGCGCTGGCGCTGACCTGGGCTAACCCTGCATCTGCGGCACCCGCTCCCAGCCCCTCCCCGACCGCCACCGCCGCCGCGCCTACAGCGACCCCCAAACCGACAGCGACGACCAGCGCGGCTGCCCCCGCGAAGGCCAGCGCCCCGGCCACCACCCCTCAAGCCACGGCGCAGGCCTCGACGGCAGCGGCGGCGCCGTCGTCCGCTGCGGCCACGGCGGAAGCCGCGGCCGCCCCGCAACAGGGCCAGGCGACAATGGGGCGGGCCGGACTGAATCCGGCGTCGGCCTCGGCGGCGATGGCCAAGACGCAACAGGCCGCCGTGACCCAAGCGACCGAGCCGTGGGTGGCGGAGCAGCCGCTGGACACCCGCGGGCAGCCTCTGGGACTGGATGTGAGTTCGTGGCAGGGCAGCGTCAACTGGTCCTCCGTCAAGGCCAACGGCGCCCGCTTCGCCTACGTCAAGGCCACCGAGGGCACCAGCTACGTGAACAGCCAATTCGGGGCCCAGTACACGGGCGCGAGTTCCGTCGGCCTGCTCCGCGGGGCCTATCACTTCGGCCGGCCCGATGTCTCCGGGGGCGCCGCCCAGGCCCAGTTCTTCGTCAACAACGGCGGCGGCTGGTCCGCCGACGGCGTCACGATGCCCCCGGTCCTGGACATCGAGGACAACCCCTACGCCGGCCTCAACCGCTGCTACGGTGCCACGCCGGGGCAGCTGGCCACCTGGGTCCGGGACTTCACCCAGACCGTGTACCGCATGACCAACAAACAGGCCATGATCTACACGAGCTACTACTTCTGGCGCGACTGCCTGGGCAACACCAGCGAATTCAGCCAGACCAACCCGCTGTGGCTGGCCTCCTACTACACCAATGCACCGGCCGTTCCCGGCGGATGGCCCACCTACACCGTCTGGCAGTATGCCAACGCCTACGCCGACGCTTCCCAGACCGTCAAGGCCACGTTCCCCGGCGATCAGAACGTCTTCAACGGCTCGCTGGACCAGCTCCGCAAACTCGCCTCCACGCCTGACACCTACCCGATCGGCCTCATACCCGGCGCCACGCTGCTCAGCGGCAAGTGGGCCGGCGACGGCAAGTCCTACACCGGCTGGTTCAAGGACGGGTTCTGGTGCCTGCAGATGCCCTCCGCCCCGCGGCGCTGCTTCAATTACGGCATGCCGGGCGACAAGCCCGTGGTCGGCGACTGGAACGGTGACGGCCGGGCCGGGATCGGTATCTTCCGGAACGGCATGTGGTGGCTCGTCGATGACCTCAACACCATGGCCATTACGAAGGTGGTGGGCTTCGGCGTCGGCTCCGACACCCCGATCGTTGGCGACTGGAGCGGCGCGGGCCGCGACGGAATCGGCATCTGGCGCAACTCCAGCTTCCAGGTCAGCTATAACGTCAACAATCCGGTGGTCAATGAGTACACCGGATTCGGGATTCCCTCCGATACGCCGATCGTCGGCGACTGGGACGGCGACGGAAAGACCAGCATCGGGGTGTGGCGCAACGGCGAATGGTGGCTCAGCAACCGGATCAAGTCCCCCGTGGTCTCCAACTTCATCGCCTTCGGGGTCAGCACAGACCGTCCCATCACAGGCGACTGGAACGGTGACAAACTGACCACCGTGGGCATCGTGCGC